>JBBRWC010000019.1:0-49112 GCA_038246255.1 Planctomycetota bacterium
AGCTCACCGACCTCGGCCGCCAACTGGCGCGCCGCGAACTGTTTTTCCAGCGGCGCCTGCTCGCACTCGAGCCCGTCGAACCGCCGCGCACCGACGGCACCTCCACCGCAGCGGCTCCGGCGACCGAGCCCGCGTTCGCGCAGGTCCCGTGCCCGGCCACCTGGGCGGAACTCGAGGCCGCGGACTTTGCGGCGCGCGCGAGCGCGGCGTTTGCCGTTTGGCTGGCGCGCATCGCGGGCAAACACCGCCTCCACCTGGGCTGGCACGACGCCGCCTCGCACCGCAGCCTCACGGCGCGGGCGGCCGGCCTCGTGGCGCGGGAAGTCCCGATCGAGCTCGACATCGCGCCGGACGCGAACTTCGAAGCCGCGGTGGAAGCCTGGCGCACGGATGCCAAAACGCTCGGTGTGGGCTTCCTGCGCGACCTTGTGGCGCGCCAACCGGAACTCACGGCGAACCCCGAACTCGCCCGCGGCGGGCTTTTGCCTGTTGCGGTCGAATGGCGCAGCGCGCTGCCCGCGGAGAGCAGCGCGCGCACGGCCGCGCTCACGCTCGTGGTTGCAACCGGCGACAAACAACTCGCGCTGGTCGGCGACGGCGCGCGGATCGACCGCAGTGGAGCCCGGGTCCTCGCGCGGCAGTTCGGCTCGTTCGCGCAAGCGCTGTCGCAGGCCGGTGAGACCGCGCTGCGGGACGTCGACCTGTTGTCCGCGTCGGAGCGCGAAGACGTCCTCTTCCGCTTCAATCGCACCGCAAAGGCGATCGGCGGGCCCGCGACGATCCACGCCGCGATCGCGGCCGCGGCGGCGCGCCACCCGGATCGCACGGCGGTGGTGTTCGAACACTCCCAACTGACCTACGCCGAACTCATCGCCCGCGCGGCGCAGCTCGCGCACCGCTTGTGTGCGCAGGGCATTGGACCCGGCGACCGTGTCGGCGTATGTGTGGAGCGCTCCCTCGATCTTCCGGTTGCGGTGCTCGGCGTGTTGCTCGCCGGCGGCGCGTACTTGCCGCTCGATCCGGCGTTCCCGGGCGAGCGTCTCGCGTACATGCTCAGCGACGGCGGCGCCAAAGCACTGGTCACGCAGGCGCGGCTCGACGGCCTGCTGCCCAATGTCGGTTGCCCCGTCGTGCGGCTCGACGCAGACGCCGCTGAACTCACCGCGTTGCCCGGGGTGCCCCCGGCGGACCGCACCGGCCCCGCGGACCTCGCGTACACCATCTACACCTCGGGCTCGACCGGGCGCCCGAAGGGTGTGCTCGTCGAGCACGCGCAGGCGATCAACTTTTTCGCGGGGATGGACGAACGCATCCCGCGGCGCGCCGGAGACCACCCGGGTGTGTGGCTGGCCGTGACCAGCCTCTCGTTCGACATCTCCGTGCTCGAGCTGCTCTGGACGCTCGCACGCGGTTTCGAAGTGGTGGTCTTCCTTGACCGCGCGCGCGCCGGCGCCGGCGCGAATCCCGCGTCCCGCGCGCATTTTGGCGCGCGCCAACGCAAGCTCGATTTCGCGCTGTTCCTGTGGGGCAACGACGACGGCCCTGGCCCCCAAAAGTACCGGTTGCTGCTCGAAGGCGCGCAGTTTGGCGACCAACACGGTTTCAGCTCGATCTGGACTCCGGAGCGCCACTTCCACGCCTTCGGCGGGCCCTACCCGAACCCGTCGATCGCGGCCGCGGCGGTGGCGGCAACAACACGTCAGATCGGGATCCGCGCGGGCAGTGTGGTGCTTCCGCTACACCATCCGATCCGCGTCGCCGAGGAATGGGGTGTCGTCGACAACCTCTCGGGCGGTCGCGTCGGCATCTCGTTCGCGTCCGGCTGGCAACCCAACGATTTTGTGCTCAATCCAGGAGCGTTCAAGGACGCTAAAAACCGGATGTTTGAGTCCATCGACATCGTGCGTCGCCTATGGCGTGGCGAGTCGGTGGCATTCAAGAACCCGATGGGGCAGGACGTCGAACGCACGACGTTGCCACGCCCGGTACAGGCCGAACTGCCGTTCTGGGTCACAACTGCGGGCAACCCCGAAACCTACCGCCAGGCGGGGGAACTCGGCGCAAACCTGCTCACCCACCTGCTCGGCCAATCGCTCGCCGAAGTGGGCGAAAAGATCGCGATTTACCGTGAAGCGCGCCGCGCCGCGGGCCACGACCCGCACGCCGGTGTCGTGACGCTGATGCTGCACACGTTCGTGGGCAAGGACGACGACGATGTCCGCGCCATCGTGCGCGGCCCGATGAAGGCGTACCTCGACAGCTCCGTCAACCTCGTCAAACAGTTCGCCTGGAGTTTCCCGGCGTTCAAGCGCCCGGCAGGCTCGACCCTGCCCGAAGTCGACCTCGACTCGCTGAGCACCGAGGAACAGGACGCGATCCTCGAACATGCCTTCGAGCGCTACTTCGAATCCAGTGGGCTGTTCGGCAGCGTCGAAACGGCGCTAGCCCAGTGCGAGCGCCTCGCGGCGATTGGTGTCGACGAAGTGGGCTGCCTCGTCGATTACGGCGTGCCGACCGAGAAGGTGCTGAGTGCCCTGCACGACCTCAACGAAGTGCGCCGCCGCTGGGCCGAGGGCCGCGGTGCACCCACCGCGCTGCCGATCCCCGGAGCAGCGGACGACGGTGCCCATTGGGGCTTTGCCGCTCAGATCGAGCGCCGCGGCGTGACGCACCTGCAATGCACACCTTCAATGGCGCGCATGTTGATGCTCGACCCGGACAGCCGCGCCGCGCTCGGGCGCATCCAACACCTGTTCGTGGGTGGCGAAGCGCTCGCACTCGACCTCGCGCGCGAACTCGTCGCGACGGTCCCCGGCACCGTCACCAACATGTACGGGCCAACCGAGACCACGGTGTGGTCAAGCACCGCCCAACTCGAGCGCCGCCCGGATGCCGTCACCATCGGTAGTCCGATCGCGAACACTGCTTTTTACGTCCTCGACGAAACCCGCCAACCGTTGCCGATCGGCGCCGCGGGCGAGCTGTGGATCGCGGGTGCAGGTGTCGTGCGTGGTTACCACGAGCGACCCGAACTCGACGCCGAGCGGTTCGCGCGCGACCCGTTCCGACCGGGCCAGCGGATGTACCGCACGGGTGACCTCGCCCGCTGGCGGCCCGACGGCCAACTCGACTTCCTCGGGCGTGCGGATGCCCAAGTCAAGATCCGCGGTTACCGCATCGAACTGGGCGAGATCGAAAGCCTTTTGGGCGAACATCCGAGTGTTGCCGAGGCCGCGGCAGCGGTGCGCGAAGATCGCCCCGGCGACGCGCGCCTCGTCGCCTACGTCGTCGCGCGCTCAGGCACCATCGATTCCGAGGTCCTGCGCGAACACCTGCGCCGGAACCTGCCGGAGTACATGGTGCCGAGCCTCTTCACCCAGCTCGCCGCGATGCCGCGCACACCCAACGGCAAGCTCGATCGCAAAGTGTTGCCCGCGCCCGAACACGCGTCGCGCGCCGAAGCGAAGACCCCCGCCGCGCCGCCCTCGGGCGAACTCGAAAGCCGCCTGGTGGACCTGTGGAAGCAGGTCCTCGGCCGCGACTCGATCGGCGTGGACGACAACTTCTTCGACAGCGGCGGCCACTCGCTGCTCGTCGTCCGCTTGCACCGCAGCTTGAAGGATCTGGTCGAGATCCCCATCGCTCTGACGGACCTCTACCGCTTCCCCACGATCCGCGGCCTCGCAACCCACCTCGGATCGGGCGAAGTGGACGCGGGTGCGCAGCGGGGTCTCGACCGCGCCGCCCAACGACGCGCGATGCTCGAACGCCGGCGGCGCAGCAACTAGAATCCCGGCCACCTGATGAGCGCTCCCACGGCTTCCGGCCAGAACGGCAACGAAATCGCGATCGTCGGTATGGCGGCGCACCTCCCGGGTGCGCGCGACGTGCGCGCCTACTGGACGAATCTGGCGAACGGCGTCGAGTCGATCCGCACCTACACGGACGAGGAGCTGCGCGCGGCGAAAGTGCCCGCGCACCTGCTCCACCATCCGCGCTACGTGCGCGCGGGCGCGCCGATCGACCAGATGGAATCCTTCGACGCGGAGTTCTTCGGCTTCAGCCCAAAAGAAGCCGCCATCCTCGACCCCCAGCATCGGCATTTCCTCGAAACCGCATGGGAAGCGCTGGAGGACGCGGGCCATCCGCCGGAGCGTTTCGAGGGCTCGATCGGCGTGTTCGGCGGCTGTGGCATGGGCGCGTACTTCGCGTTCAACCTGGTGACCAACCCGCAGCTCGTCGAGCAGGTCGGTTTGTTCCTCCTGCGCCACACAGGCAACGACAAGGATTTCCTGACCACGCGAGTTTCCTACGTGCTCGACCTCAAGGGGCCGAGCATCAACGTGCAAACCGCGTGCTCGACGTCGCTCGTCGCCGTGCATATGGCGGCGGCCAGTTTGCTGTCGGGTGAATGCGACATGGCGCTCGCGGGGGGTGTGACGATTGAGCTCCCCCACGGACAGGGTTACGTGTTCGAGGAGGGCGAGATCCTGTCGCCCGACGGCCACTGCCGCGCTTTCGACCACCAAAGCCGCGGCACTGTGTTCGGCAGCGGCTCAGCCATCGTCGTCCTGCGCCGCCTCGCGGACGCGCTCGAAGGCGGCGACCACATCTACGCCGTCCTGAAGGGCTCGGCGGTCAACAACGACGGCGCGGGCAAGGTCGGTTACCTCGCGCCCAGCGTCGATGGCCAAAGCGCAGCGATCGCCGAAGCACTCGCGATCGCCGAGGTTTCGCCCGAGTCGATCGGCTACGTCGAGTGCCACGGCACCGGAACGCCAATGGGCGATCCAATCGAGATCGCGGCGCTCACCCAGGCGTACCGCGGTGGCACGAAGAAATCAGGTTACTGCGCCATCGGGTCGGTGAAATCCAACATCGGGCACCTTGACACTGCGGCGGGCGCGGCCGGACTGATCAAGGCTGCGCTCGCGCTGCAGAATGGCCTGATTCCACAAAGCCTGCACTTCGAAGCCGCCAATTCGAACATCCACTTCGACTCGAGCCCGTTCTTCGTGGCCGCGCAATCGCGTCGGTGGCCGCGCAGCAGCGCTCCGCGTTTCGCCGCGGTGAACTCCCTCGGTGTCGGCGGCACCAACGCGCACGCCATCCTGACGGAAGCTCCCGCGCGCACCGCCGCGGCACCGTCGCGCCAGCCCTACCAGTTGCTGACCTTCAGCGCTCGCTCGCGGGCTGCGCTAGAGGAGACCCAGGCGCGCTTCGCGAACCACTTGCGCGAGCATCCCGAGCTCGACCTCGCCGACGCGGCTTACACCCTGAGTGTCGGCCGCCGCGCGTTCGAGTACCGCCGCGTGCTCGCGGCCAAGGACGGCGCGGAAGCGCTCGCGATCCTCGCTGCCTCAGACCCGCAGCGCATCTTCACCCACCAGGCCCCCCCCGGCGCGGCGTCCGTCGTCTTCATGTTCCCCGGCGGGGGTACGCAGCACCCGCGCATGGGGCGCGGGCTGTTCGAGCGCGAGCCCGTGTACCGCGAGTGGATGCAGCGCGGGTTCGAACTGCTCAAGGCGCGCCACGGCATCGACCTTGGGCCGCTGCTGTTCGCGGCCGAAGGGGACATTCTTGCGGTCCGCCGCGAGTTGGAACGCCCCGCGCTCCAGTTGCCGGCGCTTTTCCTCGTGGAGTACGCACTCGCGCAGCTCTGGATGAGCCGCGGTGTGCAACCCGTCGCGTTGATCGGCCACAGCATGGGCGAAAACACCGCGGCCTGCGTCGCGAGTGTGCTGTCGTTCGAGGACGCGCTCGGCCTCGTCGTGCTGCGCGGGCGCCTGTTCGAAACCATCCCCGAAGGCGGAATGCTCTCCGTTCCGCTGCCCGCCGCGGAACTCGAGGCTCTGCTCGCCGGCGAGCTCGATCTTGCCACCGTCAACGCACCCGCGCTGTGCGTCGCGTCCGGACCGGTCGCGGGCCTCGCCTTGCTCGAGCGGCGGCTCGCGGAGCGCAGCGTCGAGGCGCAGCGCATCCCGATCGCGATCGCGGCGCACTCGCGCATGCTCGAGCCGATCCTCGAGGAGTTCCGCGCGTACCTGCGCAGCATCCGACTGCACGCGCCGAAGATTCCCTTTGTCTCCAACCGCACGGGCGATTGGATCACACCGGCCCAGGCGATCGACCCCGACTACTGGGTCGCGCACCTGCGCGGCACGATCCTGTTCAGCCAAGGCGTGCGCACGCTCCTCGCAGGTGCGGGCCCGCGCATCTTGCTCGAAGTTGGCCCCGGTCGCACGCTGAGTTCGCTCGCGCGCCAACAGCCGGACCTCACCCCCGGGCAAGTGTGCATCTCGTCCCTGCGCCATCCGGACGAAAAGATCGCCGACGAGGCCTTCCTGCTCGCCGTGCACGGGCGGCTCTGGGCCGCGGGGTTCCCGCTCGACACGGCCGCGCTCTGGAAAGGCGAAAAGCGCCGGCGTCTGCCCCTGCCGGGTTACGCCTTCCAGCGCCAACGGTATTGGATCGAGCCCGGCCAAACCCAAAGAACCGACGCGGCCGAGCACCTGGTTCGACAGGACCGCGTCGAGGACTGGCACTTTGCGCCGATGTGGCGCGAGCGGCCCCTCGCGCGCACCCAAGCTGTCGGTGGGCGCTGGCTGTTCTTCGTGGACGACGCGGGGCTCGGCCGACGCCTTGTGGACGAACTGCGCAGCCGCGGCGGCGACGTGGTCACGGCGCGCGCGGGTGACACGTTCCACCGCCTTGGGCCGGACGAGTTCACCGTCGCGCCGGAGCACGGCCGCACGGGTTATGACCAGTTGCTGCACGAGCTGGCGCACGAAGGCCGCCTCCCGAACCGCATCGTTCACCTTTGGAGCCTGACCTCGGACGACAGTTTCCGCCCGGGTTCGAGCTTTTTCCACCGCAACCAGGAACGGGGCTTTTGGAGCCTGTTTTTCCTCGGCCAGGCGCTGATCGGGGAGGGTTCCCCCGAGCCTGTGCACATGGTCGCAGTGGCCAACGGCATGCAGTGCATCGCCGACGGCGCGCTGCGCCATCCGGACAAAGCGACCTTGCTCGGCCCCGCGAAGGTCCTGCCGCGCGAGATCCCGGGACTCACGTGCCGTAGCGTCGACGTCGATCTTCCCCACGCACCCGTGGGAGTGCTCGCCTCGCGCCGCGGATACCGCACTGCGCAGGCGCGGATCGTCGAAGACCTGTTGGCCGAGTTCGCCGCGGCCCCCGGCAACGAAACGATCGTGTGGCGCGGCGGCCGGCGCTACGCGCAGGAGTTCGAACGCGCCGTTCGCCCCGCGGATTCGGCGGCCCCCAACGGTCGCCTGCGCGAACGGGGTGTGGTGCTGATCACGGGCGGTCTGGGTGGTCTGGGACTCGCCGCGGCGCGTGAACTCGCGCGCGCGAAAAAAGCGCGGCTCGTGCTGCTCGGCCGCAGCCGGATGCCCGAACGGGACCGGTGGGCGTCCATGCTCAAAACATTGGATCCCGCCGAACCCGCGGCGGTGCGCCTGCGCAAACTGCTGGAGTTGGAGGCACTCGGCGCCGAAGTTCTGTGCCTGTGCGCGGACGTCACCGACATCGAGGAAATGCGCGCGGCGCTGGCGGAAGCGCGCAGCCGCTTCGGCGCCATCCACGGTTTGCTGCACACCGCCGGTGTGATCGACGACGGGCTGGTCGCCGCAAAGGACCAGGCATCCGTCGAGTCCGTGCTCGCGCCCAAGGTCCACGGCACGCAGGTGCTCGACGAACTCCTACGCGGGGACCATCTCGACTTCTTCGTCACTTATTCCTCGACGAGCGCGGCCACGGCTCCGCTCGGCCAGGTGGATTACGTCGCCGCCAACGCATTCCTCAACGCTTTTGCACAAAGCCGGTCCCCGTCGAGCACGTACCACGCCGCGGTCGGTTGGGGTGTGTGGAGCGACGTTGGCATGGCCGCGGGTGCGCTGCAGGCGCGCTCCGCCGCCGGGCCGCGGCTCTTGCCCGCGCGCCATCCGATGTTCACGACGCGGCGCGGCGATGGGCGCGGAACCACGGTGCTCGAGTCGGCCTGGACGGCCGCATCGCAGTGGGTCCTCGACCAGCATCGCAGCGGCCACGGAACGGCACTCCTGCCCGGCAGCGGAACGGTAGAGCTCGCGCGTGCCGCGCTCGACGAAATCGGCGAGCGCGGTCCCTTCCAGATCGCCGACCTGACCTTCTTTCGGCCGCTCGTGGTGCCCGATCAGGGCGCAACGCGCGTTCGTGTGCGGCTCGAGCCGGACGACGAGGGATTCGCACTCGATGTCCAGAGTCTGACGACGCTCGACGACGGCCGCAGCGGCTGGCAATCCCACGCGCAGGCCCGACTGCAGCTCGCGCCGCTCGCGCGGCCGGAGAACTTCGACTTGGACGGCGCGCGCGCGCGTTTTGGCCTCGCCCGGCGCGCGGAGCCAAACGGGCACATCACAACGCGCCAGGCTGCGCACCTTGGGTTCGGCGCCCGCTGGCGCGTGCTGCGCACGCTGTGGATCGGCCCCGAGGAGGGCTTGGGCGAGATCGCGCTCGATCCGCGTTTTGGCTCCGACCTAGAGGCCTTCCGCCTCCACCCCGCGCTGTTCGACCTTGCGACGGGCTTCGGCCTCGAGGCCGCCGCCGCGTACGACGACCGCGCCCTGTGGGTGCCGGTCAGTTACCGGCGCATCCGCATCCACGGCGACTTGCCCGCGCGCATCTTCGCGCACGCCCGGATCCGACCCGCCCGCCGCGGATCAAGCGGTGTCATCAGCCTCGATGCGACGCTCACCGATCCGGAGGGCAACGTGCTCGTCGAGGTCGAGGACTTCGCGATGAAGCGCCTCGACGTCGGTGCCGATGTTGCGCTGGCAAAGCGGGCGCGCGCCGCGGAGCTGCAGTTCGACGAACGGGGTCCGGGCGGCGACCGGCCGCAGTCCGCGGCGGAGCGTGTGCTCGCCGAAAACATCACCCAGGGCATACCGCCGGAAGTTGGAGCCCGGGAACTGTTGAACCTGATCGACCACGGCCAGGAGCGCACACCGATCATCAGCTCCATGGATCTCGTGGCGCTTGTGCGCCAAACGGAGCTTGGAGCACGCGCGGCGCGCACCGATGAAACCGTGAGTTTCGCGCGCCCGGAGCTCGATAGCGCCTACGTCGAGCCGCGGGACGACCTCGAGCGCACCCTCGTGGGTTATTGGCAAGAGCTCCTGGGTGTCGACCGCGTCGGCGTGGAAGACAGCTTCTTCGACCTCGGCGGACACTCCCTGATCGCGGTGCGGTTGTTCGCGAAGATCCGCAAGACATTCGACGTCGATTACCCGATCTCCGTGCTCTTCGAAGCACCCACGGTCGCGCGGGTCGCCGATCTGCTGCGCGAAACCCTCGGGGCGAGTGTGCCCGCACCCGCGGAAGCGGGAGCAGCGGCACCCGCGCCCGCCGCACGGCCGCGGCGGTATGTCCACATCGTGCCGATGCACCCCGCCGAAGGCAGCGAGCGCACTCCATTTTTCCTCGTGGCCGGGATGTTCGGCAACGTGTTGAACCTGCGCCACTTGGCGGGGCTCGTCGGCCGAGATCGGCCGGTCTTTGGCCTGCAGGCGCGCGGGCTGTTCGGCGACCACGAACCCCACACCACGTTCGAGGAAGCGGCGCGCGATTACCTCGAGGAGCTGCGCAGCGTCCAGCCCAACGGCCCCTACATCCTTGGCGGTTTCTCCGGGGGCGGCCTCGCGGCGTACGAGATGGCGCAGCAACTCAACTCGGCGGGCGAGGAAGTCGCGCTGCTCGTGCTGCTCGACACCCCGCTCCCCATGCGGCCGGTCCTCACGCGCGCGGACAAGTTGAAGGTCCATACTCAGAACCTGCGCGCCCAGGGGGCGAAGTACCTGACCGAGCGCATCGCGGGCCGTCTGCGCTGGGAAATCGCGCGCTTCCGCCGCCGCTTCGACGACTTTTCCGACGAGGCCGCGCCGACCGCGTTCCACTCCAAGACCATCGAAGCGGCGTTCCGCGCGGCGCTGCCCCGCTACCGCGTCCAGCCGTTCAATGGCCGCGTTGTGCTCTACCGCCCGAAACTCGACCGGCGCTACGACTTGGGCAACGGCCGTTTTGCGAGCGCCGCGCGCGAACTCGTGTACCCCGACAACGGCTGGTCACCTTTCCTGGCCGACCTCGAAGTCATCGAGGTGCCCGGCGACCACGACGCCATGGTGCTGGAGCCCAACGTGCGTGTCCTGGCGGGCCGCCTGCGTCGCGCCATCGAACAAAGCGAAGCGTCGACGCGAGCGAACTGACCTCCCGGCCCGCTCGACGGCGCCCATCAGTGGTGGGTGCGCAGGCCGTTGCTGAAGTACAGCATGCCCTGCGCGTCGGGGTCGTAGCCGACGACCTGGAAGTGGACGTCGAGTGCGGCGTTCGGGGCCGCGAACGTCAGGTCGAGTTGTCCCTGCGGTCCCAGCAGCACCGGCAGCGAAAAATCGGGCGAAGGATAGAGCTTGCCGTCGAAGCCGGGGATCGGCAGCGACCATGCGCTGACGCCGATCGCCGGCCACGCCAAGCCAAACGGTTTGGCGCCGCGCAGCGACAGGCGCATCGGCGAGCCCGGTGCGAGAGTTCCGAGCCCTACGAGATTGGGCACGTGGGGTGTGTTCTTCGATGCCGTATCCGCAAGACGCCACGGCATCATCGGCAGGTCGAAGGCGACGAGGCCGATGTCAACAACTCCTCCAAACGCGGGTTGGTGTGCGGCGGGAGTTATAGGCAATGTTGTCGACGACGTGTGGAACGCGACGTGTGGACGCCCAAAAGAATCCATAGCGGCACTCGGTAGGTAGTCCGTCGCCTCACCACCGATGAATGTCGAATAGAGCAGAGTCGACCCTAGGACGTCGAACTTGGTCACGACAACATCCGGTGAGGGAAACGCGCCGATATAATTCTGGAACAACGCGTCCGGAGTTGTCGGCCAACCAGGTTGGTTCTGACTGCCAACCGCGGTCAGGTTGCCGGCGGCGTCCACCAGCGCCGACGCCAGGAACCCGCCACCCCCGCCGCCTCCACCGATGTAGGTCGACCACACGAGTCCCGACCCGTCGGCCAAGATCTTGGTCGCAAAGCCATTGCCGGATGCCGTGGGGAAGTTGGAAAACGCACCGACCGTGGTCGGATAGTCGGAGAAGGTGGGCAGCGTCTGCCCCACGATGTACACGGCCCGCGCGGCATCGACCGCAAGGCCCCAGGGTGTGTCCGCGGCGCTTCCACCGACGTAGGTGCACCAAAGAAGCTGCGAGCCGGTGGGATCGAGCTTGCCCACCACCGCGTCGGTCGAGTCCGCAGGCGAAGTCTGGAAAGCACCCGCCGTGGTAGGCACGGGCCCCGTCGTCGAGTTGCTGTTGCCTGTGAAGTACACGTTCCCATCGGGGTCGCTCGCCAGCGCAGTGATGCGCGCGATCGGAAACCACGTCGCGAACACCACCTCCGACAAGTCGGCGCTCAGGCGCACGATCATCCGGTCTTGAGGGTTTTTGACCGTGTCGAAGGCGCCGGGGGTGGCGTTGAGATCGGAGGAAAGCGTCCGGACGGCGAGTGCGACGCTGCCATCCGGCAACAACGCTGCGGACTCCGCTTCGTCGTGTCCATTGCCGCCAAGCAGGGTCGAATGGATCAGGCTCGTGCCATCCGAAGTCAGCCGCAGGGCAAAAATATCACTGGGTCCGTGCAGTTCGGATTGAAGACTGCCCACAAGAAGCGGAAAGTCGTCGGACCACGTCCGTCCAATGACGACGACCGATCCATCGGTATCGACCTGCACGAATAGCGGCAGGTCCGTGTCGGAACCGTCGAGGAACGTGGCCCACTCCAACTGCGTCGCATCGGGGCTGAGTTTGCCCAGCCAAACCGCGGGTCCGGGGTGAGCGGATGGCTGAATCACACCAGGGAACGCTGGCATCGACGCCGTCGCCTTGGCGAGCACGTAGACACTTCCCTGCGCGTCCACGGCGATGTCGACGGGCTCTTCGAAGTCCGCCGTACCAAGGTAGGTGCAGTAGAGCAGCGTCGGGTCGATCACGAGCGGCCGCGCGGGATCCCAATCGGGCGCGCTGAACCCAAACGTGAACGGCGGAGAATCGGCGTTGCGCCGGTACACGACGTCGATCGGCGTGCGTGATCCGTCCTGCGGATCCACTTGCCAACACGCACCGATACGCTGCTCGACCGGGCCGCCTTCGAGCAGCAACTTCAACGAACCGCCCTGCGTCAACTCCATGGCGATGGCCCCTTCGACGCCAAGGACCAAGCTGGCCAAGTCCGCACCCGGCGCGAGAAGGAGGTCATAGGCAAACGACACACCGTCGGGCCGCACGGCGATGTCTATGCCCGGTGCAACGTCGCGATAGATCACCGAGGCGAAGGTCGGCACGTCGCTGGCCGAACCGCTGGCCTGAAAGAAGGAAGTGCGACCCGCAAGCTGGCCCATGCCGTCGATCCGCGCGGCGCTTCCCGGAAGCCGCAGGGTCACCACACCCTCCGCCCCTCTAAACACCATCGCATCGTCGAGCAGCGTGAGCTCCACCGCCGGCGCCCGCGCCCAAAACCGAACCTCGTCAGCCCATTGACCCCGATTGGCGACGAGGCCGACGGGTGTCAGCGCACGAGACCCCGCGAACTCGGGGGACCCACCCGCGGGCGGCGACACACCCGCGATCGACGGGAGAGCCGAAACAGCAACGTGCAAGGCAGGGGCAACCAGATCCATGGGGAGTCCGTCTCGAGGGGGCCAGCTTGGGTCGGCAAGCGATTGTTCCAAGTTTGTCCTTGCAATGGCTGTGTTGGGGGGGGCAAAGTCTGCAAATCTTCTGTTCCCCGCGTTCCCGGGTCCTTCCAGGGCCGCGGACCGGGCAACAACTACGCGGTGCGGTTCCTGAACTCCTACCAAGGTCTCGTAACCCGTGACGGAGGGGGCGCGCTTTTCACGACCGACGGCGGAATCACTTGGAACGAATCCTCCACCCCCGACACGGTCCGAAAACAGCTTCGCCACACGTTCGCGCTCTCAGAGGAGGCCGTCTGGACCGTGGGTAGCGACGGCAACGTCGTGAAGTCGACGACAAGGGGCGACGTCTGGTTCCACCTCAACTACGCAGACCCCGTCCTCAACCGCAACGGCCAAGCGGCGTCGCTCTACGACATCTGGATGTTCGATGAGCTCAACGGCATTTGCGTCGGTGAAGAGGGAACCCTTGCGGCCACGGACGATGGCGGCGTCACCTGGGCGTCCATCGCGCTGCCGACCACCTTCTTCGACATCACCAACGGCTCATCCATCCTGAACGAGCCCGGCGACATCTACCGCATCCACTTCTTCGACAGCGACAACGGCATCGTCAGCGCCGACAACGGACGCATTCTGCTCACGGACGACGGCGGTGTGTCGTGGACGCTCGGGAACCTGAGCAGCCACTACTGCGGGGCTGCCGGTGCCGCCGGCGACCTGGAGCTGTGGTCGATGTCCTTCGATGGCAACGAAGGTTGGCTCGTAGGTGGCAACGGCACGAACAACGGTCACGTGTTCCACACGACCACCGCGGGCGCTTCGTGGGCGCACGTGGACTACGCCGTCCCGATCGATCCGATCGTCGAGGCCCTCTGGATCAGCGGAACGGGAGGCTGGCAGACGTTCTACGGTGTTGCTGCGCTGGGCAATGGCAAGGCCGTTTTTTCGGCGCCGGCGACTCGAACACGGACTACATGGAGCGCATCGCGCTGTCCAAGAAGTCGGCGAGTCCGTATGGCCTTGCGTTCGGGACAAACGATCTGTTGCTTCGGACCGACGATCAAGGTGACACGTGGACCCCCAACACGACCGCGCACACGATCATGAAATCCCTGGCGTTCGCGGGCACGACCGATGTTGCCTACATCGGGGGCTACAGCGGCACCGTGTTCCGCACGGACGCCGGCGTCCTCTTCGACGGCGATCTCAGTTGGGTGGGAGCGCAACTGCCCGACACGGACCACCCCGTGCTGGGGCTCGCTTTCCTCGACGCGGATACGGGTTATGCCGTCACCGGTGGGATGAAGGCCTGGTGGACGACAACGGGCGGCGCCAACTGGGCCGAGGTCGCCATCTCGAGCCCGCCCAGCACCCAGGCGCTCAACGCGGTTGCGACGTTTGGCGATGGATCGCGGGCCATCGCCGCCGGGGCGGCCGGGCTTGTGCTCGTTCGCAACGGTACGCGCTTCCAGGTTGTCGACCTGAGCGGACTGATCGGAGCAACGCGGTTGAACGACGTCGCCATCCTTGGTGGCGGAACGCGGATCGTCGTCGCGGTCAATGACGGTCTGATCGTCGGGTGGGCAGGAAGCGACTTCGCTGACGCCCTCGTCCCGTCGAACGGGTTTGTCCCGAAGAGCATGACCGAAACGTCGATTGTCGCGGTCAGCTTCGACGCGGTCGATCACGGGTTCGCGATCGGGCAGCAGGGGCTCGTCGTCGAGTACGACTGATCCAAAATCCGGGGCGCGGGCAGCCCGCAGGGGTGTCCTCGTCCCTCGCCCGGCCACTTGGCGTGGCAACGGTTGCGTCGCGAAACTGCACGCTCGCCATCGGCGCCCGCACGGCATGCGCGTCCGACGCGTGCTTCGCCGGAACGTTCAGCGGGCGAGGAAGCGCGCTTCCGGGCGGAAGCGGTTCAGGATTGCGCCCAAAAGAGGCACGCCGGCCGCTTCGATTTGTTCCGACGCGCGCACGAGGTCGCGTTTGAGCGTGCGGCGCGCGCGCAGCACGAGCACCACGCCGTCCACCTGATCGAACATGAGGCGCGCTTGGGGCCCCTCGGACAGGGCGGGCGCGTCGATGATCAAAACTTCGGTGTCGGCGGCGAGTTCCGCGAACGTGTTGCGCGCGCCCGGCGTCAGGAGTTCGCCCGGGATGGCCGCGCGCGGGGTGCCGCCGGGCACGAGACGCAGAAACTTGCCCGGGTCGACGTCGCGCACGCAGCGTGCGAAGTCCGCCCGCCCGTCCAAAAGGTCCGAAAGGCCCGCGATCGGCGCCACACCCAAGTAAGCCGCCGCCGCGGGTCGGTGCACGTTGGCCTCCAGGAGAACGGTGCGCCGGCGCAAGTTCTGGGCGAGCTCCCAGGCGGTCACGCAAGCAAGGAGCGTCGTGCCGGCACCCGGCTCGACTGCCGTAAAAAGCACCCGGGCCGACGAGCGCCCCGCACGCGGCGCAAGGCGCGTCCAAAGGGACTCGGCGCGTCCGCCCAGTTCGGCAATCAGCGCTTCGATCGGCGCGCGGTGTCCGGACGGCGCGCCCGCGGCGGCGCCGTTCACGCGGCCCTCCCGTCCGAGCCGAAGGTGCGCGCGTCGCGCGCCTTCAACTCGCGGGCGGTGCGCAGCTCCGGCACCACGTCGAGACTCGGAAGACCAAGGATCCGGGCGGCCCCGCCCGGATAACGCACACGGGGCTCGATCAGCTGACGGCCGATCGCGAGGGCGCAGCCGAGCATCAGGCCACCCAGGATGCCCGCAATCAGCAGCTTCGCACGCGCTGGACCTTCCTTGTCCGCGGGCAGGCTGCCGTGCTGCAGCACACTCAGGTTGGTTTCGCCCTGCAGGTCGATCCCCGCGAGCAGCTCCATGCGGTTGAAGTTCGCGGCGATGTCCTCGAAAGCCGCCTGTTCGCGGCGGATCTCCTGGTCCATGCGCTCGTGCAGGTCGGTGCACACCTGCCATACCTTGTAGCGCTCCTGGACACGCTCGAGCTCGGCGACGTAGTTCTCGATCCGCGTCCGCAGGCCGCGCTCCGCAACCTGGAGTTGCGATTGCTGGCTGACGAGGCTCGGGTAGAGCGGGTTGTCGCGCTCCTCGCGGATTTCCTGCCCGTCGCTGACCTCGCGCGGTGTGGTGCGCATGCGGGCGAGCAAATCGGTGATATCGATGTCGAGATCGTTTTCGCGCTTCAGGCGCTCGCTCGCGACGAGGCGCTGGCTGGCGAGGTCGCGCTTGCGCTGCAGAAGCGCGTTGTAATCGGCTTCGAGGGCCGAATACTCGGGGTTGGGTACCGTGCGCGAGGAAATCAGGACCGATTCGCGCGGCGGTGTGCGCGCCAGCAACGCGGCAAGCCCTTCGAGCAGGGCCGCGTTCTCGCGCAGTTGCGTCTCTGCGGCAAACAGCTCCGCGCGCAGGTTCTCGCGCTCGCGCACCAGCAATTCACCCTGGCTGTCGATCGCGACGAGGCCGCAGTCCGCGATGTGTGTCTTCTTGACGAGGCGTGCTTGGTCCACGCGGTTTTCGACCGCGGACAGTTTGTCCTTCAGCGGGTCGACACGCCGCTGCACGGAAAAGTGCTCCCGGTGGCGGCGGATGTAGGCGTCTACGAGGGCGTTCGTGATGCGCTGTGCTTTTTCCGGCGCCGTGGTCGTATGCGATACGCTGATCACGTTCGAGCCAAACTCCGCGCGCAGGGACGTGGCGAACCGCAGGGATTGGACCGCCGTGCGCTCCATTCCGGGACCCGGCTCGACCGCGCCTTCGGGGGAGCCCGCGCGCATGGCGATCATCAGCGACTGCAACTGGTGCATCACGAGCACGTGCAGCGGCGTTTCGTCAGAGTCGAATCGGCTCGGGTCGGGCGGAGCGAGGATGTAGTCGGCACCGAGCTCCGCGACGACCTCCTTCAGGATGCGCTCGTCGCGCAACAGGTGGAGCTCGTCCTCCATCGTCGGCCGAGTTTCACGCGCGTTTGGCGGTCCCAACACGGACTCCGACGTCACCTGCTCGCGCTCGCCGATGCGCAGCAACAGTTTCGCGTCCGAGCGGTAGGTGTTGGGCTGGCTCGCACCCCACAGAAGCCCCCCTAGAAAACCCGCCAAACCGCACATCAAGACCGTGATGCGCGAGCGCAGGAGGCCAAAAATCACGACCTCCTGCAGGTCGAAGGCGGTGGCACTGCCGTCGTCCGACGACGGGTCTTCCTCGAGTTCGTTGCGCAAAGCTGTGAGGGGGGGAGAGCGCGCCCGGGCGCCAAGGGGGGCGCGCGGGCGGCGCGGGTCAGGTCGTCGGGATCACCACGGGCAACGGGATCATCCGTCGAATGTAGTTGTCCATCCAGATGCCCACGCGGTCGATCGGCGTGTTGGGCACGTAGATCAGGTCGTAGGGCTGCAGGAAGATCGCTTCCTTATCGCCCCAAAACTCGGGCCGGGCGTCGATCTTCCAGGCCATCTGCTTTTGGGACACCGGATCCCACCGCACCAGGAGGGTGTTGCTGAGCCAGGCGGAGTTCTTCAAAAAGCCACCGGCGCGGGCGAGGGCCTCGGGCAGCGTCAGGAGCCCGTCCGCGCGCAGTTCGATCGCGCCCGGGGTCGCAACCTCGCCGAGCACACTGACGTTGCGGATGCCGCGCAGGCGCACACCCACGGCGATCGTGCCCGCCCCGAAGCGCTCAGCGTAGACCTGCGCCAGGCGCTCCTCCAGTTGAGGCATGAGGAGCCCCGCCACCTCGTGGGTGCCAAGGACCCCAAATGCCGCCGTGCCGTCCTCGAGCACCAGCACGGGCACCCCGCCGACGTCCTCACCGGGCAGCCAAAGCTCGAGTTGGTCCCCTGGCGCAACGACCGATTCCGGCGCGATGCGGGTCGCGTTGACTTCCTGGGCGAGCTGGCCGATGCCCGGTCCCTGGGATGTGGCGCATGACACGAGGGTCGCAAGGAGGGCGATGGCCAGCAGGGGGCGCAACGGGTGGGACATGGCGTGGGGGGGCTTCAGCTTCGGCTCCGTCGTGGGTCGGGGGGCCGGCGAGGCAGTGGCTCGCCGTTTGGATCGGCCGTGCAAGCCACTCCACCATACCGGCGGCGCAGGACACGCTCCAATCGGGGGACGGCCAGCCGCGCCGCGGGCCCTCAATCCGGCACACCGCGGTCGACCCGGACGAGACGGCCCTCCTGGTCGAACACCAGTGTGGTCGGGATTGGGAGGCGCAGGAGGTCGACCAGATCGTCCAGCCCGCCCGCATTGTCTGCGTCTGAAAGGGAGACGAAGTGGGCGGCCACGCGTCCCTGGGTGGAGCGCTCAAGGAGCGCAGCCGCACGCTCCCAATCCCCGCGCGCGTCGACGGAAATCGCGAGCACCGCGGGACCGTCCGGGTCCCCGGCGCGCTCGCCAAGGCGCGCCAGCTCGCGCACGCAGGGCTCGCAGTAACTGGCCCAAAAGTGCACGAGAAGGCCGCGCTCGGCGCCGAGTTCGCGGATGCTGCGCCGCAGGGGCGCAGCGTCGCGATCCGACAGCACGAGGTCGGGGCCGAGTTCCCCGACGTCGAGGTCCAAACCCGCCGGCAAGGGGTCGCGCAGGCGCGTAGGGCGGGCGGGCAGCGCCTTGGGTTCGCCGGCGCCGCGCTCGAGCAACACGCGCGCGCCGCGATCCACCGACCCGAAGGCCTCGACGACACCGTCCGGCCAGCGCACTTCGAGGGTCGCCGACTTCGCCGCGCCGAGCCCGAAAACGAGCTCCGCGGGCCCGCAGGAGATGAACCCTGCACCGCGCGCAACCACCTGGCTCGTCGCAGCTCCGCCAGCGTACGCGGTCACGGTGGCGCCGACCCCTTCCCAGTTCGGCCCGTCGTTCGCGAGCCGCACCTTCGCGAAGCTAACCCCGTCCCCCAACTCGTTGCGCAGGAGCGCGTGTCGACCGCGCTGCAGATGGTGCGCAAACAGATCCAGGTCCCCGTCGTCGTCGAAATCCGCCGCCACGAGTCCGCGGCCGTCCAATCCGGAGTCCGCTCCCGACAGGTCGGAGAGGTCATCGAAGCGGCCGTCGCCGCGCCCGAGGAAAAGTTTGTCGCGCTCCTTGCCGTTGAACGTGACGCCGCGTCCGTACATCTCCCGCGCCCAGGGATGCATGAACCCTTCTTCGATTTCCTCGTCGCGGTGGGTGTGCTCCACCTGGAGGTCCAAGGAAGACGCCACCACGTGGCGCCAGAAAGCACTTCATGTGTCCTCCGGCAAATCGCCGGTCACGAAGCCGTTGACGCAAAACACGTCCGCATGGCCATCGAGGTCGAGGTCGGCGAGGACCGTCCCGAAGGCCCAACCCGCATCCCGAGCGGGATAGTCGTCGGGGCCATCCTCCAAACCGCTGTCGCTGCCGAGGAAAAGTCCGTTCCCGTTGGCCATCCGCATCAGTTCGCGGACCTGGGCGTCGCGTGCCCCACCCTCGACGCGCCCGAGGACGCGCTTGCCAGCGGCGGACTCCGGCCCGACAACGTAGAGGTCGAGGCGACCGTCGGAGTTCACGTCACCCCACAACGCGCCCATGCTGTTGCCGCGCTCTTCGACTCCCAGCTTCTCGGCGACGTCCTCGAAGCGCCCATCCCCGACGTTGCGAAAAAGGCGGTTGGAGCCAAAGTTGTTGGCGACATAGAGGTCCTGGCGTCCATCGCGATCAAAGTCCGCAGCGGCGGCCGCGTAAGTCCAGCGCGTGTCGAACAGGCCCGCTTCGCGCGTACGGTCGACAAACCGCTCGCCTGCGACGTTGACGAGCAAGTGGTTTGGCGCGCCGTTGGTCGCCTCAAGCCAGGAATCGTTGCGCGCGCGGTCCATGCGCCCGTACGCGGCGACGAACAGGTCGAGCCAGCCATCGCCCTGCGAATCGAACGCCACGAGCGACGACGCCGCCGTGACCACACGCTCGCCCATCGTTTCGGTGCGGTCCTCGAAGCGCCCCTCGCCGGCGTTCCTGAAATAACGCACGGGGCTGCCTTCAATCGAGCGGTCGGGAAGTTCGCGGCCGTAATAGCCGAGGCACAGGTCGACCCAACCATCGCCGTCGACGTCGAAGAACACGGGCCCCGTGCCACCGCCGGGAAGCGCGACACCGCGGGCCTCGGCCTGCTCGGTGAACTGCCCATCCCCGCCGTTGATGTAGAGGAAGTTGCGCAGCGAGCTCGGCACGAACACATCGAGCCATCCGTCGCCATCCACATCCGCGACCGCGAGGCCCTGCCACCCGTCGCTGTCGTGGCCCGGACGGCCAAACCTCAATCCCGCGTGTGCAACACCCGCGGAGCGGCTGACGTCGGTGAACATCGGTTCGCGCTGGTGGCGCACCTCGAGTTCGCGCAGCTCGAGCCCGCCGACCCGCCATCCCGCGGGCGAATACACGACGCCGAGCCACATCCGTCCGCGCAGCGATTCCCGCCCGCCGGTCGCGGTTTCGCCGATCAGTTCGAGCGACACGTCGACACGGCCCCAACTGGGCGGTTTGGTCTGCTCGAACTCCGCGCCACGCACTTTCAGGTGCACATGCTCGACCCGGCGCCAGGGGCCGATGCGCGCACGCCACGCATCGAGCATTCCGGCCCGGTCCACGGCGCGCGCCCGCAGGGGATCGAGCGCTTTCGACGTCGCGCCGCGCGGCAGGGCCACTGCGCTCGCCTGCGGCGCGGAAAACGGATCGTGGCCGAGGAAGTCGTCTGCAAACCAATCCGCTGCGCCGGTGAAGTCGCGGATCTGCATCTTGCTCGAGAGCGCCGTCAGTCGGTCCACGACCCCTTGGGTCAGGAATTCGACGTCGCGCACGAGCACGACCGGCCGTTTGGGCGCCGCGAGCGCCGTGCCGCGCCCACCCCCGTTCGCCACCCCGTTCGCCACCCCGTTCGCCACCCCGTTCGCCACCGCGTGCACGACCGCGGCCGCAGACGCATCCGCATCCGCGTCCGCCGCTGCGATGCTGGGTTTAGACGGGGGCGACGACTGGCGCACGTCCGTCCCCGCTGCGCTCGCGGCAGCGCTGGGTTGCGCGCTCCCCCGACCACAGCCGGACGACAGTGCCGCGGCCAAGAGGCATAAAAGCGCGCGCGCAGGCGCAGTGTGCGGTGTCTGCCACATGGGGGTTTCGGGCGCAAAGCGTAACCCGAGCCGCGCGCGGTGGCGGCGATTTCCGCGGACACGGCAATTTCCCGGGCGCGCGGATTCCGAGGACGGGCGGGCGGGCGCACCCCGCAGGGCCAGATTCGGCGCACGCCGACCCGACGCTGACGGAAATCCCCCGATTGCGTCCGTGGGCCACGGGGGCGGGCTGTGCTCAGCCGCCGACGGGGCGGTCGAACACGAGGGTCTCTTCGAGCGGGCGACGCTCGAGCGCGTGTGCGGGCACCTGGCAATCCGCGGCCGGATAGCCGACGGGGATGAGCATGTACGCGCGCTCGTGCGCCGGCCGTCCGAGCAACTGCCCCAGGAACCCCATCGGGCTCGGCGTGTGGGTCAGCGTCGCGAGCCCCGCGTACTGCGCCGCCGCGAGGAGCATGCCCACTGCGATGCCCACCGATTCCTCGCTGTAATAAACCTGGCCGCCGTCGTCGCCGCGCACCAGCCGGAACACGACGATCAGCCAGGGTGCAACCTCGAGGTACGGCTTGTCTTCGTCGGTGCCAAACGGCGCAAGGTCGAGGAGCCAGCGCGCGCTCGCCCGGGACTGGTAGAACTCGCGCTCCGTGGCCTGTGCGGCGGCGCGGATTGCGTGCTTCAACGCGGGATCTCCAACGGCGACAAAACGCCAGGGCTGTTTATTCGCGCCGCTGGGAGCGCTGCTCGCCGCGCGCACGATCCACTCGATGGTGGCGCGGGACACCGGTTCGTCGCTGAACTGGCGCACGCTGCGCCTCTGGCGCAGGACCTCGTAACACGCCCGGGCGGCATCTTCCGCCGCGCCCGCGGGGCGGTAACGATCGCGATGGGGAACGAATATCGGCTCCATCTCGGCGTTGTACTCCACGCGCCGTCCGTCCGTTCACCGCCGTAGACTCCGTAGCCTGCCGCCGTCCACGGCAACCCACCGGCACCCCGAACCATGCCCATTCCTCACGCTGTTCAGCCGATCGCGTTGGCCCTCGCCCTGGCGCTCGCTCACGCGGCCTTCGCGAACACACACAGCGCCCAAACCCCGTGGCCCGGGGACGTGCCGCCGGGGGTCGTGCTGAAGCGCGGCGACCCCGACGGGGCGCGCTGGAGCGCCGACTTTTTCCCCGCATCGACGCACTCGGACACCCTGCCCAGCCCCGACCTCCTGCTTGGGCAGCCAATGGGGAGCCGCGCGGCCCGCCATGGCGAGATCCTCCACGCGCTGCGTCTTTGGGACGGCCTTTCGCCGCGGCTCAGCGTGGAGTCCTACGGGCAAACGCACGCGGGCCGCGAACTTGTCCTCGCGGTCATCGCCGGCGAGCGCTGGCGGCCGCGCCTCGCCGAAGTGCGCGCGGAACTGCGCCGACTCGCGGGCCTCGACGGTGGACCGCGGGCGGGCGACGTGGAGCCATCCATGGACCTTCCGGCCATCGCGTGGCTCGGTTATGGCATCCACGGCGACGAAACGAGCGCCACGGACGCGGCCCTCGCGCTCGTGTGGCATTTCGCGGCCGCGACGAGTCCCGATGTGGACACCCTGTTGGAGGAGGTTGTCCTCGTCATCGATCCGTGCCTCAATCCCGATGGCCGCGAACGCATCCTGAACCAGTTCGAGGAGCTTCGCGGTCACGCGTCCACGTTCGACCACGCGGCAATGCAGCGCGGCCGGTGGCCGTTCGGGCGCGGCAACCATTACCTCTTCGACCTTAACCGCGATTGGTTGCTCGGCATCGGCGCGGAGACCCGCGCGCGCTGGCGGGCCGTGCTCGCGTGGATGCCGCAGTTGTTCGTCGACGGGCACGAAATGACGCCCCTTGACACGTTCTTGTTTTATCCGCAAGCGGCCGCGCATAACCCGCTGCTTCCGAGCGAACTCGGAGTGTGGCAAACGGAACTCGCCGCGGGCGCGGCCAAGGCCTTCGACGGGTTTGGTTGGAGTTATTACACGCGGGAATGGGCGGATGCCTGGGCGCCGTTTTACTCCGACGCCTGGGGCTCTTTGAACGGCGCGATCGGCATGCTGTACGAGATGGCCCGCGGCGGCGGGCAACCGGTGCAGCGCGCCAGCGGCGAAATCGTTCCCTACCGTCAATCGGTCCACCGCCAGGTCGCTGCAACGCTGGCCAACGTCGAAACGCTGCGCGCCAACCGCGCGGCGATCCTCGCGGACTGGATCGCCGCGCGCAGAGCGCCGCTCGCGGCCGAGGGCGCGGCCGTCTTTTACGTGTCGGCGCAATCCGAACCCGAGCGCCTCGCGCTGCTCGTCGAAACGCTGGTCGCCCAGGACATCGAAGTCGATTTCCTCGACGAAGCCGTTGCGACGAAGGATGCGACCGGCGCCGACCTCGAGCGTGCGCCCGGCGCGCTGCGTATCGCCGCGGCCCAACCCCAGGGTCGGCTCGTGCGCGCGCTTTTCGAACTCGACCCGCGCCTTCCGGATGCCTACCTG
The DNA here is from genome assembly GCA_038246255.1 of Planctomycetota bacterium. Classification (GTDB taxonomy): domain Bacteria; phylum Planctomycetota; class UBA1135; order UBA1135; genus RI-242. The sequence goes on from JBBRWC010000019.1 coordinate 23,311, forward strand.
GCCGAAGAGCGCACAGAACTCGAGCGCTTTGGCCGCTCGAAGATCTACGACGGCACGTCGTGGTCCGTCGTGCACTCGTTTGGCCTCGAAGGGTCTTGGGGCGAAGCGACGCAGGCACGGCACCGACGCCTTTCCAGCGCCGCGGAGCTCGCCACCGCACGCGCGGAACGGGGTTTGTTTGCTGCGCCGACCGTGGGTGCGATCGTTCCCCTCGCCGCGGACGCGGGCGAGCCGGTCGCGTACGCGATCGACGGGCATCTCGACGCGGCACCACGCTTCGCGATAGCAGCGATGGAGCTGGCGCTCGTCGTGCACCACGCGGAGCTGCCCTTCACCGCCGCTGGTCGCAGTTGGCCCGCGGGCAGTCTGATCCTGCGCCGGCACGAAAATGGCGCGGACTTCGACGGCCGCGTCGAACGCGCAGCCCAGTCGGCGCGCGGGGTGGTCTGGGCACTGGGGACGTCGCGATCGCCCGATGCTGGGCCCGACCTCGGCGGGGGCCATTTCCGCCAACTCGAGCGGCCGCGCATCGCGCTCCTTGCCAACGCTCCCACTGCCGCGGACGGATTCGGCCACGTTTGGCACCACCTCGATCGGCGGCTCGGCGCGCCGGTCACGATGCTGGACGCTCAGGCGCTCGGCGAGCACGACCTGCGGCGCTACAACACCCTGATCGTCCCCCCCGCGGCCAGCGACCTTGCGAGTTTGCTCGCGACCCACGCGGACGCATTGCGTGCGTGGATCGCAGCCGGCGGCACGCTCATCGCGATGGGCAGCTCCGCGGTCGCGGTCGCCGACCCGGACCTCGACCTGTGCAGCGTGCGCGAGCGCGGCGCGGTGCTCGAAGAACTCCCGGCGTGGCGCGCCGCCGCACGGCGCGAACTGGGCGCAGGCGACGGCCCCTGGGACTTCACGCAGCTTTGGAGCGGTGGACTCAGCTCCGCCGAAGGGGGTTTTGTCGCGGAAGGTGAAGAGCTGGCGGACGGCGCCGAGTCCCGCGAAAAGTGGCTGCGCCGGTTTGCCCCCGCGGGGGTGCACCTTGTCGCCGAACTTGCGCCGCGCCACTGGCTGACCGCGGGGCTTCCACGTCGCCTCACCGTGCCGTTCGGCGGCGACCACGCGTTGCTGGCGCGGGATCCCGTCGCCGCCGCCGCGCGCTTTGGCGAGGGCCCCAGCGTGCGCGCAGGTGGGCTGCTGTGGCCCGAGGCCCGCGAGCGTCTCGAACTTTCTGTCTACACCGCGGTCGAATCACGGGGCTTCGGCCAGGTGATCCTCTTCGCGGCGGACCCCGTGTTCCGCGGGCAGCACCTGGCGTCGGGCCGTCTGCTGAGCCACGCGGTCGCGTACGGGCCCGGGCTCGGCGCGAGCGCCCCCATCCCGCGCTGACCGCCATCCCGCGCTGACCGCCAGCCAGCGCTGACCGCCATCCCGCGCTGACCGCCAACAGGCACAGTGTCGCGGCTCCTCGGTTATCCTGTGCCGGTGGGCCGCACGACGTTTCCCTTCGATCCGCGGTCCCCGTGGCTAGCGTTCGGCCTGTGCGGCCTCGCGGCCTGCGGCGGAGCACCCGACCGTCCCGACGTCGTGCTGATCGTCGTCGATACGCTGCGTGCGGATCGGCTGTCAACCTACGGCTACCCGCGTCCGACGGCGCCGTTCCTCGACCGGTTGGCCACAGAGGGTGCGTTGTTCCTCGATGCCACGGCGCAGAGCTCCTGGACGCTCCCGTCGATGGTGTCGATGTTCACCGGGCGGTACCTAACGGACTACCGCGACTTCATCGGCCCCGAGGCGCCCACGCTGCCGGAATCCTTCGCCCGCGCGGGGTACCGCACGGTCGGCGCTGCGGCGAACATCCTCCTGACCAAAGACGCGGGATTTGGCCGCGGTTTCGACCACTTCGACCCGCGGCCGCGGGCACAGCGCAAGGCGGACGGGGGCTACGCGTCCCGCACTATCGAAACGCTGCTGCGCGATGTGCAACCGGCCCTCGGCGCCGCGTTCGAGCGTGACGCGGACGGCAAAAGGCCGCCGGTATTTTTTTATCTGCACCCCTTCGATCCCCACGATCCCTACGACGATTATCCCGCGCTGCACGGCGCGCTACCGCCGGAGGAAATCCTCGCTGTCGCACCGCTGGTGTGGCAGCGGGGTCGTTTTGGGCTCCAGGGCAAAGCCGCCCCGCCCACCGACCCGGACTGGTTCACGGAGTGGCGCTACTTGGACGCCAATCGCGCCTATTACGACCTGGGTATCCGTTTTACAGACGACGCCCTCGGCCGTGCCTTCGAGGAATGGCGCACGGCGGGCTGGCTCGACGACGCGGTCGTGGTGTTCGCCAGTGACCACGGCGAAGGCCTGTGGGAGCACGTCGACCTCAAGCGTGCGGAAGAGCTCGCGAACGCCCCGCCGCGGGACTTTTTTTATCAAAAACACGGCGCGCACCTCTATCAGGAAGCCGTGCACACACCGCTCGTCATGTGGGGCAAGGGTGTCCAACCGGGCGCGCGGATTGCCGATCCGGTCGAGAACGTCGACATCTTCCCGACGCTGCTCGAACTCGCCTCTTTGGCGGTTCCCGGCCCGCTCCACGGCCAAAGCCTCGTACCCGCCATGTCCGGGCGCAAGGCAAAGCACAACGCAGGACGCACCGCCGTGCACAGCTTCGTGCTGCATGGAACCGCGCTGCGCGAGATGTCGACCAACTTGAAGCTGATCGAGCCGACGCAGCTCACGCGGGATCGTTTTGGCCGCGGTGACGAGCTCTACGACCTCGACGACGATCCCTTTGAGCGTGTCGATATTGCATCGCAACAACCCGCGGACGTCGCGCGGTTGCGCACTGCCCTCGGCACGTGGCGCGCGGAGTTCCCGACCGCCTCCACCTTCGGCCGGAGAGCGGATCCCAACCGCAGTCGCATGCTCAAGGACTTGGGTTACACCGGCGACCACACGGGCGAGGATTGGGAATCGCCGCCGCCGTCCACGGACCCCGGCGCCGCGCTCAAGGCGGAGCCGCTGCAAGAGTGAGCTTGACGGGGTTGCTCGCGAACGGCGCCCAGTTCTGGCCCTCAACGGGTTCGATCACCACGAAGGCGTGGTTCAACGCGACCCCTACGAGCGCGGGAGCGACCGCGGGGCCAAAGTCCAGTTGGGCAAAACCGCGCCCCTCGCCGTCGAGGTTGCCCAGGGTAAAGACCAGCGGCCCGGTGTTGGCGCTGCTCGCCGTGTACACAAGGTAGCCGTCGATGTTGAGCGGCAGGTGCACCCCGGGGCCGAGTTCGACACCCGGCGTCACACCGGTCGCCGAACCAAGCAACAAGTAGATCGAATGGCCGTGTTCTGCTCCGGCGTCGAGCAACATTTCAACGGGCTCGGGCGCGGACAGAAACACCGTGCCCGCGGACGCAAGCAGCGGATCGCACGCCTGATCGGCCAACTGTTGGAGCACGGCGCGCACATCGGGCACACCGTGGCCGACGGCGTTGTCGGGATCGAGCGCTTGGTCGCCGCTCGCAAGGAGCAGCGCCGCGACCTCGGCGCCGGAAAAGTGTGGCGCCGCTTCGAACACCAGCGCGGCTCCCCCCGCGATGTGCGGCGCGGCAAAGCTCGTCCCGAGCGCGATCCAGTAGGCACCGCCGCCCGCATACTCCGCGGACCCCGCGACCGCCTGCACGTCGCCGATTGCCAGACCCGCGTCGCGCAGAGTGATCGTGCCCGCGCCCGGGCCGAGGATCTCGGGCTTTTGCATACCGTCGATGCGCGGACCGCGGCTTGAAAAAACGGCGAGCTTGCCCTCTTCGATCAACTGCCACGCGTGGGGTGTTCCCGACGCGTCGGTCCACGTTACGCGGTGCGCGAACGCCCCCACCGTCAACGCGGTGTCGGCGATGCCCGGGGTCATGATGGTGCCGTTCGGATCCGGGTCAAGGAACAGCCCCAGACCCTGCCAGCGGGTGAGGTGGAACTCGATCGGCTCGCCCGCTTGCACCGCAGGTTCACCGGGTGCGTTCGGCTCCCCAAGCTCCGGCGCGACGACGCGCACCTCAAACTCCGCCACCGCAAACGCCCCCGCAGGGACGGACACGAGCAGCTCATAACCGATCGACTCGGTGCCGCGCGAACTGACGTCGAACGGCAGCGCAGAGAAGCTCGAATCGGGCGGCAGCGCCAGCGGCACGAGCTCGAGGTTGGCATCCCCCGGCACCTTGTCGCGCCACTGGAGTTGCAGTCGCTGCACCTCGCTGTACCCGACGGGCAAGATGTTGTTGAAGTAGAGCCGCAGGATCGGGCTCGCGGCATCGGGCGTCACCGCGCCCGACACGTGGCGCCGCGCATTGGCTTCGTTGCCCGCGGCGACAACCACAAGCACACCCGCTGCGCTCGCCGCGTCGATCGCTTGGCACAGGACGCTGCTCCCATCCATGAACGGGTCGTAGGCACCGTGGCTCAGATTGATGACCCGAGCACCCGCTTCGACGGCGCGCTGGACGCCCGCGATCAGCGCAGCTTCGCTCGAAATCCCGCTCGCGTTTTCGCCGGTCTTGTAGAACAACAGATCCGCACCCGGCGCGGATCCCTTGTATTGACCGAGGGACAGCACACCGCGGCCGAGCGCCGCACCGGCAACCAGCGTCCCGTGAGCCGAGTTCGGGCTCGTGACGTCCTCCGACGCGGTTTTGGGGTCACCCCCGTCCGACAGGTCGAGCGCGTCCACGGGCAGCGGCAAATCGGGGTGCAAAATATCGAGCCCCGAATCGAGCACCGCCACGCGCACGCCCGCGCCGGTGCGCGGCCAAACGCACTCCCCCGCGAGGACGGGCTCGGTTCCGATCAGCACTCGACCGAGGTCGTCGAGCGGAAGGTACGGGCGTTCGATGTGGTCGATGCGCACCACGAACGACAGGCGGCCGAGTTCCGCCGCCACCTCCCAGGGTGCGTCGACGAGCAGCCGCCCAAGGGCATGCCGTGTCCCAACCGGGGCAATCCAGCCGGTCCCTGTGCGGCGGACGCCGCGCGCCGCGAGTTCCGCCCACTGCCCCGGCGTGGGCACCGCGTGCACCGCGAGCGCGAGCCGGACCCGGGGCGACGCGAGCGGCAGTGCGAGGTCACGCGCGCGGCGCTCGAGCGCGGCGGCACGCACGTCGGGACTCGGCCCGTGGGCTTGCTCCCGGGCGGCGAGCGCGGCGCGCAGCTCGGCACACAGCTCCGCCGAAACCTGGACTTTGGATGTGGGTCCCGCGTGCGAGACGACGGGCAGGGCGACAGCCGACGCAATGGCCACCGCGGTCAAAAGCGCGGTCCAGCGGGCGATTCGACGGATTGCAAACACAGCGAGCGATGGTTTGGGGTTGGCCTGCGAGCGACCGTGGCGGGCGCGGATACACAACGGCACGGGTTGGAGGCTATTCTCGACCTGCGTGGAGCAACTGCTGATCTTTGCGCGCTACCCAAGTCCCGGGGGAGCGAAGACGAGGCTGATCCCCGCCCTCGGGGCGGAGGCTGCCGCAGAGCTCGAGCGCGCGATGACGGAACACACGCTGGCATTCGTGGACCGGCTGACAACGCGCCGGCCCGGTCTCGCGGTTCGGCTGCTTTCGACGGGCGGCACGGCGCATCAGTTCCAACAGCTCTACGGCGAGCGCCGCCGCTGCACCGACCAGGGTGAAGGCAACCTCGGCGAGCGACTCGAACGCGCGTTCGGTTACGCGTTCTTGTTTGGCGCGAGCCGCGTGGTGGTCGCGCGGACCGATGCGCCCGAAATGGACGATCGATACATGGAGCGGGCCTTTGAAGCGCTGCATAGCCACGACCTCGTGCTGGGCCCCGCCGAGGACGAGGGTTACGTGCTGATCGGCCTCGCGCGCCACGCGCCTGAACTTTTCCACGCAGTCACGTGGCGCACACCCAAGCTCGCCGCCACCACACTCGCTCGCGCCCACGACCTCGGCCTCGCGGCGTTCGAGCTGCCGACCCTGCGCGACGTGGACGAACTCTGCGATCTGGACACGTGGGAACGCCGCCCGCGACCGCCCTCCCCCTAACCCCGAGTCCGAGGGCGAACCGACCCTTGCGCGATCATGAACCTGCGAATCAACGGCCGCACCCACACGATCGACGGTGTCGATCCGCGCACTCCGCTCCTGTGGGTCCTGCGCGACACCCTCGGACTGACGGGAACGAAGTACGGCTGCGGCATGTCCCTTTGTGGCGCCTGCACGGTGCACGTGGACGGCCGCGCGGTGCGCTCTTGCGTCACCGAAGTCGGCACTATTGCCGATGCGCAGGTCACCACCATCGAAGGCCTCCACCCCGCAGCGGACCATCCGGTCCAGCGCGCGTGGCGCGAGCACAACGTGCCCCAGTGCGGTTATTGCCAGGTGGGCCAGATGATGAGCGCCGCCGCGCTGATCGCGCAGACGCCCGCGCCCACCGACGAAGACATCGACCGGGGCATGGCGGGCAACCTGTGCCGCTGCGGGACGTACACCCGCATCCGCGCCGCGATCCACACCGCCGCGAAGGAGGCCGCGAAGTGAGCGGCCCCGCCGCTGGACCGTCGCGCCGCGACTTTTTGGGTCTCTTTGCCGCGGGGTCGCTGGTGCTCGCCCTCGCGCCCGGCGCCGGGGCCCGCCTGCGGACGCACGAGGAAAGCGCCGATGCCGCCGCGACCGCCGAGCCGTTCCAACCGGACCTCTTTGTCGCGCTCGCGCCCGACGGCGCGCTGACCATCGTCGCGCACCGCTCCGAAATGGGCACAGGGATCCGCACGGCGCTGCCGCTCGTGCTCGCGGACGAGCTGGGCGCCGATTGGAAGCGTGTTGTCCTGCGCCAGGCGGTCGGCGACGCGCGTTATGGCGACCAAAACACCGATGGGTCGCGCAGCGTGCGCCAGTTCCACGCGCGCATGCGCCGCGGTGGCGCCGTCCTGCGCCAAATGCTCGAGGCCGCGGCCGCACAGCGCTGGGGCGTCGAGGCGGGCGCAGTCCGCGCCGAAAACCACCAGGTGGTGCACGTGGAAAGCGGGCGTTCGCTCGGGTTTGGCGAGCTCGTGGCCGACGCTCGGCGCCAGGCCGTGCCCGATTTGGACAGCGTCGCGCTGCGGCCGAGCTCCCAATGGCGGCTCGCGGGCCCCAAACCCGAGCGTGTTGTGCCCATCGCCGACATGGACACGATCCTCAACGGCACGGCAACCTTCGGGATCGACGCGCGCCTTGAGGGCCAGCTTTTCGCCGTCATCGCGCGGCCGCAGGCGCTCGGTGACACCTACACGACGTTCGACCGCGACGGCGCGCTGGCAGTACCCGGTGTGGTGGCCGTGTTCCCCCTTGCCGTATCCCACGCGCCCCACGGGTTCCAAGCCTTGGGTGGTGTCGCCGTGCTCGCGAACAGCACGTTCGCGGCGCTCGAGGGCCGACGCGCCCTCGCGATCGATTGGAAAGAAGGCCCGAACGCCGGTTACGACTCCGAAGCGTACGAGCGCACCTTGACCGAGTCCGCGCGTCTCCCCGGCAAGGTCCTGCGCAACGAAGGCCACGCGCTCACCCAATTGTCCTCCGGCACACCGCAGGAACTCTTCGCCGCGGACTACCACGTGCCGCTGCTCGCGCACGCGTCGCTCGAGCCGCCGTGTGCGCTCGCCCGCGTCACCACCGACGAATTGGGCGCCGCCATCGCGTGCGAACTTTGGGCGCCGACCCAGAACCCGCAAGCCGCGCAGGGAGCGGTCGCCTCCGCGCTTGCGATTCCGCCGGAAAGCGTGACCGTCCACGTCACGCTCCTGGGCGGCGGTTTTGGGCGCAAGAGCAAGCCGGACTTCCTCGTCGAAGCCGCGCTCCTCGCGCATCTTGCGGGGCGGCCCGTCCACGTGCTTTGGACGCGCGAGGACGACCTGCAACACGACTACTACCACACGGTTGCGAGCGTGCACATGTCCGCGCGGATCGGCACAGACGGCCAACCGCGCGCATGGCTGCAGCGCTCCGCCTTCCCGCCGATCGGTTCGACCTTCGCGCCGGGACAGCGTTATGGCAGCGCCGGCGAGCTCGGCATGGGTTTCACGGACGTGCCGTTCAAAGTGCCACACCTGCGCGTCGAAAACGCACCGGCGGACGCCCATGTGCGCATCGGATGGTTGCGCTCGGTCGCGCACGTGTACCACGCGTTTGCCACGTCGTGTTTTGCGGACGAACTCGCGCACCGCGCGGGCCGGGATCCGCTCGAATACCTGTTGGAACTGCTCGGCGAGCCGCGCCACATCGAGCTCCCGAGTGTTGAGTATTCAAACCACGGCCACAGCCTCGAGGAATACCCCATCGATGTCGGTCGCCTGCGGCGCGTGACGGAACGCGCGGCCGAGCTCGCCGATTGGGGCCGGGAGTTGCCCGCCGGCAGCGCCCTGGGGATCGCGTCGCACCGCAGCTTCCTTGCTTACTGCGCCAACGTCGTCGAGGTCGAAGTTTCAAAGCGCGGTGTCGTGCGGATCCCGCGGGTGCACGTCGTCATCGACGCCGGGCTCGTAGTCCACCCCGAACGTGTGCGCGCGCAGATGGAAGGGGCGGCGGTGTTCGGCGCGAGCCTGGCGCTGTTTGGCGAGATCACCGCGACGAAGGGACGTGTGCAGCAAACGAACTTCCACACCTATCCGATCGCCCGCTTGAACGAAGCGCCGACCGCGATCCACGTCGAGATCATCCACCACGACGGTCCGCCCGCGGGAGTCGGGGAAACGGGTGTTCCGCCCTTCGCTCCCGCCCTTTGCAACGCCATCTTCGCGGCGACGGGCAAGCGCATTCGACGGCTACCGCTGGCGCGCCACGACCTCTCCTGGTGAGCGCTCGAGCAACTTTCCGCATGTCCGAGCGGAAGTAGCTGTCACGACGCAAACACCCGCATTGACCCGGCAAACTTCAGCAAGTTTGCAGTCTTTGCCGGGCGCTGCCCGATGGGTGCGCGGGACAGGAGCGCGGGCCTCCAGGCCCGCCTTGGGTCGACCTGCGAGCTCGAAGTAGCGACGGGCTCGCTCCAGGGCGGGCTAAAAGTCCGCGCACCCATCGGGCAGAGCCCGTGGAAGAAGCAGCGCTCACTTGGACAGCGACGCCTGGTCCACCGCAAGCGCGCGCATGCGGCCCCGTTGGACGTCGACGCCAAACAGCAGGTATCCGCCGATCGCGAACATCGGCAGGATCGCGAGCAGCCCGTAGCGCGGATCGGGCGCCAGGCCGACCACGAGTCCGAAGAGCGCGGGTCCGAGCAGGCCGGCGAACTTCTCGAGCACCGCGAATAGCGCAAAAAACTCGGACGAGCGGCGCGCCGGCACGAGGCTCGCAAACAGCGAGCGGCTCAGGGCCTGGGTGCCCCCTTGCACCGTGCCAACGGCGATCGCGAGGGCGACGAAGTGCAGCTCTGTGCGCACCGCCACCGCGGCAATGCTGATGAGCGCGTACGCTGCCACGCCGCCGAGCACGGCCCGTTTGGCTCCGATGGCCCGGGCGAGCCGTCCAAACAGAAGCGCGCACGGGATGCCCACGACCTGCACGAGCAGGATCGCGCCGATGAGGACGTGGGTTTCGAACGCTAGCAGCGCTCCAAAGAGTGTCGCCATGCGGATGATGGTGACGATACCGTCGTTGTAGACCAGGAATGCGACCAGCATTCGCGCGGCGTCGGGCAGCTCGCGCAGGTGACGCCAACTCGCGCGCACCTGCGCAATAGCGGCAACGAGCAGCGCGCGGGGTGAGCGCCCGGCGGCGGCGATCGGCGCATCGCTCGCCACATCCGGCGGCGGTTCGGGTACACGGCGAAACAGCGGGATCGAAAACACGACCCACCACACCGCCGCGCTCAGCAGCGCGAGCCGCGTGGGTAGCGTGGCGGCGCTCGGCGTCAGATCATCGCCGCTAGGCAAGCCAAACGCCGCGGGGTGTTGGATCCACGCGAGCTGCAGCGCGAGCACCACGGCGCCCGACACGTAGCCCAGCGCGTACCCGCTCGTCGACAGGCGATCCTGGTCGTCGCCCTTCGCCAAATGGGGCAGCAGCGCGTCGTAGAAGACGAAGCTGCCCGCGGCGCCGATGTTGACGAGCCCGAAGCACAACAGCGCGGCCGCGACGTCCCCCGCTCCAACGAAGCCGAGCCCCGCCGCGCCGGCGGCGCCGATTGCTAGGAACCACAGCAAATAGCGCTTGCGCCGTGCGCGCGCGTCCGCAATCGGCCCGAGCAACGGAGCGACGACCGCGACGGCGAGCAGGGCGAGCGAGGTCGAATACCCGAACCACTGGGCGGAGACCTCCTGGGACAAGTGCCCCGCGACCACCTTTTGGAAGTAGATCGGGAAGATCGCGGTGATGGTCGTCGTGATGACAACCGAGTTCGCGAAGTCGTACAGCGCCCAGGCGCGCTGCGCTGGCCCGGCCAGGCCCATTCGTCGGAGCCACGACGCCGTCCATGGGTTCGCGGGAGCAGGGCCAGCCACAACCAGGATCCTACGCCCTGGGTTACGCTCGGTAGTCGCGGCCAGGTGGCCTGCGCCCTCCCATGAACGATTCCCGCGCCCCCGTCGTCCTCGGCTTCGATCCCCGCGCCCGCGCAATCGACACCCTCGCCGCCGCGCTCGCGCTCGCGCGCGCGCGGGGTGTGGGAGTGCACCTCGTCCACGCCATCGACTACCCCGAGTCCATGTGGACCGGCCTCTCGACGGAGTGGGCCGGCGCGGCGCGCACGGACCTCACCCGCCAAGCGGAGCACGCCGTCGAAGCGGAGCTCCAGCGCGCGTTCGGCACCCTGGGCGCGGAGCGCCCCAGGGACTTCACCCGCGAGATCGTGCTCGGACACCCGGCGCGCGCCATCGCGGCCGCCTGCGAGCGCACCGCTGCGAGCCTCGTCGTGGTCGGACCGCACCACAAGGACCATGCGCTCGACCTCGGCAGCGTGCCGCGGGCCCTTTTGGCCCAGGGGCCGGCGGGGGTCTGGGTCCAACGCGGCCCGTGGCGCGATCCCACGCGTGTCCTCGTGCCGGTCGACCTCTCGCCCCTCTCGCTGACGGCGCTTGCGACCGCGCGCGACCTAGTGCGGCCCTACGACGGCGAGCTCTCAGTCCTGCACTGTTTTGTGCGCCCCGACTTTTTCCCCGACCCTGCACCGAGCGAAACCACGACCTACCCCACCTACGTGGTCGAGGACGTGCAGCGCCGCGATGAAGCGGAGTTCCGCGAACTCGAAAACACGTTCGATTGGCGCGGTGTGCGCCGTCGGCTCGAGTTTGTCGAAGGTGTTCCGGCCCAGGAAACGCTCGCGCGCGAAACCGAAGTCGATGCGATTGCCGTCGGCACGCATGGCCGCACGGGACTCGCACGCTTCATCCTCGGCAACGTCGCCGCGGCAATCCTCGCGCGGGCGACGGGCTCGGTGTTGGGAGTCCGGCCCGACTAGTCGCAAGAAACCAGAATCAGGCGGAGCGCGACGTCGAGTCGGGGTGGTCCCCGCTCGCTACGCGGTTGCGGCCGAGCTGTTTCGCTCGGTACACCGCCGCGTCCGCCTGGCGCAGGAGTTGCTCGGGGTCGCGGATGTCGGCCTGGCACGATGCCGTGCCGATGCTGATCGTGACACCGCCCTTGAATGCGCCATGTTCGATGGTTTGGCCTTCCACCGCGGCGCGCACACGCTCCGCGAGCACCAGCGCCCCCGCCCCCGAAACACCCGGGCACACGACGAGGAATTCCTCGCCACCCATGCGTGCGGCGACGTCCATGCGCCGCGTGGAATGGCGCAAAACGGCGGCTGTCGCGCGCAGAACGGCATCGCCGGTTTCGTGCCCGTAGACGTCGTTGACACGCTTGAAGTCGTCGATGTCGATCATCAGCACCGACAACTCAAGGCTCAGCTCCTGGGCTCGTTGCCACTCGCGCGCCAAAGCCTCCATCGCAAAGCGCCGGTTGGGCAACTGCGTCAGGTAGTCCGTGTCCGCCGCTTCCTTGAGCTGACGGTTCATGCGCGCCTGGGTTGCCGCGTTGCGCACGTGGATCGCGCGGTCGCGTTCGGCCTGTTCCTGCAGGCGAACGAGCCGCACGCCGGCGCGCAACCGCGCGAGCAAAAGACGCGGCTTGAAGGGTTTCATCACGAAGTCGTCGATACCCGCATCGAACGCTTCCAGGACACGGTCCTCGTCGCCCAGACCCGTGAGCAGCAGCACGTAGATGCGGCGCCCGAAGCGCGTTTTGCGCAGTGCGCGGCAAAAGTCCAGGCCGTCGATGTCGGGCATCGCCCAGTCGGTGACGATGATCTGTGGGCGAAAGCGCAACGTGACCGACAGCGCCTCGCGTCCGTTGCGCGCCACTTCGATCTCGTGCCCGGCGCCGCCGATCAGGCGCGCAACGAGCTTGAGTGAAAAAGGATCGTCGTCGACGATCAGAACACGCACGGGAGTTTCGTCCGCCGGTTCCCCATCGGCGGCAACCCGTTCGCTGGAGCGCCGCTCCATGCGCCGCACGAGATCGCTCGCGACCAGACCGTCGGTGTAAGCGTCGGTGGCGAGCTCGAGCATCGTGCCCCAGCCGTTGAAATCCGCGAGCAACTGGTCGAACAGGTCCTCGAAACTGATCTGCCGCAGCGACAAGCGCTGGCGCAGGCTGCGGCCCTCCTCCGACAGCAGCGGCCCCGGATCCGCGGAGCGCAGCACGAGGTCCGCGAGGATGCGCGCATCGCGCACGACGTCGATCAGGTCGCGCACACGTTTGTCGAGATCGCTCAGGTCCTCGTGTTCGCGGGGTTCGGCGGCGCCGCCGGCCAGCACCAGCACGTCGGGCAAGCCCCAGTCGCGCAGCATGCACTCGGTGACCTCGCCGTGGTCGATGCCAAACAGGTCGTTTTCCGCGCGGCGCACGTCGAACTCAGGCGTCGCGCGTGTGCGGATCAAGAGTCCGCCGTACTCCTCGGGGTGAATACTGGCGAGCGCGAGCTCCCCCACGCGGGCAAGCAGTCCCAGCGTGAACGCCTCGATCGGCACGGCGACAGCCAGGCTTTTCGCGACGAGCTGGGCGGCGAGGGCGCGCGCGAGGGAATGGGACCAAAACGCCGCATAATCGAAGCCCACGCAGGACCCGCCCTTGTGGTTGCTCACCAGGGAGAATCCGAGGGCGATCGCGGTCAGTGAGCGCACACCCAGCCGCACCGCGGCGTCGCGCACGTTGGAGACTTGCCCACCCCCCTGGGCGGAGTTTGCGAGCTTGATCACCCGCCCGGTCAGGGCCGGATCGGCGCTGAGGGTTTGAACGAGGTCGTCGAGCGCAAAATCCTCCGACTGCGTGAGCATGAGGATGCGCATCCCTACGCCGTTGGGCGACGGGAGCTGACCGGTGGCCTTGAGCTCTTCGAACTGCTTGTCCATAAGGACCGCTCGCCTCAGGCGCGGCCGACCTCGTGTTCGAGGGCGCGCTTGACGTCGCGCAACAACTGACGGGACCGCGCGACGAGTGGCGCCATGCCTTCCAGGCGCCCCGCACGTCCCTGCTGCTCGATCTGCTGGCAGACACCGGCCAGCGACTTTGCGCCCAGGTTGCCGCAACTGCCCTTCAGCGCGTGGGCGACACGCTCGAGCTGCTGCGCGTCACCCGAGGTCAGCGCCGCCTCCAGGGCGGCAAGGCGCGCGGGTGCGTCGTTGAGGAAAATCTCGACGAGCTCCGCCAACAGGCTCGGCGCACCCGGATCATCGAGCTCGCGCAGGCCTTGGATGACGTCGGGGTCGAGCACGATTTCGTGGTCCTTGCCCATTCGCGTGGGGGATCTGAGGGTCACAGCGGCGCGGATGGCCCGCGCCCGTTCGTGGGCGGAACGCGCGTGGATCTCCAAGTCCGCCGGCCAGGGTTCGGTTTTGCGGTCGGCGCCGATGCGCACCGCCAGGGGAGCGCGCCCGTCCGCGCGCGTGGCGCGTGCAAGCGCCACACCCAGTTTGTGTGGATCGAGCCCAATGAGCTCCTGCGTGTACACGAGCGCGTCAAAGTTGCCAGCGCGCGCCGCCCGCTCCAACGCGTGGGCGTCATCAACCTGCACGACGTCCCAACCCGCGGCGACGAGGTGCGCGGCGAGCTCCGCCTGCTGGACGAGGTGGTCGAGCGCGACAAGCGCCCGGCACAGCTCCGCGGGTGCGGGCAGCGCCTTCGCCGGCCTGACAGGTGCCGGCAGCGCGGCCGTCGGCGGCGGCGTGCTGGTGTTGGGCGGCGGCGGCAGCGGCTCGGCACAACGGCGCGGCGCGGCGCCCAGGCCGTCCACGAGCCGCAGCGCACCGCGCAGCCGACGCCGGTCGAGGGGCCGGCCGATCCAAAGATCGGCGCCGCTGCGCGCAAACGCCTGGGCATCGGGCGCCCGCAGGGACGCGCCGAGCCACAGGGTGAACGGCCGCGCCGCCCCCATCGCGTCCAGCGCCGGGCGCACCGCATCCCAGCGCTCTTCGTCGACGGCGATGACCGCGATGCGCCGGGGGCCGCCGTCGGCGGACGGTGCCGTCTGCGCGAGTTGTGCCAGATCCTCGGCGCGATGCAACACGTTGGTGCGGGCACCCAAGGCACGCAGCAGCGCCGCGGTGGTCGCACAGGAGCGCTCGTCGACGCCAAAAACCGCCACTGTGCCAGGATCGGGGCCGAGCGCAGCTTTGCCCCCGGCGGAGTCTTCCAGCGCTCGCGCGGGAGCCTCCAGTCGAACCACTCGCCGGCGCTCGGGTTCCAGCGCGACGAACTCCGCCCCCAGCGCGTCGAGGCGCGCTTCAAACAGCGCCGCACTGAGCGCCCGACGTCCGCGACCCTGGATCCGCGGGCGCAGCGGCGCTCCGCCCTCGACCGCGAGTTCCAACCGGCCCTGTGCGTCCACACGGCCCACCAGCTCGACCCGCCCGGGCTCAGCCCCATCGAGGGCTTCCTCTAGCAGCCGGCGCAGCACGGGGCCCAGGGTGGCGGCCGCGGCAGAAACGCGCGGCGGCAGGTCGAGCGGGTGCACGGCGATCTCGACTCCCCGGCTCCAGGCGGCGGGTGCGAGGTCGATCGCGATCTGCTCAAGCAGTTCGATGGGGTCGAAGTCCGCCCGAGCGAGGGGCTGCTGCGCGCCGTGTTGGACGAGCTCTGTGAACTCGGCGAGCGCTCCGCTCAACCCCTCGACCGTCCCGCGCAGGGTTCCGAGTTCAGCCGCCGTCGCGCGCGGCAGTTCGGCGTGCGCGAGGCGTTCCAGGGTCGCCCCCAGACCTCGCAGGGCCGACTGGATGTCGCGCTCGATCGCCGCCCAAACAGACCCCGGGCCAGACCCCGGGCCAGACCCCGGCCGTGCATGGCGGGGCGGTGCGGGGGCGCCGGGGGACGCGGGCTGGGAGGGGTCCATGGGAAGGGAGGCCGAGGGCTGGCTATCGGCCGAGCGCCCGCCCCGACCGGAGCAGCACACCAGAGAATTCTCGACACCGGCGCCCCAATCCTAGACCGGGTTATTCATCAGGTTTTTGAGCAAACGAGCCCAAGTTGTCGTCTGGCGGTGCTTTGTGGCCGCGGGATCCACAGTCGACCTTGAACAGGTCAACGCGGGACGCCCGTGGTCGCAAAGTGCCGCCAGAGGGCGAAAGGCGGCCGAAGGCTGCCGGTTGGGCCGTGTGGTCGGAAAGCTGCTGAATGACTCCGGCTAGAACGGCGCGGGCTCGTACCCGAAATGCCCGCAGAAGGCGCCCCGCAGGGCCTCCTCTAACATCGGATCGCTGTCGGGCGGCGGCGCGTGGTCGACGACCCGCGTCATAACGGCCCCCGCGAGCCCGCAGGGCCGGAAACCCCCGAATCCGGCCGGGTCGTTGCGCACGTTGAGAGCGAGGCCGTGCCAGGTAACCCAGCGCCGCACGGCGATGCCGATGGAGCACACCTTCAGGCCGCCGATCCACACGCCGGTGAGGCCGTCGACCCGCGTCGCGTCCAGCCCGAGGGTGGCGAGCGCGTTGATGACGACCTGCTCGAGCGCACGCAGGTAGAGCTTGAGGTCGCGCTCGCCGGGGGGCAGGAAGCGGATCGGGTAAAGCACCACTTGCCCCGGCCCGTGCCACGTCGCTTGCCCGCCGCGCTCGACGTCGAGCACCGCAACCCCCGCGGGCACACCCTCGTCCACGGCGCTGCGTCTGCCCCGCGTGACCACACAGTCGTGCTCGGTGATCAACAACTGGTCGGGGATCGCATCGCGGGCGCGCTCTGCGACCAGCTCCGCCTGCAGCCGGTGCGCCGCCGCGTAATCCGTGCGGCCAAGCCGCGTGACAACCAACGGGATTCCGGCCGCGCGCGGGTTCACTTCCCGGGTTTTTGAAAGATGTGGACCGCCATGCCGTGCACCGCTTCGGCGGCTTCCATCAGCGCTTCGGGCAGCGTGGGGTGAGCGTGGATGGTGCGCGCGAGGTCTTCCGACGTCGCGTGCATTTCGATGGCCAACGTGGCCTCGGCGATGAGCTCGGTGACCTCCGGACCAACCATGTGCACACCGAGCAACTCGTCGGTGTCCGCATCCGCCACCACCTTCACGAAACCATCGGTTTCCATCAGGCTCATCGCGCGACCGGATGCGGCAAACGGGAACTTTCCGACCTTGACCTTGTGGCCCTTCGCGGTCGCTTGCTCCTCGAGCAAACCCACCGACGCCATTTCCGGCGCCGTGAAAATGACCGCGGGCACGCAGCGCGAGTCGTACTCCTCTTTTTGGCCGGCGATCACTGCGGCCGCGACGAGGCCCTCTTTGCTGCCCTTGTGGGCGAGCATCGGCTGGCCAGCGATGTCGCCGATCGCCCAGAACCCGTCGACCTTCGTCCGCATGGTCGTGTCGACCTCGAGGAACCCCTGCTTGGTGGTCGTGAGTCCAACCTTTTCGAGCCCGAGGCCCGCGCTGTACGGCTTGCGCCCGACGGTGCACAGGATCTGGTCGCACTCGACAAAACGCTCCACCCCGCCGACTTCGAGACGCACACGCTTCGTATCGCCCGCGACCTCGTACCCCTTCGCGAAGGCCTTCGTGATGAACTCTAGCCCGAGTTTCTTCATCGAACGCTCGATTACCGCCACACACTCCTTGTCCTGGCCGGGGAGCGCTCCCTCGGTCGCTTCGACGACGGTCACCTGCGCGCCGAGCGTGCGGTAGAGGATGCCGAGCTCGAGCCCGATATAACCCCCGCCGATCACGAGCAGGTGTTTGGGCAACCGCGCGGGAGCGAGGGCTTCGGTCGACGACCACACATGCTTGCCGTCGAAGTCGAAACCCGGGATCGCGAGCGGCACCGACCCCGTCGCGATGACGATCGCATCAGCCTCGAGGTCCTTGTTGCCGTCCTTCGTCGCCACCCGCACCTTGCCCTTGCCGGTGATCGAGCCCTTGCCCATCACCACGTCGACGTTGTGGTTCTTGAGCAGGCCGCCGACACCGCCGGTCAGCTTGCCGACGATGCCAGCTTTCCACGCAACCAGCTTCTCCAGCTCGAGCTTCACCCCTTCCACGTGGATGCCCATGGTCGCGGCGTGGCCGACCTTCTCGAGGAAGGTGCTCGCGGCGATCAGCGCCTTCGACGGGATGCAGCCCACGTTGAGGCACGTGCCGCCCAGGTACTCGGCTTCCACGACCGTCACTTTCTGGCCGAGCTGGGCGAGACGGATGGCGCAGACGTACCCGGCGGGACCGGCGCCGAGGACGATCACGCGCTTCGAAACACTGGGGGCTGCTGCCATCGAGTTGGGGGGGTCGGGGGAGTCGGGAACGCGGCCAGCGCGCGCGGGCGCCCAGGCCCCCGCGGGCGACGGGCGCTCGTCGGGGCAACGAGTCTAACCGCGCGGCTACGGGCGCGAAGCCCAGTGCTCCCCGACAACCTGGCCGGCCCTGTCCGCGGTCTGCGCGCGCTCACCACCTCGGCCGCCTAAAACCCCGGCCAAGAGGGTCTGGGTGCGGCCCGCTGTCGGTCAGTCCGCCGGGAGGACTCCGCGCACACCAAGCGCGACGGCCATCGCGATGCCGAAGCTCAGCAGCGTTCCGATCAACACGTATTCAGTCCGCTCGCGGTCGCCCGGCTGTTTGAGGTCGCCGAAGCGGAACACGCGCTTCGCGGCGATCAGGAAGCCCACCGCTTCGATGTGCCCGCTCAGGACGAACAGGAAAATGAGCTGGCGCTCGATCAGGCCGATCCACATGCCCGCGCCGGGCAAGTTGTCGCGCCGCTCCCCGAGGTTTTGCTCCCAGCGCGACGTGAATGCGGCGACCAGGAAGCTTGTCGGACGACTCAACAACAGGACGCCGATCGCGACCACTAGGTTATTCACCAGCTTTCCGACCACGCGGCCCAACCGGCGGCCTTCGGCCGTCTTTCGCCCTCTGGCGGCACTTTGCGACCACGGGCGTCCTCGTTGACCTGTTCAAGGTCGACTGTGGATCCCGCGGCCGCACCCCGACGGGCCGCGACCGCCGCGAGCACCAGCACGTGCAAACCCTGATCGACGAGCAACCACGCGGCGCTTCGCCCCTTCGGATCGCCCGTCGCCTTGGCGAGGTCGATGGCGATGTGCAGCGCACCGTGGAGCCACAACCACAAGGGACGAAGAGCTCGAAGTCCATCTCAACGCTCCGCGGCGACGCGGTCGCGAAACCGCTGGACAAGTTCGAGCACGGTGTCGACCGCGGCGCTCTTGCGCCGCTGGGACACGGCGGATTGCGTCACTCCTAAGCGCGCGGCGACCTCTTCCTGCGTCATTTCGGGCGCGGCGAGGGCGAGGAACGCCACTTCCGCGCCGGGCGCGCGCCAGCGGGTGACGAGGCTGTCCGTAAAACGCACGATGAGGTCCAAGTCGGTGCGCAGCGTGTCGTCGAGTGTGTCGACCGCGAGCCGCGCACCATCGCGGTCGCGTCCGAGCCGGTCCAGCGCGCGTCCCGACAGGCGGGCCGCCTCACCATCCGAAGCCCCCACCGTCGCGGCCGCGAACTCCAGTGCGCCGATTCCGATCGCGATACGGGCATCGGGGCGCTGGTCCAGCCCGCCGCCCTGGCTCTCCAAACCGCGCATCCGCGCGCGGATCAGCACCGCGGCATGCAGTGCCTCGCCGGGGTGGACCACCCCCTGAAAGCTGTCGCCGCGGAAGAGCTCGAAGCGGCGCTCCAGCGCACCCTTTTGGGCGAGGGCATCGAACGCTTCACCAAGGGCACCGGGCAGGGCGGCGCGCTCGGGCAACGCCCCCGATGCCACGACGTCACCGGTGAGGACAGCCCAGCGGTCGGATGCGGATCGCAAAGGAGCGTTCGGGACCGCGGCGTTCGGGACCACCGCGTTTGGGACCGCGGCGTTTGGGACCACGGCGTTTGGGACCACGGCGACAGCCTAGCGCGCGGAGCGCGGATTCTATAAGGCTGGAGACTGATTCATGGCCATTATTAGCACCCGCTCTCATGATCGACCGGGGCCGATCGGACGCAGCCTACAGCGGGAACGCGCCGTCGCCCTGCTGGGCCTCGCCCAGACGTTCGGCGATGCGGTGGAACTCGTTGTATTGCTTGCGCAAATGGAGGGGCACGTCGGCGTAGACATCTTCCACGAGCGAGCGCAGCGGCATGGGCGCCGCCGCCTCCTGGACGTGGATCTGCGCGTCGATCGTCTGGTTGTGCTCCCGCTCAAGACGCTCCGCCGCCTTCGGATCGAGCCAGCCCTTGGCATCGAGGAACCGCGCGAACCGCGGCAACGGGTCGCGGCCCATCCACAACTCGACTTCCTTGGGGTCGCGGTACTTCGTCGGGTCGTCGCTGCTCGAGTGCCCCATCATCCGGTAGGTGACGAGTTCAAGGAGCGCCGGGCCGCCACCCGCACGCGCGCGCTCGATGAGGGTCGTGAGCGCCGCGTGGACCGCGATCGGATCGTTGCCGTCGACCTGATGACCGGGCATGCCGTAGGCGATCGCCTTCTCGGCGTAGGAGCCCGAGGCGGTCTGCGCGCGGGAGGGCACCGAGATTGCCCAACCGTTGTTCACACACACAAAAACGCACGGTGCGTTCCACACTGCGGCGAAGTTCATGCCGCTGTGGAAACCGTTCGAGCTCGTCGCACCATCGCCGAAGAAGATCGTGTGGACCTCGGGGATGCCACGCAACTTGGCAGCGTAGGCGGCGCCGACTCCGTGCGGGATCTGCGTTCCGATGACACTCGACCAGCTCGGGTAGTGGCTGCCCTTGTGCTGGAAGTGGTTGCACATCTGCCGCCCCTTCGCCGTGTCGAAGGAGTTGCAGTACATCTGCGCGATGTATTCGGAAAGCGGCAGGCCGCGCAGCAACGCGGCGCCACCCTCGCGCAACCCCGACCACAACCAGTCGTCCACGCGGATGGCCTTCGCCGCGCCCACGAGCGTCGCTTCGAGGCCGAGCATCGAACCCACAAAACCGACGCGTCCGGCGCGCTGCAGCTTGAGCATGCGCTCGTCGACGCAGCGCAAGTAACGCATCGCCGAATACAGCTCGACGAACCACTCGGGGCCCGCGCTGGGCAGCGTGGCAACGGGCGCACCCTCCCAATCCAGGTAGCGCTCGCGGATCTGCCCGTCGGGTTTGGCGTCTTTGGTAGCCATGCTGCCTGGTCGGAACGGCGCCGAGGTCGAGGACGTTGCGCGGGGGTCGGTCAGAACGACAGGAGGCCCGGGTTCTCGAGCAGCCGCTTCAAGTGGACGAGGAAGCGCACCCCATCGGCCCCGTCAACCAGGCGGTGGTCGACGCTGATCGAGAGGTTCATGTACTGGCGCACTTCGATGACGTCGCCCTCGGGCGTCTCGACCACACCCGGACGCTTCACCATGCGGTGCACACCCAGGATCGCGACGTTCGGGAAGTTGATGATCGGCGTGGCGAGGATGCCGCCGATGTTGCCCGCGTTGGTGATCGAGAACGTGGAGCCGCGCAGCTCTTCCGACCGCACCTTGCCGGCGCGCGTGCGTTCAGCGAGCTCGGACAGCTCGGCCCCAAGCTGCAACAACCCCTTTGTCTGCACGTCGCGGATCACCGGAACGATCAGGCCGTTCTCGGTGTCCATCGCGATGCCGAGGTCGACATAGTTGTAAGTCACGACCTCCTGGGACTCTTCGTCGAGGGCGGACCCAAGCTGCGGGAACTTCGCGAGGGCCAGCGCACACGCCTTCATGATGAACGGCATGTAGGTGAGCTTGACACCTTGCTCGGCAGCGACGCTCTTGCCTTGCTCGCGCAGGCGCACGAGGTCCGTGACGTCGAGCTCCTCGACGACGGTGAAGTGGGGCGCCGTGAACTTGGAGCGCACCATCGCCTCGCTGATCTTGCGGCGTACACCGCGGAACGGCTTGCGCGTCTCGCGTTCGGTCGGTGCGAGCGCAAGGGCCGGTGCCGGTGCGCGGGCCGGCGCGCGCTCGCTAGCCGCACCCGCCGGAGCCGCACTGCGCGATCCGCCGCGCGCGAAGGATTCCACATCCGCGCGGCGCACGACGCCGTTCGGACCTGAACCCGAGACCCGCGCGAGGTCGACACCCAGTTCACGTGCCACGCGGCGCGCGCTCGGCACCGCGAGCACCTTCGTGTTGTTTGCGGTGCCGTTGCGCTGGGCGGCGTCTTCCTTCGCAGCAGCTTTTTCCGCCGCAGGCTTGGCCTCGCTCGCGCCGCCGCCATGACCGCTGCCGTGCGCAGGCAGCGCCGCGGCGCCGCTGGCGGTTTGCATCACGAAGATGACGCTCCCGACGGGGACCACTTCACCTTCCTTCGCGCGCAGTTCAACCACTGTTCCCGCGCGCGGCGCGGGCACTTCGACGGTCGCTTTGTCCGTCATCACTTCGACGATGGCCTGGTGTTCTTCGACCGTGGCCCCCGATTCGACGAGCCACTTCACGATCTCACCCTCGGCGATGCCTTCGCCGATGTCGGGCAACTTGAACTCGAGGCGCTCACCGCCACCCGCCGGCTTCGCGGCGACTTTTGGAGCCGCGCTCGCTGCCTTCGCGGGAGCGGCGGCCGGCGCGGCCTTTTGCGCGGCTTTTGGCGCAGGCTTTGCGCCGGAATCCTTGGCGGGAGCGGGGGTCGCGCCGGACCCCTCGGTCTGCATGACCCAGATCACGCTGCCGACGGGCACAACCTCGCCTTCCTTTGCCTTGATGGACGTGATGCGACCGGCCTTGGGAGCGGGAATCTCCACGGTGGCCTTGTCGGTCATCACTTCGACCACCGACTGGTGTTCGGCGACCGTGTCGCCTTCGGCGACGAGCCACTTCACGATCTCGCCCTCGGCGATGCCTTCGCCGATGTCGGGCAGTTTGAAATCAAGAGCCATGGTCGATCTTCTCCTTGCTTCCTATCGCTGAATGCTCGCCGGACGGCCGTGTCGCGCCGCGAAGTCAGTACGCCATCACCCGTTCGATGGCATCCAGCACCCGCCGCGCATCGGGCAAGTAGTGGTGTTCGAGGGTGTTCGGGAACGGCGTGTCAAAACCCGTGACCCGTACGACCGGCGCGTCCATGTACTCGATGGCGTGCTCGGCGATCATCGCGGAGATCTCGGCGCCAAAACCGCAAAAACGCGGCGCTTCGTGCAGCACGACCACACGACCCACTTGCTTCGCATGCTCGAGCACACCCTCTTCGTCCAAGGGCAAGAGGGTGCGCAGGTCGATCACACGCACGGAGTGGCCGAGCTCCGCCGCCTGCTCCGCCGCCTTGACCGCCACCGGCACCATCGCGCCGTAACAGAACACGACACAATCGCTGCCGTCGCGCACACCGCGCAGCACACCCAGGTCGACCGTGTAGTGGCCCTCGGGGACCTCCTCCTTGATCGAGCGGTAAAGCGCCTTGGGCTCGAGGAACAACACCGGGTCGGGGTCCGCGATCGACGCGAGCAGGAGGCCCTTCGCGTCGGCCGGCGTCGACGGCACGACCACCTTGAGGCCCGGCGTGTGGCAGAAGTAGGCCTCACCCGATTGGCTGTGGTAGAGCCCCCCGCGGATACCGCCGCCGTAGGGCGTGCGGATCACCATCGGCGCCGTGTACTGGCCACCGGAGCGGTAGCGCAGCTTCGCGGCTTCGCTGACGATCTGGTCGAACGCCGGGAAGATGAAATCTTGGAACTGGATTTCGGCGACGGGGCGCAGGCCGTTGATCGCCATCCCGATCGCGGCGCCGACGATGCCGTCCTCGGAGAGCGGTGTGTCGAAACAGCGCTCCTTGCCGAACTCGTTCGTCAGGCCTTCGGTTGCGAGGAAAACACCGCCCTTCGGGCCGACGTCCTGGCCAAAAACCAGCACGGACTTGTCGCGGCGCATCGCCGTCTTGAGGGCGTCGTTGACGGCTTGGACCAGGGTGAGCGTGGGCATGGCTCGTGGGACGGGGCGGAGTCGGGGGGGAGACGCGTGCACCTGCGCGCGCCGGGGGGGTGAGGCGGCCGCGGAAAGCGGCGCGTGGGTCAGCGGGGCATCAAAGAGGGAACGCGCCGTCGCCAGCGGCCGCGTCGCCTTTGCGACGGGCGAGTTCGAACGCTTCCTGGCCCTGTCGGCGCAGGTGCGGAGGCAGTTGTTCGTACACGTCGGTGAAGATGGTCTCGAGCGGCGGATGGCCGACGGCTTCCGCCTCGCGCACCGCGGCGGTGATCTCTTCCTTGCACGAAGCTTCGAACTCGGCGCGCAGCTTCTCGTTCCACATGCCCTTCGCACCGAGGTAGGACTCAAAACGCAGGACCGGGTCCTTTTTCGCCCACTCCTCCACCAGTTCCTTCGGCACGTAGCGTGTCGGGTCGTCGGACGTGGAGTGGCCACCCATGCGGAAGGTCTTCGCCTCGATCAGCGTCGGACCGCCGCCCTTGCGCGCAAGGGCCACCGCTTCCGCGACGGCCTTGCGCACGGCCAAAAGGTCGTTGCCGTCAACGACGACACCGGGCATGCCGTACGCCTGCGCCTTGATCGCAAAACCGTCCGACGCAGTTTGTTCCTCGACCGGACACGAGATCGCATACCCGTTGTTCTGGCACAGGAAAACCACCGGAACCTTCCAGACCGCGGCGAAGTTCATGCCCGAGTGGAACCCGAGGCTGGACGTGCCGCCGTCGCCGAAACTGACGAGCGCGACGTGGGGTTCCTTGCGCAGCTTCATCGCGTACGCCGCTCCCACCGCCTGGGGCAGGTGCGTGCCGATCGGCGAGGAGATCGAGAAAAACTTGATCGGTTCGATGAAGCTGAAGTGCACCGGCATCTGGCGGCCGCGCGCGCTGTCCGCAGCGTTGCCGAACATGTTGTGCATCATTTGCACGGCCGGCACGCCGTGGTAGAGCGCCATGCCGAAGTCGCGGTAGCTCGGGAAGATCCAATCGGTCTTCGCGAGGGCGCTAGCGGCACCCACTTGCGTCGCTTCGATGCCCTTGTTGGGGATCGAAAACCCGATGCGACCAGAGCGCTGCAGCTTCAGCGCCGTGTCGTCGAACGCGCGCACGAGCAGCATCGTGCGGTAACAGTGAAGCAGCTCTTCCTTGGACAAGCCGGGGTCGTAGCCAGAGGCCTTGCCGTTCGCCTGGATCACACTGAGCGGGGTCTCGGTCTTCATCGGGAACTCGTCAGCGGCCGGCGCCGCGCGGAAGGGATTGACTGGGGTCGTAGGCGGGCGGCAACACGGCCTCGCGGGCGCCGAGGCGCGCGCGAACCAGGCGCTCGGCGAAAAACTCGGCCGCCTTGTAGCTGGAGCGCACGAGGGGCGCGGCGGCCACGTACAGGAAACCGAGGGCTTCGCCAGCGGCCTTCAGTTCCGCAAAGCGCGCCGGCTCCACGTACTCGATCACCGGCGCGTGCTTGGGTGTCGGGCGCAGGTACTGGCCCATCGTGAGGAAATCGACACCCGCGTCGCGTAGCCGGGCCATTCCGTCGAGCAGCTCCGCGTGGGTCTCGCCGAGGCCCACCATCAACGCGGACTTGGTGAACAGGTCGGGGCGCAGGTCCTTGGCGGTGCGGAGCGTCTCGAGCGAGCGTTCGTAGGAGCAGCGCGGATCGCGGATCTTGCGCTGCAGGCGCGGGACGACCTCGACGTTGTGCGCAAGGACGTGGGGCGCCGCCGCGACCAAAGTCGAGAGGTCCGAACCGCGGTAATCGGGGATCAGGGTCTCGACCACCGTGTTGGGTGCCCGTTCCCGGACCTGCCGCACACAGGCGGCGTAGTGGCCCGCACCACCGTCGGGGAGATCATCGCGGTCGACGCTGGTGATGACGACGTACCCGAGTCCGAGTTCAGCGACCGCCTGCCCGACCCGCGCGGGCTCGTCCACGTCCGGCGGCGGCGCCGAAAGCACGGTCTTGACCGCGCAGAATCGGCAGCGGCGGGTGCATTCGTCGCCCAGCACCATGATCGTCATGGTGGCGCGCTCGCCCTTCCAACATTCGCCGACGTTGGGGCAGCGCGCTGACTGGCAAACGGTGTTGAGCCCGAGGCGCTCCGTCATCCCTTTGAGGCGCCGGTAACCCTCGCCCCCGGGCAGGGGCACCTTGAGCCACGCGGGCTTGCGATCAAACCGCGGTTTGATCCTGGGGGCCGAAAGCGACATCCCAGAGGGCCCGGACAGGGCCCTGGGGTCATCCTGCGCAGCCCCGTCATCCTGCGCAGCCCCACGGGGCCCTTCGGGCGCGGGGGCGATCGGGGAGGTGGGCTCGGGAACGTCCATCGGGTCGCGCGAAAGGCCAAAGAGAATAGCACACACGACCTCTTGGGCGGGTCGCGGCCGCCGGGGCGCGACGGGGGCCTGCGCGTGCCGGCCCGGGCGGGAGGGGAGCCTCACATGCGGCGGAGTGCGACGGATC
>JBBRWC010000020.1:0-44373 GCA_038246255.1 Planctomycetota bacterium
ATCCGACCGGCCACCTTCGCCCTGCGCGCGGCCGCCGAGCGGGGCCATACACGCACCGCGTGGCTCGAATCGCGCCACAGCTTTAGCTTTGGCGGTTACCTCGACCCGCGCTGGATGGGCTTTGGCGCGCTGCGCATCATCAACGACGACCGAGTCGAGCCGGGGGCGGGCTTTCCGACCCACGGCCACCGCGACATGGAGATCCTGACGTTCGTGCTCGATGGGGCGCTGGAGCACAGGGATTCGACCGGCGGCGGCGGCATCCTCGTGCCCGGCCAGGTGCAGGTGATGAGCGCGGGGCGCGGCATCGAACACAGCGAGTTCAACGCATCGAAGGACCAACGCACCCGCTTCCTGCAAGTCTGGATCGAACCCGCGTCGACCGCAGGCACAGCCGCCTACCACGAGCGCGATTTTGGCGCTAACGACCGCGGTCGCTGGTGCCTCGTCGCGTCGCGCGATGGACGCGAAGGATCTTTGCCGCTGCTCCAGGACGCATCCGTTTACAGCGCCCAAGTGGAGGTCGGGGCAGCGCTCTTCCACCGCATCAATCCCGGCCGCCGGGTGTGGCTCCAAATAGCGACCGGCACCTACGAGGTGGGCGGCCTCGTTCTCGAGCCGGGCGACGGCGTCTTCAGCCGCGGCCCCGAAGGGGGCGAGCTCGACCTGGTGGCGCGCGCCGCCGGGCGCGTGTTTTTGTTCGATTTGAGCTAAGTTCGTGGCGATTCGCCCTCAACGGGACACCCCTAGCGGGAAATCCGTCGAGAGGCGTCAAGTGGGGGGCGCAGGGCCCCCGATGGGCTAAGCCGGGCACTGCTGTCGGGCCCGCGCCATGTTGTTGCATTCGAACACGCCCGGTTTTAGCGGGGTCGCCCAGGCCCACCCCGCACGGCGCGGATTGACCATGCTCGAGCTCTCGATCGCGCTCGTCGTCATGACGGTCGCCATCGGGATGCTGAGCGGGACGCTCACTTCGACGTCCCGTGTGGCGCCGTTGCAGCGCGAGAGCGCGTTGGCGGCGCTCGCGGCGCGTTCGCAGCTCGAAATGATGCGCGCCGAGCCCTTTGGGGAACTGTTCGCGCGCTACAACGACACGGGCGACGACGATCCTTCGGGGCCGGACACGGCACCTGGCTCGCTGTTCAGGGTGCTGGGGCTGCGGTCCCCGGATGGCGTCGACGGCTTTGTCGGGCGCATCCGATTCCCGGGTGACGGTGTCGAGCTGCGCGAGGACGTCGTGCGCATCGAGCTGGGTATGCCGCGCGACCTGACCGGCAACGGGACGATCGCGGCTGTGGACGTGGCGAACGACTACACGCTGTTGCCCGTTGAAATCGAACTGCGCTGGGAGAGCCTGTCTGGAGTGCGCTCAATGCGGCTCCACACGATGTTCATCTCCCCATGAAGCCCGTCCGTCGCAATGGCCAAACGCGCACTGTCACTCGGGAGGGCGGCTTCACCCTGCTCGAGCTGATCATCGCCGCCGGCATCCTTGCGATCATCATCGTGAACATGAGCATGCTGTTGCGCGCCACGTCGCAGACCCACGACGCCAGCGAAGACACCCAAGCGCTCGACCTGCACGCGCGCCAGACGCTGGACCGCATCGTGATCGCGCTGCAGTCCGCGGCAAAAAACAGTGTGATTCCGGCCGCGGAAGCGCCGCTGTACAGCTCGGCTGTCGACTACGACGTATCGCTGGGAGTCGAAGACGGGGAACTCGTCTGGGGTGAACCGGAGCGGATCGGTCTGCAAATGGACACCGGCGAGGTGCTCTGGTACCGAAGCCTGGGCACGGAGGAGGAACGCCGTGTCGTGTGGGGGCGTTACGTCGGACCCGCGATGCTCGGCGAGTCGCCGCAGAACGGGCTCGACGACAACACCAACGGGATCATCGACGAGCTCGGTTTGTCGTTCACGGTCGCAGGCGACAGCGTGATCGTGCGCATGACACTTGAGCGCACCAACTCCGCGGGAGTCGCCCTCGTGCGCGAGTTCGAACAAGTGGTTGCGTTCCGCAACTGAAGGGGTTCAGCATGAAAACTACGCACCAACGCGCACACGCATCCCGCCGGGGTTCCGCGCTCGCGCTCGCCCTGATGATCGTCACGATCGTGGCGCTCCTCAGCGCCATGATGCTGCAGCTCAGCAGCGCGCACTGGCGCAGGGAAGCGGGCGCCGTGGACCAAAAGCGCGCGTTCTACATCGCGGAGGCCGGCCTGTCGGAAGCGATCTACGGCCTGCTGCAGGGCAACAGTGGCATCGTGGGAACGCAGGAACTGCCGGTGCGTTTTGGCGACGGAGTTTTCTGGACCCAAGCGGAGTCCGATGCGCAGGACATCGTCCACATCGAATCGACTGCCCTGTGCGGCCAGGCGCGGGCCAAGCTAGCGATCGCTATCGAACTCTACTACGACAACGCGCTAAACCTCGGCGCATTCTCCGGTCGAAACATGACGATCGGCGCGGGTGCGTACATCGACGCCTACAACTCGAAAAACGGTCCGTACTCCGCGCCACTTCCGGGTGCGATGCTCTACCGGGCGACGGTGGGCTCCAACGGTGACGTGTCCGTCGGAGGTCTGCGCGGACTCGTGCCGACGACCATCCTGGGCAACGTCACTCCCGGTCCGGACAAGTCCGTGAGCGTTGCCCTCGGTGGAAACGTGGTGGGCAACACGTCGCCACGCGCGGATTCGGTCGAACTCCCGCTGATCACCATCCCCGCCGCCAGTTGGTTCGGGCCGATGACGGTCAGCCCGGCGGGCACCGGACTGTTGCCTTCGGGAACCTACGCCGGTCCGAACATGACCATCGGCACGAACGCCACCGGCACGATCGTCGGTCCGGCGATCGTCGTCGTCGATTCTTTGCACCTGGCCGGGTCTGCGCGCCTGCGCGTCGATTCGTCCGTGGGACCGGTCGAGATCTACGTCAGTCAGGCGATGACCACGACGGCCCTCTCGTCGATCGTCAACGTCACCGGCGACCCGCGGGGACTCTCGCTGTGGCTCGACATGTCGACGCGCACGGGGGGGGTGTTGTCCTTCGCCCACCAGGGTGCATTCCATGGCTCGATCTATGCCCCACGCGCGGATGTCGCGATCGCCGCCAACGCGCCGGTGTACGGATCCGTGGTGGCCGGCGGATTGACCCTCGCGCCCGGAGCCCAGTTCCACATCGACGTGAGCGCCGGCGATCTCGGCTCGACGGACATGAGCCTGAGTGTATTGCACTGGCGCCCGGTTGCCGTGCCGCGCGAAATCGCAGGCGACCTGCGTTACGAGCCCCTCGCCGACTTTGCGGCGCGAGGCGTGGCACTGCCCGCGCCTGGAGCCGGACACGTTCCGATCGACATGGCAGTCGAGTACACACGCGACGACGGCGAGGTGCGCACGTTCCGCGGCACGGAAGAAGCCTTCGACCGTTCAGTGGTCGACGCAGTCATCGAAGAGGTCGTACAACCCCCCGTTCGAACCGAAAATCGGGTTGGCGAACGGCGCTCGTGGGCCGCCATCGATGACCCCGTCACGGCGAAGTTGAAGCCGGTCAAGGGCGAGCGCGGTATGGGCCCCCGTGACGACGACGACGACGACGACTAAGACGATGAAAGTCTTCGCATTGACGTTGCGCGCAGGAGTGCTCGCCCTCGCGGCGGCGTGGGGCCATGCCGCGCCGAGCGATGAGCTTCGCGCGCTGGAGCTGCTGCACACCGCGGCGGGCATCGGGGACGACGACTCGCCAGCGCGGCGCACAGAGGCCCTAGAGGCGCTCCACGCCTTGCCCCAGGACGTGCGCCTCGACGTGGCGGTTTTGCTCGCAGCACAGGAGCGCGATGGGAAGGTTCGCGCGATCGCGCTCGAGATGCTGAGGCCATCCGCGCGGCCCCACGAAGTTGCCGTCGCGTTCGACCTCGTCATCGGCGGATTGCCGGAAAACGGCGTCGAAGCGGAGTTTGCTTCCGCGTTTGTCGCGTTTGTCGCCGACGTGCACAGCCGCACGCGGGAAGGCACTCACGCGATCCTCGTGCGCATTCGAACGGCGCCGACCGAAGTCCAAGCACTGGTGATCGAGGGACTCCGCGAATACGTGCACGTGCGGACCGCTGCTGCACTGGGGGAACTGATGTTCCTCTCGGCGGAGATCCGCCGGGCACTGCTCGTTCCACTCGCAAAGCTCTACCTCCGTCTGCCCCAGGGGCCCACCGACACGCTGCTGCGCGACATCCGCGACGGGCTTGCGAGCACCGACCTCGCGGTCCGCAGGGAATCGTGCCTCGCGTTGGGGTGGCTGCGCGACGACCGCTCGGTTCCTGGCTTGATCGCCACCCTCAAGGATCCTGAGGTGGCTCCGCGTGCGGCTGCCCTTTGGGCGCTGCGGCGCATCAGCGGCCTGAGTTTGCGGAACGAGCCCGAAGCTTGGCTGCATTGGCTGGCCCGCAGCGAAGCGTGGTGGGACGAGCGCGCCGAAGTGTGTTTCGAGGTGCTTCGTCGGGGCGGACCGCCGGAAGTGCTTTCCGCGCTTCAGGAGATCGGCGCGCAGAGCTTGAACCGCGGCCGGATCGCGCGGGAGGTCGAGGCTGCGCTCGGCATCGAGCATCCGGGCGTCGTGCGCACGGCGTGCGCGATCCTGGAGCGGCTGGAGGATCCCACCGCGATCCCTGCGCTCACCCGCTTGCTGCTTGTCGCAGAGCCGCAGTCGGTGGCGTACGCCCACCGCGCGCTCGTCCGTTTGAGCGGTGTCGATCTGCCGCCGGTCTACTCCGCTTGGCGGACCTGGCTCCAGGAAAGTTGACCTGCCCGCCACCGTTCGCCCCCCCCAATAAAAAGCGATCCCGCGTTCCCGCCCCTGCCTCCCCTCGGCCCGCCGGACGGTCCGGCGCTCAAGAAAGCCTTTCCAAACTCCGAAGTTCCCTTCGCAACCCCCTGCGACCATGACCCCGCAAACACCCCGCTACAAGCGCCGTATCAAGCTCATCCGCCCGCGGCTGCAGCTCAAGCTGGTGTCGGTGTTCGCAGGCATCGCGATCCTGTCGCTCCTGCTGCAGTGCCTGCTGTTCTACGAAACGATGAGCGGGATCGCCCTGCTGCTTCCCAACGACGGATTGATCGTCGCCACGGAGCTCAACGGCAACATTCTCCGGATCCTGCTGCTCAGCCTGCTCGTGCTGCTGCCCGCCATCTTCTGGATCGGCATCCTCGTCACCTTCCGCATCGCGGGCCCGGTGTACCGGCTGGAAACCTACCTGCGCCAGGTCGCGCGCGGCGAGCGACCCGCGGACTGTCGGCTGCGCAACGGCGACGAGCTGGTGGAGCTATGTGCAGCGGTAAACGACGCGACCCGCAGCCTGCGTTATCCCATCGAATCGTCCGCGCCCGAGCGCGCCGACGCGGCTTGATCGCCGACCCGGGCACCCCATGTCGCTGCGCTCCAAGATCGTCCTGGTGCTGATTCCGGTCGTCGCCGGATATGCCCTCGTCGACCACGGCGTCCAGCGCTCGATCCTGCGTCCGAGTTTCGACGCGCTCGAGCGCGACCACGCCCTGCGCGACATGGACCGCACCGTCCTGGCGATCGCCGACGAGGTCGCAACCCTCGCGGAACGCGCCGCCTCATGGGCCGAGCGGGAAGACATCGCGCGGTATGCCGCGGGCCAGGCGCCCTCCTACCCCGACGCCGCCCTGGGCGAACTTGTGTTCGCGAACGAACGGCTGCACCTGTGTTATGTGCTCGATCCCGCGGGCGAAGTGTTGTGGGGCGAAGCCCGCCATCCGACCAATGGCGAGCGTTTGCGCCTACGCGACTTCCCCTCCGGTCGCATGGCCCCGACGCACCGGCTCGTGAGTGCCGAGCGTCCGCGCCTGCCCGTGTCGGGACTGTGGAACACCGACGCCGGGCCGCTGCTTGTCGCCGCCCATCCGATCCTGGCGCACGGCGCAGCGGAGTCCGTTGCCGGACGGCTGATCCTCGGCCGCTTCCTGATGGGTGATACGATGAAGCGTATCGCCCATCGAACCCAGGTGCCGTTCGATTTCTGGCCCCTCGACGGATCGCTTCTGCCGGACGAGGTGGCGCCGGTGCTCGACCAAGTCACCGCGTCCGCGCATGCGGTCGCACGTGCGCTCGACAAGAACTATCTGCATGTTTATGCGACGCTCCCCGATGCTCGCCATCAACCGGCCTTGCTCGTGCGGGCGAAGATCGACCGCGCTATCTCGTCCAAGGGCGCGAGCGCCGTCAACTACGCACTCGTTTCGACCCTCGCGGCCGGCCTGTTGATGGTGTTCGTGCTGCTGCGCCTGCTGCAGCGTGTGGTTTTGCGCCCGCTGGCGCAGCTCACCGACCAGGCGGTCGAGATCGGCCGACGCGACGATAGCTCCCTGCGCCTCAAGCTCGAGCGCGACGACGAAATCGGGACCCTTTCGAACGAATTCGACACCATGCTCGGGCGGCTCGAGGAGTCCCGCGCCTTGGTCATCACCGCTGCGCGCTCGGCGGGCATGAGCGAGATCGCAACAGGCATCCTGCACAACGTCGGCAACGTGCTCAACAGCGTGTGTGTGTCGACCGGGATGATCGACGACAAGTTGCGCCGATCACGGCTTGGCCACCTGGAAAAGCTCGTCGGCCTGTTGCAGCAACACCAGCACAACCTCCCGGCTTTCATCAACGACGATCCCAAGGGCAAACAACTCGTGCCGTTCGTGGCGGCGTTGACACGCCAACTCGGCGACGAGCGCTCGGCGCTGCAGGCCGAACTCCACCATCTGGTCGAAGCCGTCGAGCACATCCGCGAACTGGTTTCCTCCCAGCAGGCCTACGCCACCGGTTCGAAGCTACTCGAACCCACGGACGTCGGCACCCAGGTCGACGCGGCGTTGCGCCTGTGCGACAAGGCCGGCGGCCCCGTCGCTGGAGTGCGCGTGGATCGGGACATCGCCGATGTGCCGCGCCTTGCGCTCGATAAGCACAAGCTGGTCGAGATCCTCGTCAACCTGATCCAGAACTCGCGCCAGTCCCTCGCGGAAGCGGGGCGCGCCGATGGAGTACTGCGCGTCGACGCGCGTTACGACGACGGCATCCTCACCGTGCGCGTCGTCGACAACGGCGTTGGCATCGACGAAGCCAACCTCGCGCGTGTGTTCAACCACGGGTTCACCACACGCAAAAGTGGCCACGGTTTTGGTCTCCACGCGTCCGCGAACGCCGCCGTCGAGATGGGCGGTCGTTTGAGCGCGCACAGCGAGGGCCCAGGAAAGGGCGCCATGTTCACCCTGACCGTTCCGGTCGCCGTACCCGCGGCGATGGCGACCCACGCGCTAGCCTCATGAAGCACGACACCAACCGGCGAGTGCTGCTCGTCGACGACAATCCTGCGATCCACGCGGATTATCGCAAGATCCTCGCGGCGAGCGCTCAAACCTCTAAAGAGTTGGACTCTCTCGCGGATGCGTTTTTCGGCGCGACCACCCCGGTCGAGCAGGAAGAGGTCTACGAGCTAGATTCGGCGATGCAGGGCGAAGAGGCCCTCGCAAAGCTGATCGATGCGCGCCGCAGCGGACGACCCTTTGCCATGGCATTCGTGGACGTGCGGATGCCGCCCGGCTGGGATGGCGTCGAGACCCTTGCGCGCCTGTGGGAGGTCGACCCCGACTTGCAGGCCGTGATCTGCACTGCGTTCTCGGACTATTCCTACGAGCAAATGCTCGGCAAGCTCGGCCGTTCGCAGAACCTCTTGATCCTGAAGAAACCCTTCGACACCGTCGAAGTGCAGCAACTCGCGAGCGCGCTGACGCAAAAATGGTCGGTAACGCTGTCCGAAAAGTTGCACCTGGGGGAGGTGCGGGCCTACGCCTCCAGCCTGGAGACCGTCAACCGCGCGCTGACCTCCGATAAAGCCATGGCGGAAGCCTTTGCGTCGGCACGCAGTGACATCGTTCTGTGCGCGAGCCGCGCGCTGCTCGTGCCCGAGCCGTTGGAAAAGCACCTCGATCCCGCCGTACATTCGGCCCTGCGCCGCGCACGTCAGGTGGCGCTCTTGTTGCAGTTCGAGTTCGCGGGACGCGAGCGCGACCATGCCCCGCAACCCGTCGACATCGCGACCGACATCGCCGCCTTCGAAGCGGCCGCCGCGCGCGCCGGAATCCGCGCGAGCGTGCAGCGCGCCCCGTCCGCGTCCGCGGTCTTCACCTCTAGGCCCAACGCGCTCCGCGGCCTGTTCGAGGACGTGGTCGACACCGCGCGGGCCGGTTCCGCTGCGGAGGTGCGTCTTGACCTCGACATCGCCGGGGGCATGCAGGGCCAGCACCATCTGCGCATGGAGGTCCACTTGGGGGGCCCGGGCGCGTGCTTCGACCGGATCGACCTGGGCACCGAGCCGTTCCGCGCCGAGTCGAGCGGTTTCGACTTGTGCGTTGCGGTCGCCCGCCGCCGCGCCGCCACGTTGGGCGCCGATTTTTCCGCCGAGCTCGTCGGCCCTGGCCAGATGCGTTGGGTTGCAGTGCTCGACGTCGGCGAGGCATCGACGGGCGGCTCTCGGCGCGCAAACGGCGCGGCGGCCTGAGCGCGGGCTTTAGTCGCTTGCGCTTTCCCGCGACGCATCGGTTTTGAGCGCGCGGGCGGCAGCGCTTCCCGCTCTCGCTCGCCCGCCTGGCTGTCGGTGATGTCGACTAAAGCGCCGAAGGACCCACGGGTTCGCCCATTTGAATCGAACAGGGGAGCCGTGCAATCGAACCTCGTCACAACGGAGCCATCGGCGCGCACGATCTGGTGCTCCTCCCAGTCCGCCCAACACGCGCAGCCCCGTGCGGCGGCCTCGCGCTCACACCGGTCAGGCGACCACGCCCATCGCGCCACAGATTGGCCTCAAGATGTGATCCGCCGCGCAACGGGACTAGCCCGGGTTATTCATCTGGTTTTCGAGCAGACGAGCCCAAATCTTCGCCTGGCGGCACTTTGCGGCCGCGGGATCCACAGTCGATCTTGAACAGGTCAACGAGGGACGCCCGTGGTCGCAAAGCGCCGCCCGGCGACGAAAGACGGCCGAAGGCCGCCGGTTGGGCCGTCTGGTTGGAAAGCGCACTGAATCATCCGGGCTAGCGCACCGTTGCCATGTTGAACACTGTCCGCCGACTGGCGCTCGCAGCGCTTTTTCTGACGAGCCCCAGCGTGGCTGCGCAGGACATCCTTGAAACGGCGCCCGCGGTCGAACTCCCCCGCATCGAGGTCAGTGCCGTCCCCGCGGACGCCGCCATCCAGGAACGGCTGGGTTCGATTTTTGAGCACATCCCGGGGCTCGAAGACGTTGACGTCGAAGTGCGTTCGGGCGTCGTGACGCTCCACGGCACCGTGCCAAG
Source organism: Planctomycetota bacterium (assembly GCA_038246255.1). Classification (GTDB taxonomy): domain Bacteria; phylum Planctomycetota; class UBA1135; order UBA1135; genus RI-242. The sequence continues at coordinate 9,357 of JBBRWC010000020.1, forward strand.
CGCCCGCGCCGGGCGGGACGTGCGCGCAATGGCGCAGCGTACGGAAGGAGTGCTGTTTGTCGACGATCGACTGGAAGCCAAAGTGGATCTTGATGCCCGGCTTCGCCCCGCTACGCAGCGGTTCCTCGAACTCGGCGGCGACACCCTGCGGATGCTGCCGCTCGGCGGGGTGGCCGCGGGGGTGTTTGCACTGTTCTGGCTGGCCGGTCGATGGTTAGGCAACCGCAGTACCTTGCTGCGGCGCCTGGGATTGTCGGACCTGGGTTCGCTTCTCGCGCGGCGCATCGTGCGCACGGTTGTGACGGGCGCGGGGCTGGTGGTCGCACTCGACATCCTGGATGCCACCGCCGTCGTCGGCGCGTTGATCGGTGTGGCCGGGGTGGTGGGCATCGCCCTCGGCTTCGCCTTTCGCAACATCGTCGAGAACTATTTGGCCGGAGTGCTGCTGAGCGCGCGCAATCCGTTCGAGATCAAGGACCTGGTGCAGGTGGGCGACTTCCTCGGTCACGTTGTGCGGCTGACGTCGCGCGACACGGTGCTGATGACGCAGGAGGGCAACCACCTGCGCATTCCCAACAGCATGATCATCACGTCCGCGATGACCAACTTCACGCGCAACCCCCTACGGCGGTTCGATTTCTATGTGGGTGTCGGGAATGACGTGGACCTCGCCGCCGCACGCCAAATGGGCGTTCAGACCCTCGCGTCCGTCGATGGTGTTCTATCCGAACCCAAGCCGCTCGTGCAGATCGCCGAGTTGTCGGACAGTGCCGTGCGGTTGTGGTTCCTGGCGTGGATCGACCAGCGCACAACCGACTTCCTGAAGGCCCGCGGTGAGGCTATTCGCCACGTCAAGGGTGCCTTCGACGCGGCGGAGCTCGACATGCCTGAACCGATTTACCGTGTGCACCTACGCGACAGTCGCACTGGGCCCGATGCGGATGATTTGGCCCCAAAGGCAGGCGCCAAGCAGCGTTCGAGCACGGGTGCAGCGCTCCAGCCCGCGGACACCACCGTCGATCGCACGATCGACGCTCAAGTAACCGCCGAACTGGCAAGCTCGGACGAGGAGAATCTACTGAAATGACCGTCGCCCTGCGGGGCGGGTTCAGGCCGCGTCGATGGCCGGCCCGTAACTGCTGGTCCGGCGGCATTGGGCTTCAAGCAAGGCGCGTGCCCGCGGCTCGGGCACAGGTTGGCTGAAGAGGAAGCCCTGAGCCTCGTCGCACTGCATCACCCGCAGGAACGCGAGTTGGCTGCGCGTTTCCACGCCTTCCGCGATCACGCGCAGTTTCAGGCTGCGACCCATCAGGATGATCGACGTCGAGATCGCGGCGTCGTCGGGGTTCGTGTTGATCTCGCGGATGAATGAACGATCGATCTTGAGCGAGTCGATCGGGAAGCGCTTCAAGTACGACAGCGACGAGTAGCCGGTGCCGAAATCGTCGATCGAGATGTGGATGCCCTTCGCCTTGAGGCGCCGCAGGATGGCCGCGGCGGAATCCACGTCGTGCATCAGCATCGACTCCGTGAGCTCCAGTTCGAGCCACTTGGGATCAAGATCGACTTCGGCCAGCGCTGCCATGACGTCTTCGAACAGGTCCGCCGCTCGGAACTGGGCCGACGACAGGTTGACCGCCATGCGGATGGGCGGAAGACCCTCCATCTGCCAGCGTTTTGCGTCGCGGCAGGCCTGACGCAGAACCCAGCTTCCGATGGGGATGATCATCCCCGTCTCTTCTGCGAGCGGAATGAACTGGGCTGGCGAAACGAGCCCGAGTTCGGGGTGGCGCCAGCGCACGAGGCCCTCGAAGCCCACGATGCGCTCGGTCGCGATCTCGACCTTGGGCTGGTAGAAAAGCTCGAGTTCGTCGTTCGCGACCGCAGTGCGCAAACGGGTCTCAAGACTGTGTTTTTCGAACGCGGCGGCATTCAGCGCACTCGAATAATAATGCAGGCTGTTGGGGCCCTCGGCGCGCGCGTCTTCGGCCGCAGCCAGCGCGTGCGCGAGCAGGTCTTCGGGACGCGAACCGTCGTCGGGGTGGAGCGCGATGCCACCGCCGATCTGCAGGCAGTGGTCGGAATCCTGACAGTGGATCGGGCGCGACAGGGTTTCGATCAGACGACGGCCGACGTTCGAGGCGTCGTGGGGCCGCGCAAGCTCGACCATCACGAGGAAACCGTCCGCGCCGTTGCTCGCGAGCTGGACGTCGTGGTGATCCCCCACCACACGCGCCAATACGTCGTTGTCGCGCAAGGAATGACGCAACCGTTGGCCACACTCGGCGAGCAGCGCCGAGCGGACGGTCTCCGACACGTTGTTGGGCTGGGTGGGCCGCACCAGGAGCACCGCAAGGCGATGGCCGCGGCTGCCTGCGCGCGCGATTCCGCGGGCAAGGTGCACGAGGAAGTGTTCGCGACCCGGGAGACCGGTGGCGACATCGAGCTCGTTCCCATCGAGGCGGTCGACCGCACCCGACCAGCGGTCGCTGATGTCCTGCACAAAACCGCGTGGCGTGTTGTCGCTGGAGCGGGTAAAGCGCAGCGTGCGCCGACCCGCTTCACCGACCGCGAGTACAACTTCGAGGCTCGCGCGCGAGTCGACCGCTGCCTGCCACCAGGCTCGGCAGCGCTCGCGATCGCCCTCGCTGGCCGCGTCGAACACGCGGCTGAGATCGACCGTGTTGCCGCCTGCCGCGAGATCCCCGAACAAGCGCGCGCCCTGGGTGGACAGTTGCAGCCGCCCGTCGAGTTCGACCGTCCAGGAACCCACCTCGCCGAGGCGCTCGAGCTCCGCAATCCAGTGGGCGCCCCGCGGCTCCGCCGCCGGAAGGGGGTGTTGCGAAACGGCGGATCGAGGGGCGGAAGGGGCGGGCTCGTGCACGGGACTCCTGACGGTTGGCGGGGACGGTCCCCTGCGTCATCGGCCTCCACCACCGACCCCTTGAGCACGCGCCCCGCCGAGCGGCGCGAACGGGACGGTTAGGGGGCCCGAGTGGGACACGGACCGACCTCTTCCGGCCATCGCGAGTGCCCGATCGGCACCTGGCGCATAGCGCGTCGCTGGGTCGGGCGGTCGGGTCCCCTTCGCGGCTCAGCCGGCGCCGAGGTCGCCGTCGAGCAGTGCCAAGGCGGCCCCGGTGGGGCGACCAATCGCCGCTTTCGACCCGCGGACGAGGATCGGCCGCTCCAGCAGCACCGGGTAGGCGACGAGGGCTGCCGCGACCGCCGCGGGGGTGGCGCGGTCCCCGAGCCCAGCCCGGGCGTAGGCACTTTCCTTGCGCCGGACCGCGTCGGCAAGGGGGCTGCCGAGCCGCCGTGCCAGGTCGGCGAGCTCGGCCTTGTTGAGCGGCTCCTCCAGGTAGAGCCGGACGGCAAACGGCACACCGCGCGCGTCGAGGGCGCCTTTGAGCTCGCGGCTCTTCGAGCAGCGGGGGTTGTGCAGGAGCAGCAGCGAGTCGTCTTTGGGAAGCGCCATGGGATCCGTTTCGACGGCCACACAAGCTACACCCTGGGGCCGCTCTACGAGTGCACCGGCGAAAATCACCGCAACCGAACCGCGCGGCGACCAGTCGGGGTGGCTGGGCGGGGGTGGTGGGCCCGCAGAGTTCGATTTTGCAACCGCCCGGCCCGCGGCCCGCGCCGCGCCCGAAGCAGATCCATCGCTCGCTCCCTTCGACGTCGCGTTTGCCTTCGACGTCGTTCCAGCGGCTGCTCGGTGGAACGCGAATGCCCGACGAAGCAAGCCCTGCGCTACCGGTCGCCCGCGGATGCTAGCCCGGGTTATTCATCAGGTTTTCAAGCTGACGAGCCCAAGTCGTCGCCTGGTGGTGCTTTGCCGCCGCGGGATCCACAGTCGACCTTGAACAGGTCAACGAGGGACGCTCGTGGTCGCAAAGTGCCGCCAGAGGGCGAAAGGCGGCCGAAGGCCGCCGGTTGGGCCGTCCGATCGCAAAGCTGGTGAATAACCCGGGCTAGAACCCTCCCGTGGCAGCCATCGCCGTCTTCTGCGAATCACGCCCCGGCCGCATCCCTGCGTTCGCCGCGATGGCCGCGCGCCTTGGAGGCCTGCTCGCAGCGCGCGGAATTGAAGTTGTGTACGGCGGCGGACGTGTAGGGCTGATGGGGATCCTCGCCGACGCAGCACTCGCCGCGGGCGGCAGCGTCACAGGAGTCATCCCGCGCGCGCTGCTGGAAACGGAAGTCGGTCACCGCGGCCTGCGACAGCTCCTGGTCGTCGAAACGATGCACGAGCGCAAGGCGAAGATGGCGGAACTCTCGGACGCCTTCATCGCGCTGCCCGGCGGTTTCGGCACCCTGGAGGAACTGTGCGAGGTGTTGACCTGGAGCCAATTGGGTTTCCACGACAAACCTTGCGCCCTGCTCGATGTGGAAGGGTACTTCGAGCCGCTCGTCGCGCTCTTCGACCGCGCCGTCACCGAGGGGTTCGTGCACCCCGCGAATCGGGCATTGGTGATCGAAGAGCGCGACCCGGAGCGGTTGCTCGACCGCCTCGCGACCTGGCGCATGCCCCAGCGGCCCCTATGGATCACGGCGGAGCCCGAGGTCCCGCCCGAGTCCGCCGACTCCGATCGCGGAAGCCAAACGCTGTGATGTTCCGCATGTCGATGCACACGCTGGAGCCGATCGCGTGCGAGTTGCCGAAGAAGCCTTGCGGAACCGACCGGGCCAGGGTCTCTTCACGGCCGTGCCCGACGATCCCCCCGTGTTGACCGGCTTCGCCCTCGCGTTGGCCGCGGGCCTGGTCGCCGCGCTCGCCAACGCCCTCGGTGCGCCGATCGGCGCCTGGATGGGCCGGCCCGGGGCGCGCTCGGAGAGCCTCCTACTCGGCCTCACCGCGGGCGTGATGCTCGCCGCCTGTTTCACATCGCTTTTTGCGCCGGCGCTCGAGTTCGGACGGAGCGGCGCGGGTCCGCCCTTTGGTGCGGTGGCTCAAATCGCGCTCGGGGCCGCCGCGGGGGCATTCGCGGTGGCTTGGCTGCACCGCCACACCCCCCACGAGCACTTCATCAAAGGCCCCGAGGGCGCCGATCCCGCCCGACTCGCGCGGCGCTGGCGGTTTGTCTTCGCGATCGCCCTGCACAACATCCCCGAGGGGCTGGCGCTGGGTGTCGGCGCCGCAACCGGCGACGCCGCGGTCGCACGGCCGTTGACACTGGGCATCGCGCTGCAAAACCTGCCCGAAGGTGCGATTGTGGCCGCGTCCCTGGCCAGCGTGGGTTACTCCCGACGGCAGGCCATCGCCGTGGCGGTGGTCACGGGGCTCGTCGAGCCGGTGCTCGCGATGGTCGGCTACTGGGCATTCGCTGGCGCCGGCGCGGCGCTCCCGTTCGGGCTGGCGTTCGCGGCGGGTGCGATGCTGTTCGTGGTGGCCGGCGAGGTGATCCCCGAAGCGCACCGCGACGGGACGGGCGACCGCGCGACATGGGGACTCGTGTTGGGCGTCATCGCGATGGTCGCGCTGGACGCATTGGTGGGTTAGCGGCACGGAAAAAAGAATTCGGAAACAACGCGTGAAACCGACCGCGCGGCCGCGGGGTCTAGGGTGGGTGGGTGGGGGGTGGGCCCACCCCGCGCGCGCACGCGCCCGGACCGCCGATATGCAGGTCGGTTGCACGCAGAAAGAAAAACGTCGTCAACCGCACGAACTCGGCGCCAACCCCGCACGCAATACCGCAACCTCAACAAACAACCGCAACCCGCCACACAACCCCGAGCGCCGACGCACGCCGTCCACGATCGGCGCGCGCGGAAAACCCGCGATCCGCGCTCGGTGCTGCCCCCGCGCCCCGAAACACGCCGAGCGGGTGCGCCGCGCGGGCTCGCCGGGCGCAACAGGCGCCGGTGGAGAGTTGCGCGAACTCGCCACTGGCGCGGTGGATGCCGCCGGTCGGCTGGTACCTTGGCGACGTCTGCCGCTCGCCATGTTCCATCCCCGCCCCACGACCACCGGCGCGGCGCTCGCCCTCGCCGCCTGTACGGTCCTCGCGTGCCGATCCGCGCCGGAACCGCCGCCGCCCCTCGTCGGTTATGCGTCGGCCCAGCACCGGGGCGGCTCGCTCCTTGGCGGGCCATTGAGCGCCGCCCTCGCGGCCGCCCCCTCCGACCCCGCCCAAACGTTCGCGGTGCGTGTCGTGTTCCTGGCAGCGCGCGCGCAGGACGTCTCCGAGTGGCCTTTCGCCTCGGCGAGCGCGCGCGTCATTGCACGCGACGGAGGCGACCGCGCCCTCGGCGCGGCAGCTCAGCTCACGCGCGGCACCCGCTTGCTCGCGGGCGAGGATGCGCGCGATTGGCTCGAAGCCCACGGCGCGGCCCCGTTCGAGGCCGAGCTGTACGGAGCGCTGGCCGCTGGACGAAGCGCTCACTTCGAAGCGCGCGCCCACCTGGGCGGCGCGGCGCAGCTCCGCCCACAACCGCGGCTCGATACACCGCTCGGCATCGAAGCACCGCTCGAGACGCCGGCGCCTCGCGCGCCCGCTGAGACATCAAAGAGCGCCCACGACGGGGGAGCCGCGGGCAGCGAAATCGGGGGTGCAGGCGCCCGAGCCAATCCCCGCGCCGACGCGTCCGGATCGGCGGGATTTGCGCTTGAGCTCCACCGGAGACTCGGCGACGACACCGTCGAGCTCGGCATGGCCGTGCGACCCGGCGACGGGGACCGCGAAATGCTCGGCGAGCGCGTCGTGTTCGACGTTGCCCTCGAAGTGAGCGCGACCGTGCTCGTCGCCTGGCCCCAGCCCAACGCACGCGTGCTGGTCGCCGCCGTCTGGCTCGAACCGCCGCCCCAGGAATCCCAGGATCCCGAGGGTTACGCGCGCCACGTGGAACGTGTCGCGCTCGCGGATGCCCAGGCACTGGAGCGAGCCGAGGAAGTCCTATCGAGCGGGCGCGCAGTCGGCCCCGAGGAAGGTCGCCTGCTCCAGTTCGCGCACGCGTTCGCGGCGGCGGGCTCGGGCGCACCGGCCGAACGCCGCTCGGCACTCGTTTTCATCACGGGAACCGGCGGCTCGCCGCTCGCCGCCGACGTCGCCCTCGTCGGAGACGACACGCGGCTCGATGATCTCGTTCTGGCCCTCGCGGACGAAACCGCTGACGGCGCTCCGGATGCGGCGACGGAAAACCGCATTCCGCGGCTCGTCTGGCGGCTGGAACGTCGTGCGTGGCTCGCGTTGGCCCAGGATGCACGCGCCGCGCGCATCCAACCGGCGGAGCAGGCGCTTTTGCTGCGCCACGCGGGCGAAGTTGGCCGCGCCCCCGGGCGTTTGGCCGAGATCGCCGACGCGAGCAAGTCCTTCGACGAGATGTTCGCAGCGCTGGTGGCCGAGAACCGCATCTTCTTGGCCGATTCAAGCCCCGCGGCGCGCTCGCGGGCCCACGCGTGGCTCACCGCCCGCGGTTTGGGAGTCGCAAACTTCGATCCACTCAGCGACGTTCGCACACGTCAGGCCGCGCTCGCGGGCGAGCTGCAAACACCAACAAAGATGGACCCGCGATGAGCGCGCAGCCGACTTCCGCGTCCGCGGCGAAGGCCCGCGGACCGGCGCGGCGTCGTCGGTGGTTGCGCCGCCTCGCGGTGTTGCTGGTGCTGATCGTCGCCGCGCGCGTGGCGCTCGCATTCGCGCTTGTGCCCCTCGCACGCGCCGGCGCGCGCGCGGCGGGATTCGAGCTCTCCATCGAACGCCTCGAACTGCGCATCCTCGCCGGTGACTTGACCGTCGGCGATGCGACACTTTTCATCGCCGCGGACGCACCCGCGCAGGAAACGAACGCTCCAGAGCAAACACCGGTTGCGCACCTTGTCCACCTGCGCATCGACATCGCAACTTCGGCGCTCCTGCGCGGAGCGGTGCGCATCGAGCGGCTGGATGTCGACGGCCTCGCGCTGCACGTGGAGCGGAATGCCGATGGGAGCTGGCCGCTGCTGCGGGTCCTGAGCGCAGGCTCGAGCGACTCCGAGCCAGCTCCGCGCGATGCAGGAACGCCCAAAACGCCGGATTTTTCGAGCCCGATCGAAATCGGCGCCGTTCGGATAACGGGAGCCAGCTTGACGGTGCTTGACCGGACAGTGGATCCCGTTGGACGCGCGCGGTTCGAAGCGGAGCTGCGCCTTGCGGACGTGGGACCGGATGTCGGCCCCGCGCGGCTCGCTATCGAACTGAGCGGGCAGGGCACGGACGGCGCGCCGCTCCTGCGCACCGCGACCGTCACGGGGCGCGCCACGGTGCTGCCCGAGCGCGTAGTGGCGGACGTGGAAGCGCAGATGGCAGGCCTCGATCTGAAGCCGCTTGCACCTCTGCTGGCCGCATTCGGACTTGCTCCCGCCGGCCAGGAGCGCGACGGAGGTCTGCGCGCCCGGGTGATGCTCGAGCGGCGCGGCGTCGACCCGGCGCGGGTCGGCCTGCGCGCCGCCGTGCAGGACGCCCATTGGTCGGTGGATGGGGTGCCGTCGCTTGCGCTCGCACGGCTCGACGTGGACGCGGAGTTCGGCCCGGATTCCCTGCGCGTGGAAGAAGTTTCGATCGACGGCACCGTCGTGCGCGGCGCGCGACGCGCGGACGGTGCGTTCCTGTTCGCGGGTGTCGCGACGGTGCCCGCCACTGCTCCGACTCCCGCGCCGACGCCCATACCCAACGGGAGCGACGGAGCGACACCGTCCCCCAACGACTCCGCGGCACCGCTTGCCGAAGGCTGGCCTCCGATCGCCATCGCGCTGTTCGACGTGTCGCGGTTGCAGCTCATTTTCGAGGATGGGTTGTTCGATCCGCCCCTGACCCTGCGCACGCGCATCGACCGTTTCAGCATCGACGACTTGAACCTCGTGCGCCCCGACGGCGCGCCGGCGCGCATCGAATTGCGGGCGAGCGCCGCCGGCGTGCTCGGCGAGGTGTGGTTCGATGGCGAGCTCGTCGCCGACGATCAAACGCTTCGGCTACGCGCCAGCGGAACGGCGGGCCCGCTCGAGCTCGACGCAGTCGCCCCGTACCTCGCCGCGGCGGGACTCGCGCGCACGGGTGCGGCCCGTTCGGCCGAAGGCGCGCTCGACCTCACTTTGCGGCGCGACGCGAACGGACTGCGCGTCGATTTCGCGGCGCGTGATCTGCGCCTTGTCGCAAACCAAGAGGTCGCGAACGCCGAACCGGACGCGCGGTTGGACCTTGTGGAATGGACCGGAGCGGCGCTGGGCGCGGAGCGTGCGAACCTGGGCGCGCTGAACGTCCGCGGCGGTGCAATCCACGTCGAGCTGGACGCGGCCAATCACTGGCGGTTCGCGGGGCTGGGGCCGCGGAAGGGTGGAGCGCTCCCCCTTCCCGCGCCGCGTGCCATCACGCAACCCGCGGGTGAAGACGGTGAAGAAGACGGCCAAGACGCTGGCAACCCCAGCGCCGGGACCCACACCGTAGCCGAAGGCACCCTGGACCCCGCTGCCGCGGCTCCCACCACACCGGCGGAACGCACCCCGACTGCGCTGCCGCGGATCGCGATTCAAGGTGTTTCGGTCCGCGACGTGGGGCTTTCGATCACGCAGCGCAGTCCAGGTGGCGAGCGGCGCCTCGATGCCGTTGAAGCGCACCTCGACGTGGGTGCATTCGAACTCTTTGGCGCCACGCCATCCGACGCCGCGGTGCGGGCCGGCGTGAGCGCCCCTGGACTTTTGAAAACGCTCGAAGTGACGGGCACCGTGAACTCGGACGCACGTACGCTCGGGCTACGGCTTGAGTTGCACGCAAAGGGTCTTGCGCCCGACCGTCTCGCGCCGTGGTGGCCCGCGGGTCTGCCGCGTCCGACGTGGAAGGCGGCCGACGCGCGCGGAACGGCGCTGTTCGGCGTCGACCTCGCGGAGTCGGATCCGCGAGTGCACTTCGAACTGACCGACTGGCGGCTTCTCGAAGAGGGTGTGTCGCTGGCCTCCCTCGACCGATTCGCCCTGCCCGAAGTGCGATTGGGCGCCGTGCTCGACCTGGGTGCAATCGACATCGTAAACCCGCGCATCGCGCTCGCGCGGCGCGCCGACGGCACGCTCAGTGTTGCCGGTGTCGCGCTGTTTGAGCCCGCCAATACCGCGCAGAGCACGGGTGTCGAAGGTCAAAGCGAATCGGGCGCGGGGCCCGTTGCCGCGGCCGAGTCGCGCGCCACGGCGGAGCCCGTGTCCGCGGCGGAAGAGGCTCCCGTAGCGGAAGCGGCTCCCACGGAAAACGCAGCCCCACCCGCTAGCCCGTTCGTCCTGCCCGCCGTCGCAGTGGGCCCGGTGTCGCTGGCCGGACTCCACGTCGCGTGGACCGACCGCGCGGGGCGCGAAACCATCGAAGCGAGCGCGACCCTGAACGCGTCGCTCGGCCGGCTCGACCTGTCGTCCCCCGCCGAAACCACGGCGTTTGGCGCCGAACTCGACCTTGGCGGCGCGGCACCGCTGACGATCGAGGGCGAACTGCGACCTGACCTCGCGCAGTTGCTGCTCAATGCGCGGCTGCGGGGCACGGCCCTTGGCGCGGGCGGTTTCGAAGCGTACCTGCCGCCGGGTTGGAGCCTGGGGAGCGACGCGGGCCGCTTGCGCGCCGACCTTAGTGTTGCGGCCGGGCTCGACGGAATGACGATCCGCGGACTGGACGCCGGATTGTTCGACGTAGCGTGGGATGCTCCCGACGAAAACGCCTATCTGGCGTTCGATTCGCTGCGACTGCGGGCGCCACTCCTCGATCCCCAAGCGCCGCGTTACGTGATCGACGAGCTGAGCCTTGCGGGGCTCCGGCTCGACGTCGAGCTAGGTCGCGAGGGCCGGCTCGATGTCCTGGGACTCGCGTTTGATCCGGCAGCGCGCACGCTCGCCCTCGGGCCGCAGACTGCGGACCCCAAGCTCCCGATCCAACCGCCCGCAGATGCGTCCGGCACGCAGGACGACACCATGCGGCGCCCGCTGCCCGCGGTTCCGCCGAACGGACTCGATTTCGCGGCCATCCCGCACGTGGAGTTAGGCGCGTTCGAACTCGAACTTGCGCAGCTCAGGATCGTCGACGCGAGCGCGCCACCGGAGGCTGAGCCCCTCGTGCTCAGCGGCCGCATCGCGACACCCGGCCCTGCGGTGCTGATCAGCGCGGATTCGGCGGCCTTGCCGCCGTTCGAGATCTTCCTCGAGGCGTCCGCGCCCCCCGCGATCGGGTCGGTGCGCGCCGACCTCGCACTCGCTCCTTTCCGCGATGAACCCGGCCTTGTGTTCGAGGCCTTGGCCAAGGGGCTCAGCTCGTCGGGCCTGGTTGCGACGCTGCCCGCGCTCGAGCGCTGGATCGGTCCCGGCGCGCTCGAGGGTGGCCAAGCCCACACACGACTTGAAACGCACCTGAACTGGCGGCGGCGCGGTCCGCTCGACTTCGGCTACGCCGACGGTTTCGCGGGCGAGCTACGGATCGCCGCTACGGAGCTGCTCGCGAGCCCGGATGGGGAGCGCCTCGCGGGTCTTGAGCAAATCAACGTCGATTGGCGGCGGTTCGTGCCCGCGACTCTCGAACTGCACGTCGAAGTGCTCGAGTTAGTCAAGCCGACGCTGCACGTCGTGCAGCGCGCCGAAGGCATCGAGGTGTTCGGGGTGCTCGTGCGCACACCCGTGGATGACGTCGCTCCTTCAGAAGGGGGTTCAGGGGCTGGAGACGGCGCGTCGGTGGACGGGAACTCCAGCGAATCCTTAGCGCTGGAACAGGATCCAAGCTTCGGCGCCGAAACGCCTTCCGGCGCAGCCGCCGCAGCCGGTGACGTCGCGCAGTCCGCTGCGGCCGAGCCGGTTCGCGTCCAGACCATCGGCCCCGCCACGGCCGCGGGTTCGGAAGTGGCAGGCGCGCCGGATGTGCCGCTCCTGCGCATCGATACGCTGGTCGTCCGCGACATTGACGTGCGTTACGAGGACCAAACGACGGACCCGGTAACGATCGTTCCCCTTAACCAACTCGACCTCGAGGTGCGCGGCCTCACTTCGAGTGCGCTCACGGAACCCGTGGCGATCCCGTTTTCGCTGTATCTCGGCGCGGGCGCCGTGCCGCTGCCGGAGCGTTCGGCGTCGCGCTCGTTCCTGGGCGGCCTCACGTCCGCGGCGGGCGCGCTGATCGGCACCAACAGTGAGCCCACCGCGACGCAAATGCGCCCCCTGTTCGGCGAACTTGCGCTCATCGGCCGCATCGCGCCCGCGCCGCGGCCGACGGGTTGGGCGCGGCTCGACCTCGACGGTTTCGAGCTGGCAGGATTGCGTGGCCTCGCCCGGCAATCGGGGGTCACGATCCGCGACGGTGTGCTCGACGCCCGGGTGCGGGTCGACCTCGAAGCGGATGGCGTGCTCGAAGTGGACACAACGAGCACCTTCACGCACCTGTCGCTTTCGGAGCCCAGCAACGGGCCGATTTCGCGCTTCCTACGACTGCCCGCGCCACTCGACACGGTGCTGTTCACTCTGCGCAACCAGGACGGCGAGCAGCGCATTCCCCTCGACTTCCGGGTGTCCGACGGTGGTGTGTCGGCGGGCGCCATCGCCGGGCGCGCGACGACCGCCCTCGCCGGCTTGATTACCGACGCCATCGCCAGTTCGCCGCTGCGACTGACCGGCGGATTGACCGACATCGTGGGCCTCGGCAGCGACGCCGTCCCGGCCGATGCCGGCGTCCCAAAGGTCGTGGTCACATTCGAGCCGGGCTCCGTCCACCTGATGCCCGAAGCCGTGCGCGGGCTCAAGCAGATCGCGCGGCGCCTCGCGGACGACGACGAGCTGCGGGTCGTGCTGGAGCACCGCCTCTGTGCGCCCGACCTCCAGCGCTCCAGCATCCTCGCAAACCCCTCGGTCGATGACGCACGCGACCTTGCCATGCACCTTGGCGAGCGCCGGGACGAAATCGCCCGTCGCCGGGCCCTGCTGGCCGTTCAGGTGCGGTCGGCGTTTGCGCTCGGGCTGGTCGAAGAGGCCGAGCGCCTGCGCGCCCAACTGCTCGCGGCGGAAATCGAGTTCGCCGACGTCGAAGAGGCCATCGATCACATGCTCGCCCTCCTGCGGCCCGGGGCCGAGCGCCGGGCAGAGCGCCGCACGCGCGCAGCCGCGCTCGCCCTCGGCGCCCTGCGCCAAGTTGAGGTGCGGGACGCGCTGATCGAGCTCGGCGCACCCAAGGGCGAAAACCGCATCGAGATCCGCCGCGCGCGTTACGAAATCGCCGCAGAGGAGCGCGGCGCCGTGCTGGTTTTCGAGCGCGGCGGGACACCCCGGCGGGGTTTCTTTGGCCGCGTCCTCGGCTTTTTCGGCCTTTGAGCGGCGCGGCGGGCGCCATAAAAACTCCGTCCGGGCCCCAAATGAAGAGACCGCGGCCGGGGAACACCCGGCCGCGGCGAAACACTTCTAGCAGTACGTCTAGCCCGGGTTATTCATCAGGTTTTCGAGCAGACGAGCCCAAGTGCCGCCAGAGGGCGAAAGGCGGCCGAAGGCCGCCGGTTGGGCCGTCCGATCGCAAAGCTGGTGAATAACCCGGGCTAGCGCCGCGCGCAGGCCGGCCGCTGGACCGTCACTTCCAGCACTTCTTCCAGTGGGCGAGCTGCTTCAGCAGCTTGACGCCCTTACCGCAGGCCTTGCCCTTGCCCTTGCTGGGCTTCTTGCCGCAGGGCTTGCCACCTTCGAACTCGAAACCGATTGCGTTTGCGTCGGCAAACATCTTGCGCAACTGTGTGACGCTGAGGGCGCCGTTCTTGCAGTTCACGCTATCGCGGTAGAGGTTGACGACCTCGTTGCGATCGAGGGGGTAACCGATTCCCGCGTCGGCGTTGGCAAGCGCGGCCGCCGCTTCGCGATTCAGACCGAATAACCCACCGACCTTGATTTGGGTGGCGTCGTGGAGGCTGACCCAGGACACCAGGCCCGACTTGAAGAAGTTGACGCCGAAGCTCCCGTTGAAGCTGTCGCTCGCGCGGACGTCGTCGGTCAGGTCGTCACCCTTGCCGTCCCACAGCGACTTGTTGGACGCCCAGAAGCACGCATCGAGGCCGCCTTGGACCGTCTCGGCCGCACCCGGGGTCGTCAGGGCCGCCATCATCCACACGAACTTCGCCTCGCCCATCCACTTGGAGGGACCCGCGAGGGAGTCGACCGGCAGGGCGCGCACGCTGAGCTCGGTCGCACCGGCGGGCACCGTCAGGGTGTGGCGCAGGGTGCACCAGGCCGGGCCGTCGTTTTGGTGGATGACGTCAATCAACAAGTCGAGCTGCTGGCCACCGGATTCGAAGACGAGGACACTCGCCTGGTTGTCGTTGAAAGGCGCGAAGAAGAGGTTGACCTCGACTTCCTGAGCGACGTCCGAGGGCTGGATCGCGAAGCTGACCGGTGCGGTCGTGCTGAAGGACCCGGGGAACAGGTGGTTCGCGACGTCGTTGCCGTCGGCGAGTTGCACACGCGTGGTCGATCCCGCGAGGTCGTACAGAGCGACGATGCCCGCACCCTGTTGGTAACGGGTGAACAGGATGTCCGAAACCTGGATCGTGTTTGCGCCCGCGCCGACGAGCCCGAGGTTCGTGATGTCCGCTCGGTAGGTGCTGGAGTAGGTGGCTCCGAAGAGGTCCGTGGGTCCGCCGATGCGGTCACCCAACGCGGAGTAACCCCCGACGGTCGCGGTCGCGGTCGGGCCGTGGTCACCGGGCGACCAGTCGAGGCCTTCCCAGTACAAAAGAACCTGACGGACCTGCGCGCCCTCGGGCAGATCGAGCTGGATGGACGCGGGCTGGCCGACGAGGACTCCGACGCCGGCCGCGGCGACGGCTTGGGCCTTCGCGAGACCGGCGAAGGCTCCGAGCTGTTCGGTGCCGTCCGCGTGGGCGGAGGCGGTGAGGAGCGACGCACCAAGGAGGCTGCAGGCGAAGCGTTGGGAGAGGCGCATGGAAAGGATTTCCGAGGTTTCGAAGCGTTCGGATCGCCGTGACGGGGCGACCTCGTTCGAAACGTACCCCGCGGCGGCTGTGCAAGTCGTTGCGGGCGGAAACCTCAGAACGCCAGCACACGCTCGAACAGTCGCAGCACCCGGCGGTACTCGTCGAGCCAGCTCGCTTCCTCTTTGAAGCCGTGGGGTTCAACGGGATAGAGCGCAAGTTCGAAGTCCGGTTTGCGCAGCTCGATCAGGCGCTGCACGAGCCGGATCGAATCCTTCGGCAACACGTTGTCGTCGAGCAGCCCGTGGCAGATCAGCAACGGCCGCGCGAGGCCCGCTGCGTGATCGATGGGCGAGCTTTTGGCGTAAGCGTCGGGCGCGTTCTTGGGCGTATCGAGGATTGCTGCCGTGTACCCGTCGTTGTAGTGCGCCCAGTCGGTGACCGGCCGCAGGGCCGCGCCGCAGGCAAACAGCTCGGGCCGCGTGAACAACGCCTGGAGCGTGAGAAAGCCCCCGTAACTGCCGCCGTAGATGCCGACGCGCTCGGGATCGACGCCGTGCTCTGCGGCGAGCCACTGGACGCCGTCCTCGAGATCGTCGAGTTCAGGCTCCCCCATCCCCAGGCGAATCGCCGTGCGCCAGTCGCGCCCGTAACCGGCCGAGGCGCGGTAATCCATTTCGAGCACAACCACCCCGCGCTGGGCGAGCAGGGTGTGGAACAGCGTTTCCCGCGCGTAGTAGGACCAGCCCGCATGGGCCTGTTGCAGGTAACCCGCACCGTGGGCAAACAGCACCGCGGGGCGGCCGCCTTCGAACTCGGGCGCGCCCGCGGGGGGCAGGAACAGGCGCGACCACACCGGCCGGCCGTGGCGCGCGGGCACGGGCACGAGGACCGGTTCGACCCAGGCATACGCGTTGAACGCGGGCTCGACCGTGTGCGTCAGGCGCAGCGCAGAGGCCCCGGCGCGCGCCCCCTGCACAAAGACCTCCGGCGGCTGGTGGGGCCGCGAAACAACGAGCGCGAGGCGCTCGCCGCGCGGACACGGCTCGAAGTCGAGCCCGGCGCCCAGCTCCGTCAAACGCTGCGGCGCACCGGAACGATCCCGCGGCCACCACCACACCTCCTGGATCCCGGGGTGCTCCGCGTTGGCTTTCCACCACAGCGCGCGGCCCGCACGGTCCTCGACCGGATCCGAAACCTCGTACTCACCCGACGTCAGCGCCGTGGTGGCTCCGGTCGCGAGGTCGTGGAGGTAAAGGTGCGACCAACCGGTTTCCTCGCTCAGGTACCACAGCCCCGTCCCGTCGCGCAGCCAGTCGAACGCGTTGAAGCTGCGCCCGACCCAAGCGTCGTCGACCAGGTGGTGGAGCGTGTGCGGCTCAACCTTCGCAAAGGTCGGCTCGTCCGGGGTTTTCGAGGTCGTTGTCGCGGCGGGAGCGCTCCCTTCGGCGCTCGGTTCCGGCGGGTTTGAGCTGGCGGTGGGTGCGAGGGTCGCGGGCTCGAGCAGCGCGATCCAGCGCTGATGGTCGTCCCGCGAGCGCACGCCGAGCGCGACGTGCCGCCCATCCGGCGACCACTCGATCCGCGTCACGGCGAGCGGAAGCGCGACGGGATCCGGCTTCGATTTGTGCTCCGACTCCGGTTCTGCAACCTGCGCCACTTCCTGCGCCACTTCCTGGGCCACCTCCTGGGCCACCTCCGGCTCCGATACGGCGGGCGCGGGCCGGGCGCCCGGCAGCGCCGCGAGGTCGACCTCCACGGCCGTGCGCGCCGCAAGGTCCAACAGGAGCACGCGGTCGGCCGTGCGCTCCTGCGTGCCGACGTTCGGTCGGACGGCGCGCGCGCGGGTGTAGCCCGACTCCGTCACCCATTCCGCGAGCATGTCCCGCTCGGGTGCATCGGGTGCATCGTCCCCTTGCGCGGTCAGGTGCACTGCGACCCGGTCGCCCGTCGGCGACAGGTGGAGATGGGCAATGTGGCCCTTCGTCCCGAGATAAAACGGGCGCGGAGCGCGGCTCGGGTCCCCGACCTCGAGCTGCGCCTCCCGCGCGCGCGCGTCGTCGGCGCGCTGGCGCAGGGTCCGCACGTGCTCGAAGAGGTGTTCTTCGCGGCGGGCGAGGTGCCCGCGGTCCCGCTCGGCCTTGCGGTGGACGGCGTCGGGATCGGATTCAAGGAGCACCGTGGCGAGCTCCACTTCGGAACCGTCGCTGAGCGACCGGGCAAACAGCGAGCCACCCCGCGCAAATCCGACGCGCCCATCCGCCAGGAACAGCGGCCGCGTCTCTGCGGCACGCGTGCGCGTGATCTGGCGCATAACCGCGGGTTCGCCCGCACGCACGAAAAGATCGCCGCCCCGCTCCCACACACTCCGGCTCCCACGCGCATCGCCCGTGGCGCCGCGCCCGTCGAAACGCGCGCGCTCGGCGTCCGGAACGGGCTCGAGGACCCCGCTGGCGGGATCCAGCGCAAACAGGTCGCGCACCTGTGACCCCGCGCGCTTGCGCTCGAAAACGATGTGCCCACCGTCCACGGACCAGCGGACGTCCTGCGGCGAGCGGGCGATCCAATCGGGGTCCGCCATCGTGACCTCGAGGGACATCGTGACCTCGAGAGACAGGGGCGGGACGTCCTGAGCCCCGGCAGGCCGCAACAGGACGGCGGCGAGGGCAACGCAGCAAAGTTCGCGGGCGCGCATGGGAGCGCGAGTCTACGGCGGCGGGCGCGGGGCTCGAACCGGCGCGGATCCGGGCAAGATGTGCCATCCGGACCCGCGCTTCCCGCGCGAAGGCGAAACCATCCATGCTCGAAACCTTTGACGTCGGCGTATGGCTCCTCGGCCTTGGCGCCCTGCTCCTCCTGATGACCGCCGTCTGGGCGATCAGCCGTCCCCTCAAGGACGTGTCGATCGTCGACCCGGTGTGGCCGCTCGCGTTCCTGATCGCGCACGGCGTCTACATCGCGGTCGCCCCCGGTCCGGTCGGAGCGCGCGCGTGGCTGACCTTCGGACTGATCGCCGTGTGGACGGTCCGCCTCGGAGGGTACCTCACCTGGCGGAAGTTCGCGGAGCCCGGGGAGGACCGCCGCTACACGGCGATGCGGGAGAAACGCGGTCCGGCGTTTGCCACGTCCAGCCTGTGGATCGTGTTCTGGCTGCAGGCGGCGCTCGCCTGGTTCGTGTCGCTGCCGCTCTTGTCCACCTCCCTTTCGACCCGTCCGTTGGGCCTGTTAGATGCCTTGGGAGCGCTCCTTTTTGCGTTTGGCTGGCTTTTCGAGACTGTCGGCGACCTGCAACTCGCCCGGTTCAAGGGCGACCCCAAAAACCGCGGCAAGGTCCTGCGCACGGGCCTGTGGCGCTGGACGCGCCACCCCAACTACTTCGGCAACGCCTGCATGTGGTGGGGCGTGTTCGCGATCGCCCTCGCAGGTGGCGGGTGGTGGTCGTTCCCCGGCCCGCTGTTCATGACCTTCTTGCTGCTCCAGGTGTCCGGCGTTCGCCTCTTGGAAGCGGACATCAAAGAGCGGCGGCCGGAGTACGCCGACTACATCCGTCGCACCAGCGCATTCGTGCCCCGCAAACCGCGCAGTTGAGCGAATGGCGCGTCGAACAACCGACGTGTTTGCGCGCGCTCGTTTCCCAAGGTTGAGGAGCAAGAGCGGGAACACGCTGAAGATCTTCGATCGGAGGCGGAACGCGCGCGCACTTGGCCGATAGGATTCTTGACGCCAGCGCGCGCGTTGCGCGCTCCCCACAGGAGGATCCCCATGGCTAAGAAAGCAAAGAAGAAGGCGGCGAAGCGCACGGCGAAGAAGACTGCCAAGCGCACCGCGAAGAAGACCGCCAAGCGCGGTTCCAAGAAGGCCGGCAAGAAGTCCGCTAAGAAGGCTGGCAAGCGCGCCGGCAAGAAAGCGGGCAAGAAGGCCGGCAAGAAAACCGCCAAGCGCGGCAAAACCGGAAAGCGCGGCAAGAAGGCTGGCAAGCGCGGAGGCCGTCGGGCCGCCGCTCCTGCCATGACCGACGCCGACCCGATGGCCTGAGCCCGGCTCTCGGCAACGACCCGCAGCCGCGCCCTCCGGGCAGAGCTGCGGGTCGCACACCGAGGGGCTGAAACACGAGGGCTCGCGCGTCTTTGGACGCGCGAGCCCGTGTTCTTTTGGCGCCGCGAGAGTCCGATCTGGATAACACCCGCGCTCGGCGGTGCTCAGCGACGCGCACCAGTGCTCGAACGGGGCAAACCGGTGGATAACTTCTTCGACGTTGCGCAAAGCGCGCAACCTCCCGCGCAACGTCCCGCGCAACCTTCCGCGCAGATGGCGCTCTGGCTACCGATTGAGGCGGTAGCGCGACCAATCGACGCCCCACTTGCGCATCCAGGCGCGCAGTGTGGGGGGGTTGAGACCCAAGATCTGCGCCGCGCCGCGCGGACCCTTGATCCGTCCGCCACTGAGCACGAGCGCCGCTTCGACATGACGGCGAATGACCGCGTCGAGCGCGCTCGAACCAACCCTCGCGGCGGGACGTTGTTCGGCTCCTCGTTCCGCTCTCGGGCCGCGGCCAACGCGATCGGCTCCACGCCCGCGACGCGCTCCGTGTTGGCGCGCGCCGAATGACCACCCCGTCTGGCGTTTCCGGCGAGGAGCTCAGTTCGCGGAGCGGTGCTTCGCGGATGCCGCCGCCGCGGATGTCGCCGCGGGAGGGGTCGCCGCGGGAGCATGCGCCGTCTCGGTGTCGCCCATGGCGAGCCCGGCTGTCAAGGTCATCTTGAGGACGTCCTGCACCCCGATGTCGAGGGGGCGCACCGCCGAGCGGGGCAGGAGCAACATGTATCCGCCGATCTGGTAGCTCATCGGCAAGTACACAGCGATGCGCTCGGCGTCATCCTCCTGAGAGGTCAACGCCATCGCGTCTTCGCGCGTCACGAAACCGACCAGCGAAAAACCCAGGGCAGGCAGATCGACCCGCACGGCGCGCTGGGCGTTCGCTCGCTCTTTCGTGTCAGTCGAAAACAGCGCCGTCATGTCCTTCAGCGGCCCGTAGATCGTGCGCACAATGGGGACGCGTTTGAGCACCTCTTCGAATCCCGCGTAGAGGTGGCGCGCCATCACGAGCTGCAGGAACACCCCCAGCGCGAAGATCAGCGCCAGGCCGAGCGTAAGGCCCATGCCAGGCCAGTAGCGACCCTCGGGCAGCGCGCGCTTGAGTCCCCCACCGAGCAGCGACTCGAACGTCCCGCCAAGCCACCAAAGGAGGTAAATCGTGATGACGAGCGGCATCACGGCGGCGAGACCCTGCACAAACACCCGGCCGAGCCAGCGACTGCGGCGGCGCAGGTGCGCGGGGGCAAAAGTCACCGACAACGGAATCGTGTAGATCGAGGAGCGGCGCGGTGTGCGAGGGTCGTCCATGGCTCAGATGTCCGCGCGGACGGCGGCCGCGTCCGTGAGAGCGGCACGCCGGAAGGCGAGGGGGTTGCGGATCATGGTCAGGGGTGAAGAGCCGCCGCCGGTGCCGGTGAGCTCCAAGGTTCCAAAGCCCAAGACGCGGCCGAGCAGGGATTGGTCCACCTCGACGCTCTCCAGCTTGGGGCGCTGAAGTTCCCAGGTGTCGCGGCGGATGAAACCCTTCTTCGCCACCACCCGACGGGTGGTCACGGCGAGCTCCGTCGTCCGGTCATAGATCAGGGCTTTCAACATTCGATAAGTGCCGTAGGCGAGGACGGCGGCGCCGACGGCGACGAGGAAGCCCCACGCGCCGCGCTCGCCCTCGGACGGCGGTGTCTCGCCCTGGATCCTCCACCAAAGCGCGCCACCGCCCCCAAGGGCCAGGAAAAGTCCTAGTCCGCTCCAGAACGCGGGCACCAGGTAGATCCACCAATGCACGCGCGCGCGGTATTCGACCGCTTCGCCAGGAAGCAGGGTCTTGTCGACGTAACTCATTGGGAGGGCTCCGCTTTCAACCAGTCCACGTGATGCGACGACCCCGCGGGGTCGTCGAGGCGCTGGAATGTGTGGGCCCCAAACGCGTCGCGCTGCGCCTGAACGAGGTTTTGCGGGAGACGGGCGGTGGTGAGCGCATCGACGTAGGCCAGCGCCGAGGCAAGGGCCGGGGTCGGGACACCGGAATGGGCGGCGGCGGAAACGACGCGCCGCCAGGCGGGCGCGAGCCGGCTGGTCTCGACGGCGGTTTCCGGGTCCGAGAGCAGCGAGCCGCGGGTGCGCTCCAGGGCGGCGCGCAGCCCGTCCAGGGACTGCGCGCGGATGATGCAGCCGCCCTTCCAGATGCGGGCGAGCTCCGGCAGGTCGAGCTCCCAACCGAACGCCTCTCCCCCGGCCGCGAGCAGGTCAAAACCCTGGGCGTAAACCGAGATCTTGGCCGCTTGCAGCGCGGCTTCCACGTCGGCGACCTCCAACCGCACGGGCGGCCGAGCGGACGAGCTCGACGCGAGGGCGAGGCGCTCGCCGCGGCGGCTCGACAAGATCCGAGCGTCGAGCGCCGCCGCGATCGACGGCACCGCCACACCGAGTTCCAGCGCGACCTTAACCGTCCACCGCCCGGTGCCCTTTTGTTCCGCGCGGTCCATGACCGCGTCGATGAGCCAGCCCGCGCCCTGGGGATCCCGGCGCCGGAAAATCGCGGCGCTGATCTCCACCAGGAACGACGCAAGCGGCCCGCGGTTCCACCCGTCGAAAACATCCGCCAGCGCGGGCGGCTCCAGACCCAACCCACGCGGGCCCAAAAGGTGATAGGCCTCGGCGAGGAGCTGCATGTCCGCGTACTCAAGGCCGTTGTGGACCATCTTCGCGAAGTGCCCCGCCCCGCCCGTGCCCACATGGGTCACGCACAGGCCAGCTTCGGTGCGTGCCGCGATCGCTTCGAGCACCGGCGCAAGCTCCGCGTACGCCTCTGGCGACCCACCGGGCATCAGCGACGGACCGCGGCGCGCGCCCTCCTCGCCGCCGGATACCCCCATGCCGACGAAGTGCAGTCCGCGCGCTTTCCACGCCGCCTCGCGACGCTGGGTGTCCTCGAACCACGAGTTGCCGCCATCGACGACGATGTCGCCTGGTTCGAGCAGCCCGGCGAGCTCGTCCAGCACCATGTCGACCGCGGGGCCCGCGGTGATCATCAGCAGCAATCGCCGCGGCCGCGCGAGCGCCGCCACCAGCGCCGGTAGGGCGGCGCACGGCTGCAGCTTGCCCCGGCTGGCTGCGACGGCGCGATCGAGCCCTTCGGGCTCGCGGTTCCACGCCGCCACGGAAAACCCGTGGTCGAGGATGTTGAGGGCGAGGCTTTGGCCCATCACACCCAAACCGATGACGCCAAAATCGGCGCGGGGGGATCGTTCGGAGCTGTTCTTGACCGGTGTCATCGGGGAAGGCGTTTGCGTGTCACGGACGGAAGGGAATAGCGCATTAACCGCGCGGAAACGCCGGGCATCACGGCCGCCGGCCCCAGGCCGCCCGGTCCGTGTAGATCTGCACGCGGCCGTTCGATGGGCGCACCCGCGCGGCGGGCAGGAGAGCATCGCCCAAGGGACGTCCGTAATCCGCGAGGACGGCTTCCAGGATCGCCGATTTTTTGGCGCCGAGCACGAGATAGATCGCAAGGCTCGCGCGATTCAGGGCCGCCAGGGACAAACTGATCCGGGGTCGCGGCTCGGTGGGTGCATGGGTGGCCAGCGCGACGGGGTCATCGGCCCCAAACCCCGCTCCACCCGGAAACAGCGACGCCGTGTGCCCGTCGTCGCCGATGCCAAGGAGCACAACGTCGACGGGTTCGGTGCCAAGGCGCCGCGCAAAGTCGCGTGCGGCATCCATGTGCTCGCGTTTGGCGTCCACCGCGATAAATCGCGCCGGTGCTTCAGAAAGGTGGTCGAGCAGCGTTTCGCGCGCTTGCCGCTGGTTTGAATGTTCATGGTCCGCGGGAACGTGGCGCTCGTCCCCGAGCAGCACATCAACCTGCGGCCAGGGCACGGCACGTGCCAGGTCCTCACGCGCGAGGCGCTCGTACAGCGGTCGCGGCGTCGACCCGCCGGAAAGCACGAGTCGCACACGGCCGCGTGTCGCCGCGAGCCCGGCGATCTGGCCGACGAGTTGCCGCGCATGCGCCTCGATCGCGGCGGCGGCGTCCGGGAAAATCAGGATTTCGGGCTTCACTGCGGCTCTTTTTCGCGCATCAGGGCGCGGTCGGGGATCGCCAGGCGGTCCGCGGCTTTGGGGCCCCAACTGCCCGAGGGGTAATCGTGGATCTCGCGCGGTTCCGCAAGCAGCGGGCCAAACACGCGCCAGGACTCCAGTACCTCGTCCGCGTGCACGAACAGCGTCTGATCGCCACGCAGGACGTCGAGCAGAAGCGTCTGGTACGCCTCGGGCACACCGGGAAAGTGCTTGCCGTAGTCGAAGGACAACGGGATGCGGCGCAGGTCCGTCGCCGACCCGGGCATCTTGACGTCCATGTAGAGCGAAAAACCCATGTCGGGTTGCAGCTTGAGGACCAGCACATTGGAGCTGATCTTGCACACGCCATCCATCTCGAACATGCACACCGGCGAGGACTTGAACCGCACACCGATGCGCGTCGTGCGCGCACCGAGGCGTTTACCCGTCCGCAAGTAGAACGGCACACCCTGCCAGCGCCAGTTCAGGATCTCGACCTTCATCGCAACGAAGGTTTCCGTCGTCGAATCGGGTGGAACGCCGTTTTCGTCCATGTACCCCGGAACGGCGAGCCCGTCGATCTCGCCCGCGGCGTAGCGCCCAAACACGACGTCGTTCGGGCCGATGGGCGCCACCGCTTGGAGCACCTTGGTCTTCTCGTAGCGCACGCTTTTGGCGCCCATGACGGTCGGAACTTCCATCGCCACCAGCGACAACACCTGCGCGAGATGGCTTTGAACCATGTCGCGCAGCGCGCCACTGCGGTCGTAGTAGCCGGCGCGCGTGCCGACGCCCAAATCCTCGCCCATCAAGATCTCGACCGACGCGATCTTGTCGCGGTTCCAGAGGGCTTCGAAGATCGCGTTGCCAAAGCGGAACGCGAGCAGGTTCTGCACCGTTTCCTTCCCGAGGTAGTGGTCGATGCGAAAGATCTGGTGCTCGCGGAAGTGCTGGTGCAGCAAGTCGACGAGAGCCTGCGCACTCGCGAGGTCGCGGCCAAAAGGCTTTTCGACGACGAGACGGGTGTAGCCACCGTCGAACTCGGACGCGAGCCCCGCTTCACCGAGGCCGACTACCGCCGCCGCCAGCGCTTCCGTCGGCAACGCCAAGTAGAAAACCCGGCGCGGCACGAGGCCGTGCTCTTTCTCGATCTGCTCAAGGCGCGCACCAAGCGCGCGGAAGTCCTCGGCTCGACCTTCGCCGAGCTTTTGGTAATGCAGGCTGTCAGAACAAAACGGCCCGGCATGCGCACAATCAAGGCCCGCGGCTTCGATCGATTCCCGCGCGAGCTGCCGGTAACTGGCCTCGTCGTTTTTCGGGTTTGTCGCCACGCCGACCACACGCGTTTGCGGATGGATGCGGCCAAGCGCGTGGAGGCGTGCGAGCGCGGGCAGGAGCTTGCGCCGGGCAAGGTCGCCGGTGCCGCCAAACAGAACGACGATGCCGGGTTCGGGCAGTGAGGTGGACATGGTTGCGTCGGCGGTGGCCGTGGAAGTCGGGGTCAGCCCCTACGCAGGGGGGCCGCGATGGCCCAAGAGCCCGCGGGAGCGGCCGCGGATTGGGCGAAGATCGGCTCGAGTTGGGCGCCACCCTGGCCGTCGAGCATGACCAGATGGTTGGGCGGCACGGATTCCCAGCCCGGATCCTCGCTCAGGCGCTCGGAACTGACGATCACCGCGCTCCCGTGCTCGTCAGGCTCGATCATGCGGCACATGCCCTCCTCGCACACGTACCGCCGTCCGCGGTGCAGGTAGAGGCTTTCGCCTTCGTAACCGGGGTGACTCGTGAAGCGGGTGACGACGGACGTGCTCCCGTTCGAGAGGGCGAAGTTGAGGTAGCTGGGTTCACCCGGCGTGACACGCTCGATCAGCGCCAAGAGCCGCCGGATCGTGCTGCGCATCCCAGCCACCATCTGATCGAGGGTTGCGTCGCTCACGGGCAGATGTTCGAGGAGCAGCGCGAAGGCGTGTTCGGAATCGGTGCCGCCCTGGATGGCCGCGAAGGCTTCGTCCGAAAGCTCGGAAATCAAGGTTCTGCGCAACCGATGGAATCCGCCGACGTCTCCGTTGTGCATGAACGCGTACGGACCGTGGGTGA
This sequence comes from Planctomycetota bacterium, assembly GCA_038246255.1. Classification (GTDB taxonomy): domain Bacteria; phylum Planctomycetota; class UBA1135; order UBA1135; genus RI-242. The sequence goes on from JBBRWC010000020.1 coordinate 34,503, forward strand.
ACGGATGGCAGTTGGCTTGGTTGACCGAGCGCACCTGGGTGGCGGCACGCACGTGGGCCAGCACGCACGGGCTTTCGACGACGCGGGCAAGCTCGTTGAGGTTGGCGTCGTTCCACGCGGGCGTGACCGAGCGGAACAGGGCGGGCCGCGATTCGAGCCGTGGCGCGTACCAAGCGAGGCCAAAGCCGTCTCCGTTGAGGGGCTCCTCGCGCTCCTTCGAATGCACGCTCTGGTGGATCAGCGAGTGGGCGGGCTCGGTGATCAGGGAACTCAGGCGGATGGTGGGGCCCTGGTACAGGAGGAAACGGCACATGGCGGGGGGATGGGGCGGACTGTACGTGGCCGGCGCGTCGGGGCGTGTGGAGGGTGCCGCGCGCGGGCGGCCGCCGGCCCACGGGCGGTCCGGATTGGGCGCGGCTGTCCGAGCGCGGGCGCCGTTGGCACCCTCGGGTTGGGCGCGCGCCCGGGACGTTTGCGTGCGAATGGGGGCTTCTCCCTTGGCAGGAACGCCGCCGCGTTCCATCGTCGGGGTCCCACCAAGGAGACCCCATGTCCCTGCTCTTCTACCAGCTCCTGCACGTCACGTCCGTCATCCTGCTCACGGCCTTCGCCTTTCAGGCGCTTGCCCACCCCGATCCCAGTCGGCGCAAGTTCCTGATGATGGTCACCGGCATCCTCAGCCTGGTGGTGCTCGTCGCAGGTTTTGGCTCCCACATCAAGGGCGGCCACCCCTGGGCGCTGTGGGTCTTCATCAAGATCGGAAGCTGGCTTGGACTCTCACTTCTGGCTGGCCTTGCGTACCGCATGAAGTCGCTGCGCGGGACGCTGACGTTGGTCGGAATCGGCCTGGTTGCGATCGCGATCTGGGCGGTCTACGCAAAACCGATGTGATCGGGCAGGGGCGCCACGCCCCAGGATTTCGACAGGCAGCCATGGGATGGCGTCAACGCTGGTCGCTGCGAGCGATGGGACGCCGGGCTGCGGAGCTGGGTGCGATCGGTCCGTTGGCGGTGTTCACCGTCGTCGGGCCGAGCGTCGGTGCCGTCGTTCTGACAGCGACCTTTGGGTCCTGGTACGGCGGGCTCGAGGATTCGGTTAACCCGGCGCCGCTCTTCTTCGTGTGCGCAGCGATCCTCGCGGGGCTGTCGCTGATCCCGACCCATGCTTCGTCGCTGGTCGCGGGAATGCTTTTTGGCACGGCGCCCGGATCGGTGCTCGCGATGTTGTCCGTGCTGGCGGCGGCACTTTTGGGTTACCGCGTCCTCGCGCAGTTCTCCCGCGCACGCGCGACGCTCGCCCTCGCTTCGCGACCCCGCGCATCGGCGGTGCACCGCGCGCTCCTCCACCACAGCGGGCGCCGGACCATTTGGATCATCGCGCTGATCCGGCTCTCGCCACTGATGCCGTTCGCCGCCACCAACCTCCTGATGGCGGCATCGGGCGTGCGCCTGGGCCCGTTCCTCGCCGGAACCCTCCTGGGCATCGCACCCCGGGTCATCGTCGTGGCCGCAGCGGGCTCCGGCCTGGCCGAACTGGACCTCAGCCAGGGAGCCGACCGCCGCCTCCTAATTCTGGGCGCACTGGCCACCGCCGCGGCCCTGTTCGTGGCGGGCCGCCTCGCATCACGCACCCTGCGCGACCTCGCGGCACCTGCACGCTGAATCGACCCCGCGCGCGCCGCGCCGCCCCTACTCCACAACCACCCGCAGCGGCGCGCCGAGCGGTGCGCTCGCGCTCCAAACGCCATCCACCACCTGCGCACCGATGGTCACCGCGACGGCGTACTCCCCGACCGGCACTCCCTCGATCGCGAACCTCCCCAACCCATCCGTCTGAAGCGCCCGCGCCGGCAACAACCCCGCCTCCATCCAACGCGCGACGTTGCCCCCCAGCTCGCCCAGCAATCGATGGAACTGCCGCACCTCAAGGTGCCGCAACGCAACACCCGCCCCCACGACGGGCTCTCCAGTCAAACGCACCACCTCGATCGCCAACCCACCAGGCGGATAGGCGGTGACGTCAATGCGATCCCCCGGTCCTTGCGCGATGAGCGTCGACACCGGCCAGTACCCCGCAGGCCGTGCCTCGAAGTGCGCGTGCTCGAACTGAAGCCCGTCGAGGATCGCTTCACCCAGCAGATCGGTGGTTCCCACTCGAAACTCGTTCACCGCGATGGTCGGCGACAGGGACCACCGCGCGCCTCGCAGTGGCTCGCCACCCGGGCCCCGGAGCCGCGCATGAAGAGAACGGGGAGGGTCGACAAAGATCTGAACCTCCCCATCGACGACCGGACACTCGCGAGGGAACACCCAACGACCGTCGGGCAGCTCCGCCCCAAACAGCATCTTTCCACGGGAGAAAATCGCGATCTCCGCCCGCCCGTCGGCATCTGTCGGGCAGCGTTCGCGCGCGGCGATTTGGCCGTTCTCTATGAGTTCCCCGACCGCGACCGCGGAGGTCGGAGGTTGCAGCGAGCGTTCGAGCACGCGGACCACGGTCGCGTCATTGCCAAACGTCAGAACGATCGGGCCCTCTTCCGAAAGGTCATGGACCCTGGACGCACGGTCCTGTCCGTAACTCACAGCGTGGACATGGGCCGACTCCGAATTGATGCCAGGGACCTGGCGGTCCTCGAAATCACACGCGATCGTTCGATGGACGTGGTTGCCGAGTGGGTCGCGCCACAGGAACTGGATGGTCCCACTTGGCTTCGACCGTTGTAGCTGAGGCCAGTCGAACTGAAGCGTCCTGGCCCGTGGATCCACTGTCACCACAGCTTCGTTTGCACCGATTTGTCCTTCCGGTGGATAAAAGAGGTCCTCCGTTCCGTCGGCATGGACGAGCACCAGCGGCGCCAACGGGTTGCCCGGCGGAAGCTGCGCGGCACCAGCGCCATTGAACGGCACCCGCTCATCCGGGCTCGCGTAACGCTGCACACGGTACTCGCGCGGATCCGTCGCCCCGATGAGCCGGACCGTGCGCGAGCGGAGGGGATCCAGCGCCACATCGCCCACGTCCGCTTCGCCGGTATGGGCGTCAGGCAGCGGGATGCGTGAGACCAGCGTTCCGTAACCCGGTGTGAAGACGTGTAAGCCCACGCCCGCCAAGGCCGCATGCGGAAACAAGAACTTCCCCTCCGCGTCGGTCTCGACCTCATCGAGAGTGACGATCGAACGACCGTTTTCGTCGCGCACGACCAGGGCCACCAGAACACTTTCGATCGCGTGCCCTGTGCTGAAATCCGTGACACGCCCCACGACACGGAACGTGGATTGAAGCGCGAGCGCCAGGGATGCTGTCGATCCGCGCTCCACTTGGACGGTCGAAGTACGCGTGGGCCGACCATCCTCGAGAAGCGCGTGAACGGCATAGGTACCGGTGTCCAGCCCCTCGACGACGAAGTGTCCGTCGCGGTCGGCAAGGACGCGGACGTGCTGATCCAAGGGGGAGCCATCGGCGACGCCGTATGCGACGGTGAAGTTCTGCGGAGTCGCGCTACCGAACTCGACACGGCCTTCGATGCGGCCCTCGGGATCGAGCGCACACCCCAGGGCTTCGCCGGGCTCCAACGACGATAAATCCATCTCCGCGCCAAGGTATGGAGCAAACCCCCGTGCCGTGATGCGCGCCCGCGCGGTCGAGCGAGGCAAGGCCGTGAACTGCGCATAACCCTCGGGCCCCGTCAGCGCTTTCTCCCTCCCACCGTCGGCCCACGTCCACTCGGCAACAGCGCCGTCGATGGGTTGGCCAGTGGCCGCGTCGGTAACCTGCAGCCACAAGGGAACACCAGCTTCGACTTCGACATCTAGCCAGACTCGTCCACGCGCGCCTGGAGGATCGATGGCGACAACCTTTGGCACGAATTCGCCGTGCGCCAATCGCACGGAGTACTCTCCGGGTCTGTCATCGAAAGGCACTTCGAGGGGACCAAAACGACCATCGTTGCCGTCGAGCGGGCTTGCGGCGAGAACCGATTCCCGTCGACCGCGGTCGACGTGGATCACCGTCGCCATCGCCCACTGACCGAGCGCGTTTCGACCCGTGACGCGCCCCTCCACGACGAAATGATCCCCAAGGGACACCTCGACGTCGCCGTGGGAGTCGTCGAGCCGCTGCCGAACGACACTCTCCGCGTGGCGCACTTCCACCAAACTCGGTCCGCCCATCGGAATCCGCGGCACCCGACCCTGCGCGTCGGTGATCCCGTCGCGAATCAGCGCCCGGCGCGCGCGTTCAGCGGCGTTCGCAGAGTGGGGATCAAAGGAACGGTTGGGCAATGCCTGCTGCCGAACGCGCGCACCCTCGACGGGTTTGCCACCCACTCCTAGTACTGTGATCCATGCAGGATCACGCGGTGCCTGCGATTCGAAGACCAAGTCCGTACCCTCGGCGAGCGCCGCTACGAGGACTCGCGCCTCGACCACGGGATGGGTAACCCAGATGCAAGCCTCCCCATGTCTGACGCTGGCCGGCGGATTCAGCGCCACGCGAGGTCCAACTGAGAGCGCTCGTACAGCACTATCCACGATTCGCGCGGAGCGGTCGGCCAGGAGAAACAACTGCTCGGTTTGCGGGCGGTCGGGAAAATACCCCACGACATCGTTGTCCGCGACGTTGAGCGAAACTTCGAACGGCGAACCGTTGGGGGATAAGCCAACATCGATGCTGAAGGCGACGCTACCTAACGGCGCAATCGCTCGCGAATCCAAGAATGGTGCCTGAGTCGACTTTGTGTCGTCGAGAACTTCTGGAGCGGCGACCGCGATCGAAACAAGGGCGCCGGTATCAGGGTCACTCGGGCCATCACCCTCCGCCCCCGACTCAGACTCGGATCGCTGCACAACGGTCAGCGAAACCAACACGGCAATCGCGACGAGGACTGCCGAGATCCATATCCGCTGCTTTGTCGACATGATCCCTAGGTCGTTGACCGCCGAGCCGCAGTTCCAGACGGGGGGGGCGACGGATGAACGCCCGACCCCTGGGGGGGCGTCAAGTGAGGTTGGGCCCGGGGAAGATCGCGCGTCTTCAACTGAAAAGGCGGCAGAACTCCTCCTCCCTGCGCCATCGCGGTTTCAGACGACAGTTCAATCACCGCAACGACCACCAAGGTGCCCACCCACAGCACGGCTGCAGTTCTACGGATGACCTTCAAGGACTTCATGAAGCACGGTTCCGTTCAGTTGATCGAGCGCAGCAACTTTTTTGCATGCCGAGGTTGGTTTCCAACTTGTTGCGTTCAGTACGGCGCGGTAGTAGCCCAAATAGTCGTAATCGGACGGACCGAAATCCGCTAGCTGGGCCAGGCCTTCCCGTACATCATCAAGCTTTCCAAGTTGCGCGGAGTTCAACGCCCAGAAGAACGACGACTCCGGCGTCGCCCAACTGCAATGAGCAGCCGCGGCGTACGCCCGCGCCGCGCCAGCGAAGTCGCCGCAGAGCGCCGCCGTGGCGCCCAGCCATTCGTTCGCCAACTTCGTGTACAGGCCACCATACTGGAGCGCCTCGAAAAAACGCCGTCTTGCCGACTTGAGATGCTCTTGTGCCACGTCAAGCTGTCCGAAAAAAATCTGCAGAGCCGGACGTCTGGTCAAGCGCATAGATATCACCGCCAGTGTGCGGATTCTCTCGATCTCCCGACGACTGTCCGTCGTTTGATCGACCCAGTGGGCCAGCGTCCAGGTTCTACCCCGAGAATCCACCGCCGTGCTCGGGAGACGATCACGACGAAGCGGGCGACGCTCTAACTCAGTGTGTCCGCGTTTGTGCCAGTGGAAGCGAGTTCCGGAACCCGCCACGTGCGTGAGGTCTTCGATCGCGATGTTGAGCAGCCAGCGGCCCACCTCGTCGCGGTGGGCGGTGAGGAGGTGGCGCTCGGCGGAGGTCAGGAACGAGGCGGTTGCGCGGATCGGGTCGGAGGGAGTCAACAGTTCGCGTGAGAGGCGGCGGGGTTCGCTCGAGAGCAGCACAGAGTCGGGCTCTTTTGCGATGTCGAGGAGGACGGCGTAGACGTCCTCGCTCAGCTCAGGATGGGTCGTGGGGTGTGTCACGGCACGTCCTCCCCGTGGTGTGCGGCGAGGTCTTTCCAGGATGGACGCCGGGTGTCGGAGAGCGCGCGCAGGCACGCGCGCAGGTGGGCGTCCGCGGCCTCGGCGCCCAGAGCCTGCGTGGTGGCGATCTCGGCGAGGGAGCGGCCCTCGATCGACGCGCTCCACGCAACACGCCGCGCGGCGAGTTCACATGCGTGAAAACGCACGGACGCGATGCGCGAAAGGGCCGGCTCCACGCCGTACAACTCGACGAACATGCGGTACAGGACGAAGTCCTCCTCGATCACGGGTTCGCCGTCGAGCTCAACCTCGATGTCCTCGCTCATCAGGTCGCGCGCGGCGGCGGCGACAATGTCATCGCACCAGCGCGACAGCGGCGGCGAACCCCCGTACAACCGCCCGCGGTGCGCGCACAGCGCGAGAGCGCGCAACAGCAGGCGATCCGCGTGAAGGATCAGCGCCTGGTCTCGGCAAACCCGCAGCACGCGCGACCGCAGGCAGAGGGGGTCTCTGTGCGCCAAACGCTCCAGCAGCTCGCGGCTGTCCTCCGCGTCGAACAATGCGCGCCAGTCCGAAGGCCCGACTAGCGGCGGCGGCGCCGGTATGAGCAGGTCCTGCACCTGCAAGGCGCCGTCGTCGCGCAGCTCGCCAACCGGCATGGGCGCGAGGGGGCCGCGGTTGTGCTCCGGTGGATCGGACGGGCGCGTCATGGCGGGTCGGGCGGCGCAGGCGGCGTGCGGAACCAGTGGACCTCCCGGCTAAGGGCCTGTCAAGCCTCCCCCCCGCACGCACTTCCCGCCTCGCGCGTTACAGCCCGCCGCGCACCGCGATCCACAGGGCCACGAGGACCCCGCCACCCAGCAGCCAGGTCGTGTCGGCGCCGGGGCTCGCCGACGGCAGCACCATCAGCGCGATGCCCGCCACCAGTTGCGGCAGGCGCGACTGCTTTTTGCCGTAGATGAAAAAACCAAGCCCGAACGTGCTCACCATGAAGGCGGCGACCATGGCATCCGGCGCGAAATCCATCCCCCGTTCGTCGACGGGAAGGGTGTGTGGGCGAGAGCAGATCCACTCGTCCGCGCGCGCGCCGGCGCGCGGACTTCGTTTCCGGCCGCAGAAGGGGTTCCCGTCCGCAGAAGGGCTCCTCGGCCGGAGCGGTGCCTGCCCCGAGGGCCGCGTGGATCGCACGCTCATCAGCCTCAAGTTCACCAGCTAGCTCGAAGTGCACGTGCCGGTCACTTCGGCGCGAGCGAGCTCATGTCGATGCAGAAGCGGTACTTCACGTCGGATCTGAGCAGCCGTTCGTAGGCCTCGTTGATCTTTTGGATCGGGACCACTTCGACGTCGGACGTGATGCCGTGTTTGCCGCAGAAGTCGAGCATTTCCTGCGTCTCGGCGATGCCGCCGATCAGTGATCCCGAGAGGCTGCGGCGGCCGAAGATCAGGCTGAAGGCGGAGATGGAGAGCGGTTTTTCCGGCGCGCCGACCAGCGTGAGGTTGCCGTCGTGGGCCAAGAGGTTGAGGTAGGCGTTGATGTCGTGGTCCGCCGAAATGGTGTCCAGGATGAAGTCGAAGGTCCCCGCGTGTTTTGCCATCTCGTCGGCGTTCTTCGACACGACGACCTCGTGCGCTCCGAGCCGGTGCGCGTCCGCCTTCTTGCTGGGCGATGTCGTGAAGACGACGGTGTGCGCTCCGAATGCACGTGCGAACTTCACGCCCATGTGTCCGAGGCCCCCCAGCCCGGCGATGCCGACCTTCTTGCCCTTCGTCACACCAGCGCGGCGCATCGGCGAGTAGGTCGTGATCCCGGCGCAAAGGAGCGGCGCGGCTCCCGCGGGATCGAGGTTGGCGGGGATGCGCAGGACGAAGCGCTGATCGACGACGATGCTGCCCGAATAACCCCCATAGGTCACGGGTGCGGTCCCGTGCGCGTCTGGCGAGTTGTAGGTGAACGTCCCGCTCGCACACAGGTTTTCGAGGTTCGACTTGCACTGCGGACAGGTGCCGTCCGAGTCCACCAGGCACCCCACGCCAACCAGGTCGCCCACCTTGTGCGTGTTCACGGCCGAGCCGACCTGCGTGACCCGTCCGATGATCTCGTGCCCCGCCACGGCCGGGAACACCGTCGGCATGAAGTCGCTCCATTCGTTGCGAACCGTGTGGAGGTCCGAGTGGCAAATCCCGCAGAACAGGATCTGGATCTGTACGTCGCGCGCCGTGGGATCCCGCCGCGGGATCTGAACGGCGGCAAGCGGCGCGGTGGCGGAAGCAGCAGCGTAGGCGGGGGTGGTGTACATGGGGAGTCCTTCAAGAGCTCGGGAATCGACGCTCCATCTCACCACGACGCCCGACGTCGACCGAGCGCGAAGTGCGCCTCGACTATTCGTGCTGCTGCGACCTCGCCGCGACGGATGCGGCGGTAACAGGACGTGAGCAGCGACCCGAGATGTGAGGTGATCGCGCGCGACGCCGTTCTGTGTCCCATCGGGTGCTCGGGACTCCGTCGAAGCTGACGGGTGGCCAGCCCCCTCGGCTACATTACGCGTGTACTGCTTATGTGCGGTGCGGGGCCCCTTTGCCGAACCGCCCGCGGCGGGCTAACTCAAACTTGAGGCCTCAACCTTGAATAACAGCGCCCTCAACGAAGGAACTTTGAATAAGTCGGTGCCCCCGTGAACCGAGGACCCACGGGCACCCGCTGCTCTCCCGGCCGTGGGCGGCGAGGTCGTTCGCCCGTTCGTGCCGTTTCCCCTGCCGCCGGACCCACCCCTGGACGTGGACGTGGCGCTCCGCGGGGAACTGGATCAGGCGATGCTGTCGCTCGGACGGCTAGCCCTCTGTGTCAATGTGGCTGAGACAGATTCCCTCCCCGCGTTTAGTGTAGAGGGCAAGAGGTTGGATTTTCGTGAACGACGACCAGATCAGCAGCAGTGGCGCCCCCCTGGGGCTGCCGGAGCGTAGCGCAGGCCTCCCCTCCAGGGGCACGGGGCCGGACCCCGAGGTGCCTGAGCGCGCCCGTCGGCGCACCTTCTAGGCCCAGTACAAAGCCCGCATCGTCGAGGAGGCGGACCGCTGCACGGCTTCCGGCGAGATCGGCGCGCTGTTGCGACGGGAAGGGCTTTATTTCTCACACCTCGCGACCTGGCGCAAGCATCTGCACGCGCACGGCATCGAAGGCATGCAGGCACGCAAACGCGGGCCGGCTCCCAAGGCCGAGCCCAGCGCCAGGGAGCAGGAGTGGGCGCGGGAAAAACGGCGGCTCGAGAAACGCTTGGCCAAGGCCGAAGCAATCATCGAGTTCCAAAAAAAAGCGCACGAGCTCCTGGGGATCCCCCTGAAGTACCACGGGCTCGACGAGGACGACTGATGCAAGTCGTAGATGAGGCCCGAAGCGCCGTGTCCTGCGCAGAGGCGTGCGATGCCCTTGGGTTGCCGCGCGCATCGTACCACCGCGAGCGGGCGCGCGCCGCGGCCACCGAGCGCGCATCAAAGCCGCGCAGCCATCCGCGGGCGCTGAACGAACAGCAGCGCCAGCACGTGGTGGACGTGCTGAACGCGGAGCGCTTCGCCAATCTTGCGATTCCGCAGGTTTGGGCCATCCTGCTCGACGAAGGCCAATACCTGTGCTCGCGCAGCACCGATCTATCGGATCCTGCGAAAGCGTGGCGAAGTGCGCGAGCGCAGGAACCAACTGACGCGCCCTGGACCTCCCCCGGTTCAGTGGACACGGGGTTTAGTAACGGCAGCAGTAGGCGGCGATGCCGCAGAATCGTCAATGGGGAAGGGGTTTGGGGAAGGGTCCGCCCTTCCCCATCTCTGCG
>JBBRWC010000021.1:0-43849 GCA_038246255.1 Planctomycetota bacterium
GGCGGCGGCTTTTTTTGCGAAGTCACGCTCCAGCTCGAGCGTGCGACTTTTTGTACAGGGGTATAGGTGCGTCGGGCTCTTCTGGGCATAGCGGACATCCTCGCGCAATCCGCGCGATCTGGGGTGTCCAAGTTGGCCAGGCAAGGTCAGTCGGCGTGTTCCATGACCCACTGATGTCCCGGAGTGCCCCGGGTGTTGGGAACATTCCCGCGGAAATCCGCCCCGCGGTCAGTCCACCGCGTCCAAAAGCGTCACGATGTGCTCGCCTAAACGGGTGAACTCGGCGCCGCGTGCGGAGGCTCGACGCCAGACGAGGCCCACTTGGCGTGTCGGCGGCGGGTCCTCGAAGGGCAACAGCACGATGCCCTGGGCCGAACGACCCTCCACGGCAGCGGCGATCTGTGGCAGGAGCGTCACGCCGAGTCCACCCGCGACCATCTGCGCGAGCGTGCCGAGACTTGTCGCGCGCACCCGCGTCGCCTCCCGCGCTCCGGCCCGCGAGCACACCGCCAGCGCTTGGGTGCGCAGGCAGTGGCCGTCCTCGAGCAAAAGAATCTCCTCGCCGTCGAGGTCGCGCTCGGACACACGCTTTTTCTTCGCCAAACGGTGGTTCGCGGGCACCGCCAAGCGGAAGTCGTCGTTGAACAGAGGAAGGGACCCGAGTTCCGCAACGTCGACCGGCAGGGCGAGCAGAGCAACGTCGAGCTCGCCGGACGACAGGCGCGCCAGCAAGAGATCGGTGAACTCCTCCCGCAGGAAAAGCACCATCTGCGGAAACTCGGTGCGCAGGCCGGGCAGAACGCGCGGCAAGAGGTACGGCGCGATGGTCGGGATGACCCCGAGCCGCAGAGGCCCGGCGAGGGGCGCAGTGTCGGCCCGCGCGGTTTCGACGAGGGCATCGATCGCCTGCAGCACGATTCGCGCGCGGGTCGCTACGGCGCGGCCGACGGCAGTGGGCAGGACCTTGCGCCGGGTGCGTTCAAAGAGCTGCACGCCGAGCAGTTCTTCGAGCGCCTGGATCTGGGCGGACAGCGCCGGTTGGGTGACCCCCTGGGCCTCCGCGGCGCGCCGAAAGTGAAGGCTTTCGGACACGGCGACGAGGTATTCGAGCTGACGGACGGACGGGCGCTGGGGGATGGGGGGTCGCATGGCGCCAGAAGTCAAGGCCTCCGGTGTGTCCCCAATAATAGCCTGGCGCTATCAGTATGCGAATAATTTTTATCTGGAACGATCACAGCCTGCGGTCCACACTCTCCCCGTCCGTCGGCGACCGGCGCCGCGGACACCCACGATCCCCCGCCTCCCAAGGAGACTTCCATGCTGACCGTCGGCGACAAACTGCCCGAGTTCAAAACCAACGCGTGCGTGAGCACCGAGAAGGGCAAAGAGTTCAAGACCGTGACCAACAAGGACTACGCCGGCAAGTGGCTGGTCCTGTACTTCTATCCCAAGGACTTCACGTTCGTCTGCCCGACGGAGATCGTCGAGTTCGACAAGAGCGCGAAGGACTTCGCCGACCGCGACGCGGTCGTGGTCGGTGGCAGCACCGACAACGAGTTCTCGCACCTCGCGTGGCGCAACAGCCACGCCGACTTGAAGGGGTTGAAGCACCCGCTGATCCACCTGAACGCAAAATTCGGCCAGGAACTGGGTATCATCCGCGAGGGTGACGGTGTCGCGCTGCGCGTGACCTTCATCGTCGACCCCGACGGCATCATCCGCCACGTCGCCGCCTACGACCTTTCGGTCGGTCGCAACGTCAAGGAGCTCGTGCGCACCCTCGACGCACTGCAGACGGACGAGCTGTGCCCCTGCAACTGGCAAAAGGGCCAAGAGACCCTGAAGGTCTGATGCCACGTCGCGTGGGACCCGCACACCGGCGGGCCCCACGTGCGCCCACTTTGTCGCCCCGACGGCGCCCCGACGGCGCCCCGACGGCGGCCCGACGGCGGCCCGATCCACCGTTGCTCCCCGCTCCCCCACCACACACCATGAGCCTCGACGCGATCAAAGAGCGCTTGCCCGAGCACGCCAAGGACCTGCGCATCAACCTCGGCAATTTGCTCACGTCGGAGCACCTCTCGCCGCGCCAGCTCTATGGCACCCTGGTCGCGACGGCGTTCACGGCGCGCAACCGCGAGCTCCTCGCCGCCACGATCGCCGAAGCCGCGGGCCACCTGTCGCCGGAGGACGTGGCCATCGCCAAAGCCGTGGCCACGACGATGGGGATGAACAACGTTTACTACCGCTTCAAGCACCTCGTCGAGAAGCCGGAGTACCAAAAGCTGCCCGCGCGTTTGCGCATGCAAGCGGTCGGCCATCCGGCGGACGACAAGCTCGACCGCGAACTGTGGGCCCTGGCCGTTTCCGCGGTCAACGGCTGCGGCATGTGCATCCAAGCCCACGAGGATGGACTGAGAAAGCTCGGTGCGTCGATCGACACGATCCACGACGCCGTGCGTGTCGCCGCCGTCGTGTTCGCTACGGCCGTGGCGCTGGACCAGACCGAATGACCAACCCGCTTCCCGTGCGCCGCCCCCTTCCGATCGATCCGGAGGAACTGGCGCGGCGCATCGCGGAAGGCGAAGGCACGCGGATCGAGTTCAAGCAGGGCTTACCCAGCGCAGAGAAAATCGCCCGCACGCTGGCGGCGTTCGCCAACACCCGCGGTGGCTTGTTCGTGGTGGGCGTGGGAGACCGCGGCGAGCTCGTCGGAGCGCCGCGTCCCGAGGCGAGCGCGAGCGAAATCCTGCGCGTGGCGCGGGAGGACGTCGAGCCGCCCCTCGAACCGCTCGTCGCGGTCGCCGTCCTCGATGGTTGCACCCTGGTCACGTGCTTCGTGCGGCGCACGGAGTCGGGCCCCCACGCCGCGCGCCTCGCGAACGGCGAGACGGAGATCACCGTACGGCTCGGGTCGAGCACGCGCCGCGCGGAAGGGCCGGCGCTCGAGGCGCTGCACCGCGGAAGCAACTCGCGACCGCTCGACGTTTTCGAGCGTACGGCGCTCGTGTGGATCGAGCGCCAGGGCGACACGGGCGGACTCGCCGAGGGCCGCGCCACCGCCGAGAACTTCTCCGTCGCCCATAACGTGGGCCGCCGCCGCGCGCTGCGCGCCTTCGTGCGCCTCGAGCGCGAGGGCCACATCGTGGGGCACGGCAAGGGCCTGCGGCGCAGCTACGCGGCGCTGTGACGGCCGCGCCGGCGCGGCCGTCACAATCACTTCGGCTTCAGTGCGTTCTTGAACAGGTTGCCGAGGTTCGTGCCCTTGGGGGCTTCCTCGGGTCGTGAAAGCACACGCTGGATCTCGGCCTGGTCAACCGCGTCCTCGGAGCCGAGCACCGCGCCACGGCTGTCCATGCGCGACAACCCGAGGCGCTTCTTAACGGGGTCGACGGCAACCACGCGCACCTCGAACTCCTGTCCCACGGCGACCATGTCCTGGACACGGCGCGTGCGGTCACCGCCGTTGCCCATTTGAGAGACGTGCAGCAGGCCTTCGATGCCGGGTTCGAGCTCGCAGAAGGCGCCAAACACCTCGAGGCGCACAACACGCACCTTCGCGACGGCGCCTTCCGAATAACGGCGCGCCACTTCACCCCACGGGTCACTTTCGAGCTGCTTCAAGCCCAGGCCGATGCGGCGCGCGCCTTCGTCGATCGAAAGGATCTCCGCTTCGACCTGTTGGCCGACCTTGAGGACCTCCTCGGGGTGGCGCACACGCTGGTGCGCGAGCTGCGACACGTGCGCGAGCCCCTCCACACCGCCGATGTCAATGAACGCGCCATAAGGCTCGAGCCGCATGACGGTGCCCTTCACGCGCGCCCCGACGGCAAGCTTGCCGGAGACTTCCTCGCGTTTCGCGCTCTTGTCGCGCTCGAGCGCCCGCCGACGCGAAACCACGAGCCGGCGCCGGTCGGGATCAACTTCCATGACCACGCAGTCGAACGTTTGACCCACGAGCGTTCCGAGGTCCTCGATGTGGCGGTCGGACGCCTGCGAGGCGGGCATGAACGCGGAGAGCGTGCCCACGAGCAACTCAAGGCCGCCGGAGTTTTTCGCCATCACCCGCGCTGACACGGTGGCGCCGGGCTCGAGCTCACCCCACGCGGCCAGCGCGCGCACACGGCGCCGACTGAGGATCCACAGGCCGTCTTTTTGGCCGTGCAGCGTGAAATCGTGTTGCTCTCCAACCGTGGGCGGTTCGTCGAACTCGGACGAATCGATCACACCCTGCATGCGCGGTCCGAGGTCCACGATCACATCGCCCTTTTCGACCCCGACGATCGTGCCCTGGCGCAGATCATTGCCGCCGTCGGAGCGCGACGCCCCGCGGCCGCCGCCTCCGCTGCGCCCTTCACCGCGCCCTTCACCGCGCCCTTCACCGCGCCCTTCACCGCGCCCACCGCCAAGGAGCGGTCCCTTAGGGCCTTGCGGGCGCGCGTCGATCTGCACATCAAGGTCAAGACCTTCCATCGCCTCCAACGCGGCTTCCAGTTGGGCTTGGATCGGGTCCTTTTGCTCTTTCGGATTGCTGGCCATGGCTCGAGCGCGAACGGCGGATGCGGACGTGCGCGGCGGGGGTGGGTGCGCGCGGGGCAGCCCCACGGGCCGTGCCGCGGTGCGCGCGCGGGGTCCGCCAGTGTAACCAGCCCCGCGCACCACCGCCGCAAGCCCCCGAGCAGCGCGTCGGGGTCAGCCCGCAACGGCGCTGCAGCGCCCACCGCGGCCCCTGCGCGCGCCATCGGCCGAACGCGATTGGAACCCCGCGTGACACCGTTACCATGGTGGAGCCGGAGCACCCATCCCGAGTCCCGACACCCGCTGCGATGAAAACCCTGCTCAGCCGTTTTTGCGAGGAGTTCGACGCCGCCGTGCGCCCGCTCCTGGACCCGCTCGCCCAGTTTTCCGAATCCCTCGGGCTCGTGGGCCGCGGGAACGCCACGGGCGCGCTGCCCGGTTTCCAGGAGGTCAGCCACCAACTGCGAGTGCTGGCCGACAAGGTGGCCGAACAGCAGGCGTATGTCCTGATCTTCGGCCCGTTGAAAAGCGGCAAGTCGACGCTGATGAACTCGATCAGCGCCGCCTACGTCAGCGAAGTCACCGCCCTGCCGGCGTACCCGTGCATGGTTTACGTGTCCCACAGCGACCGACGCGAGTTCGTCGTGACGCGCTACAACGGCGACGCCCAGACGTTTTCGGGACCCGCGTCGATGCGCATGCAAGTCAACCGTGACCACGCGGAGCTCGCCGACCGCATCCGGCGCTCCGAGGGCGAGGGCAAGGACTTCGATCCCGCGGTGCACTTCCCGGAAGCCATCCGCCGCATCGACGTGCGTGTGCCCGCCCCGGAACTGGCCCAATCGGGCGCCGTGCTCGTCGACACCCCCGGGCTCTACAGCCGGATGAAGTTCGGCTACGACCGCATGACCCGCGATTTTCGCAACAGCGCGGCGTGCGCGATTTTCGTGGTCAAAACGGACAACCTGTTCCTTGAGCAGGTTTTCAACGAGTTCAACGAGCTGCTCGACCTGTTCAGCCGCATCTTCTTGGTCATCAACCTCGATTCCACGAAGATGGACCTGCGGCCGGATGGCAGCCTCGCGCCGAGCCTCGAACGCGAGGACCCGGTGCGCGTCATCGAAGCGTTCGAAACTCTAGCGATGAACGCGCGGTTGAAGCGCGCGCTCGAAGAGGGCCGCCTCGCGCTGTTCCCCGTCGACCTCCTGCGCGCCGCGAGCCGCCGGCTGCAGCGTGGCCTCGCCCACGACGATCCGGAAGCCGCCGGCGACAGCCGCGACGAGTTCGGCGCTTTCCTCGGAGCCCTGACGGACTTTCTGAACAGCACGGATTATCTCGTGGCTTTCCTCGGCGATTCGCTGCGCCGTGCGCGCACGTTGCTCGCCGACGCGCAGGGCCTGTGCGAACACTCGGGCGTCGGCGAAATCGAGCGCCGGGCGGATACCCTCGGCCGCGAGGCCCAGTTGCTCGAAGGCCGCCGAAATGCCCTCGCGCGCTTGGGTGCGGAGGACTGGAACGACGCGTTCGCGGAGGTCGAACGGGACCTCGTGGCGCGCGCCGCGGACGTGGGTCGCAAGGGTGCGGCCGCGGCTCAGAAAGAGGCCGCGCACGCCGTCGACGCATGGTTCGAGGGGGGTGACAGCCTGCACACGCTGCTCGAGGAAAGCCTCGCGCCCCTCTTAGAAGGCTTGCAGCGCGACGTGTCCTCCGACCTGATGGCCGCCCTGCGCGAGCGAGTGTCCGGGTCCACGGCGGGAGCGCTCGTGCCCGAGCGCAGCGCCCTCGACCTCGACAACCTGGGATTGCGCCTCGGCGACTTGAGTTCGACGGGCCTCGTCGCAGTCATGCCGAGCGCGTACGTCCAGCGCGCGCGGCTGGGTGTCGACGTCGCAGAGCTCCCCGTGCGCCGCGGGTTCGTCGATTGGCTTCTGTTCCGCAGCCGCGCGGCCGTGCGGCGCGGACTGCTCGGACCGGAGGCACGCCCGAACCAACCGGTGTCGGCGAGCGACAAGCGGCGCCGTTTGGGCGAACCCGCGCGCGCGTTCCTGCGCGGCGTTGTCGAGCGCCAGATCGCCGCGTTCTGGCCGGAGTCGGCCGAGCGCATCGCGCGCAAGGCCTTTGCCGACTACAGCGGTGCGCTGCTCGGCGCGCTCCACGAACGCGTGGGCGCGCTGCGCAGTCAAGCGGAAGCGCGCCTGGCCGACCTCAACCGGGAACTCGCAAGCGTGCAGGGAATCGCGCGTCAGTTGCGCGAACTGCGCGAACTTCTGGGTGCGGCGGGCCACGACGTGGAACGGCTCGACGAGCGCTACTCCGAAACCCCGCCCGAGGCGCTCGGCAGGCCTGTCATGGACCTGGACGACGGCGACCTTTTCCGCGACAGCGACGCGAACGAACGGCCCGAAACCCGCGACGACGAGATCACACCCCAGCCGCGCCGTGTGGCCGCCGAAGAGATGCCGGTCGCGGAGGAATCCGCGGCGGACGGGCGCACGGCCAACTGAAGGGCAACTGACGGCCAACTGAATGGCAAATGACGGGCAACTGACTGGCAACCCACGGCGAACCGATAGCGAGCACGCGGCTCGGCGGGGCCGGCGCTTGCGACCCCTTGCCCTTTGGTCCATCGCCCGCGGGTGTTAGAGCCTTTCGCCACACGCACGAAAGCGATGGAGCCCACACGCCCGTTGACACTCGACAGCGCCGCCCCGAGCCACGGTCCCTACTGCCCCTTCACCGGCGCGGTGCGGCGGCCGTGGGCACAGCGCATCGCCAGCGGCGCGCTGTGCCTCGCCATCGCGGCGGGTTTCGCGCTGCACGGGCTCGCGCTTTTGGCAGGCACGATCGGCGCGCCGCTCGCGCTCGGCTCAGGCGCGGTCGTCGCAGTGGCTTTCGGTGTGGCCTGTGTGGAGCCGCGCGCGCGCGCGGTCGGCCTGCTGACCGCGGCCGGGGTCAGCCTGTGGAGCGGGGCGCGCTCGTGGGGACGCGGGGCGCCCCTGGGTGGCGAAGGTCTCGAGGGTTGGATCGGCGCGGCGATGGCGACACTTGCCCGCGCGGACGAATCCGTGCTGCAGGCTGTGGGGACACGCTGCTACTCGCTCGTCGCCCTCCTCCTTGGCGTCACCGCCCTGGCCATGCTGCTCGCGGACCTCGCCGCCGCGTGGCGCGTCGCAGACCTGCCGCAGCGCCTGTGGTTCGCGCGCTACCACCCGGTTTGGCGCCGCGCGTACACCCCCTCCCAGAGCGCGCATCCCTTCGTCGGACTGCTGTGCGTGGAGCGCGACCCCATGCTTGCGCAAAAGCTCGTGTTCCTTGCGATCGAGCCCGGCTCGAACGCGCTGCGCTTTGCCGGTGCGCCTGAACTCGGCCCACGCGCGGCGATGCCCTTTGTACCGCTCGCGGAGCTCGCCAAACCCGCGGTGTTGTGGTTCGAGCGCTCCACCGCTTACCTGCGCGGGGCCCTCGACCCGGGCGGACCGGCGCAGCTGCGCCTGTTCCTGCGCGAGCCCGCGACAGCGCCCGAAGGCCGCATCCCCGAGTTGCGCCTCGCCCCCGTCGACGATCTGCCCGTCGCCGACTGGTTCGCGGCCGACGACACGCTGTGCGGCAAGCGCCACACGCGCCCGCCGGCCCAACGCCTGGTCGGCGTGCTGTTCGACTCGCGACCGGCCACACCCGCCGACGACGGATTGCCGCGGTTCTCGACGCTGCTGCTCGTCGATGGACGTCCGCATGTGGAGCGCCCCCACCCCGATCTGCTCGGCGCACCGCGCTACGACCCCGAACGGGAACGCTGGCAGCTGATGTGGCGCTCCGACAGCGACGAACCGACGCCGATCGAATTGGAGCGCGGGCGCGACCGCGTCGTGTTCGTGCGCGCCCGCGGCGCGCAGTACTACCTGTTGTTCGTCGCATTCGGGGGCCCCGGAAGGTGAGTCGGCCCCTGTTGTTCGCGGCCGTCGAAGACACCGGCGGCCTTTTGCCGCTGCTTGCGGTCCGGCGCCGCGCAGACGGGCGCATCGCTGCTTTGTGCGATCCGACGCGGTTGTGCGTCGAGCGGCCCGGAATTGAGCACTCCAGCACCGCGCGGGCGCCGCCGGGGCGTTCCAACGACGTCTCCGCCAAGCCGCTCGGGGTCCCGCGCCTCGGGACGCTGCTCGCGCCGGAGCACGGGCGCGGCGTTGCTGCGCTGATGGACCTCGCGGCGCACGCGGACGTGCTCCCACCGCCGGGGCAACCGCCGTCGGAGCGCCTCCTCGATGTGTGGTTCGTGGGCCCCGAGCCAACGGCCGCGCTCGCCCGCGAACTTCGCTCGGTGTGGCGCGCACCCGGCGGCGGCGTCTATCGCCTGCGAACGCGGCGCCTCGTCCCGCTGGCCGGTCGCGTCGCCGTCGGGATCGATTGGCGGGCCGCTACACCGTCCGTGCGAGCTGTCGGCGACGTGCCGCCCGAGGCGCTGCGACTGGCGCGGCTCGCCGCCGAAGCTTTCGGCACCGCGGTGGGCGGCCCCGTTTTCGATTGGCTCGGCACGGCGCGGGACAGCGGCGGTGCGGACGTCGCGGGCGATCGTCGGCAGGAGCTTTGGGAGGGCGCACGGACGGTGCTCGCGGGTGCGTTTGTTCACGGCGCGGGCGGCCGCAAAGAGAGCGACGATGGACACGTCCTCGAACTGGCGCTCGCGCGCGATCCGGCGGGAATCGCCTTCGACATCGCACACACGGCGCCCGACGGGTCCAGCGCGTCGTTGCTCGCGCCGCTCGCGCGTTTCGAGGCCGAACAGTGGAGCGCTCCACCCCGCGGCCCGGAGTTTTTGGAGTTCAGCTTCGACGGACCGCTTGGACCGCGGCTGGAACGGCGCGTCGCCAGCGCCGTGTACCTGCTCGAGTGCGCCCGCGATCCGAACGGGCCGCAGGTCGACCTCGACGCACTCGGGCGCGACGACGGTGACAGCGGTGAAGACCGTGGAGCGACCCTGTGAACCTGCGCATCGTCTTTGCACACGGGCACCTGGCCGCACCCGCGCCCGGCGCGCCCGCGGGCACCGAGGCACGCGCGCGTGTGCGGATCGCGGTTGTCGATGCCGATCGCGACCTGGAAGCGTGGCGCGCCATCCCGCGCGCGCGGCGGCTCGCCGACGTGCGCTCGCCGTGGTGCGACGTGGATCTGCCCCAGGACGTGGATGTGTTGCTGATGAGCCGCGGGCAGGAAAGCGCGCACGGGGACCTGCACGTCGAAGCGCTCGTGCCGGCGGAGTTGCAGGCTGAGCTCGAACGGCGCGCACCGCGCACGTGGCAGCGATTGCTCAGCCGGACGCGACTCTTGCAGCGCGACGGCGTGTGGCACGTGGCGCGCAGTGGCGCCGCGGCTCGGCTCCTGTGGCGGCCGGCGGGAGAAATGGCGGCGCTCGAGCGCGAAAGCCCGCTGATCGGGCTGGCGGACCATCTCGCGCGCGGACACCTGCCAGGCCTCGCGGACCCGGGGCCGGTCGCGCTGGCGCTCGTGCGCAGTGTGTTGGAAGCGCACTGGCTCGCACGCCGACTCGGCCCCGAGCTCGCGTTCAACAGCGCCACGGGTGCGTTCACGCTGCGCCTTGCGCCGGGGCCCAGCCTGGTCGAGTTGGCGGACCCTGAGGCCACCGACCTGCGGTTCGAGCTGCATCTGGGGGACAACACTCGCGTCCCCCTCGACGCCAGCGCGGGCGCGGGAGTGCCTGTGCCGGTCGCCCGCCGCGCGCTCGCGTGGCTGCTGGGTGGACCTCCCACGGACGCGGGCCTGTTCCTCGATCCCAGCGGCGCAGCGCCCGCCGAACCCACACGCGAGCGCGAACACACACTGGGCCCATGAGCGCATCCGTCCGCCACGAACCCCAGGACCGCGCCGCGGTGGACTGGCACGCATTAAGTGCCGAAGACGCCGCACGCAAACTGGGCTCAGACGCACGCGGATTGAGCGCTGTCGAAGCGGCCAAACGCCTGACGCTTTACGGGACCCAATCGGCTGACGGAGACCGCTCCGCCGGCCCGCCTCACCACGCTCTTGAACCAGTTCAAGAGCCCACTGATCGCGATCCTCCTCGTCGCCGCCGTCATCACGTTGGCGCTCGGCGAGTTCATGGACTCAGGGGTGATCGCGGCGGTGTTGGCCCTCAACGCCGCCATCGGCTATCCGCAAGAGCGCCGCGCCGAAGCGTCGGTTCGGGCGCTGATCAAGCTCGTCGCACCCCACGCACGTGTGCTGCGCGACGGCCGCGAAGTTGATATCGACGGCGCTGACGTCGTGCCGGGGGACGTTGCGCTGCTGCAGTCGGGGGATCGAATCCCTGCGGACCTGCGGCTGATTCACACGATCGAGTTGCGCGTTGACGAGTCCCTTCTCACGGGCGAATCGACGGTGGTCTCGAAGTCCCTCGATGTCCTCGCTGCGGACACGGCGCTCGCCGACCGGCGCAACCTCGCGTTCACGGGCAGCAGCGTAGCGAGCGGCCGCGCGCGCGGATTGGCCGTCGCCACGGGCGCAGCAACTCAGATCGGACACATCGCCGCCGTCGTACGTGATGCGGGCCCCCGCTTGTCGCCGTTGGAAGTGCGCATGCGGCGATTTGCGCAGCAAATCGGCGCCGTGGTGGCCATCGCCTGCGTTGCGACGTTTGCGCTCGGCATCGGGCTCGGGCGCCCGGCGCCCGAGATGTTCTTCGTCGCAGTCGCGCTCGCCGTCGCCGCGATCCCGGAGGGGCTGCCGGTTGTCCTGACGGTGGCGCTCGCGGTCGGGGTGCGGCGCATGGCGAAGCGCAACGCGATTTTGCGGCGCCTAAATGCCGTCGAAACGCTTGGCAGCACGAGCCTGATCGGCTCCGACAAAACCGGGACGCTGACCGAGAACCGAATGACGGTGCTCGAGCTGTGGAGCGCGTCGGGCACCCACGCCTTCACCAGCGACTTCGACGTCGCCGCCATCGCGCGGGATGCGCGAGAAGTTCCCGGTGAAGCCGCGAGCCCGCAGGATCTTGCAGCGCTCGCGTGTGTGCTCGCGAACGAAGCGGAACTCGTGCGCACGGGCGGCACGCTCGAGCTCCTTGGCGACCCCACCGAGACGGCACTCCTCGTGGCCGCCGCACGGCTTGGGATCGATCCCGAGCGGGCCCGTGTGGTGTACCCCTCGCTGCGCGAAATCCCGTTCGAATCCGAGCGCCGTTACGCCGCCAGTGTGCGCGACTTCGCGGGAAAACCAAGACTGTTCGCGAAAGGCGCCCCGGAACGCATCCTCGAGATGTGCGACCGCCGCGCGGGCCACAGCGGTTCAGCCTCCGCGGCGCTTGATCGCGACGCGGCGCTCGATCGCGACGCGGCGCTCGATCGCGACGCGGTGCTGGCGCAGGCGGAGCGGATGGCCGGACGCGGGCTACGTGTACTTGCGCTCGCGCATGGCGACGACTCGGGCGGTGATCCCCGCGGCCTCGAACTCCTCGGCCTTGTGGGCATGCTCGACCCGCCGCGGCAAGGTGTCGCCGACGCCATCCGGGCGTGTCAAGCCGCGGGCATCCGAGTTGTCATGATCACCGGCGACCATGCGGTCACGGCGTGGGCCATCGCGCGCGAGTTGCACATCGCGCAGCCGGGTGACGCCGGTGTGATGACCGGTGCGGAGCTCGAGCAGATCGACGATGCCGAGCTCGCAAGAAAGTTGCACACGACAAGCGTTTTTGCGCGCGTGACCGCGGGCCACAAACTTCGTGTGGTCGAAGCCGCGAAGGCGATCGGTCACGTCGTCGCGGTGACCGGCGACGGGGTCAATGACGCACCCGCGCTGGAGCACGCGGACATCGGCGTCGCGATGGGGCGCTCGGGCACGGACGTCGCGCGCGAAGCCTCCGACATGGTTCTGGCCGACGACAACTTCGTGTCGATCCACGCGGCCGTCGAAGAAGGCCGCGTGACGTTCGACAACGTCCGCAAGGTCACCTTTTTTCTCGTGTCGACGGGCGTTTCCACACTGATCGTGATTCCGTTGAGCCTCGTGTTCGGGCTTCCGCTGCCGCTTCTTCCCGCGCAATTGCTCTGGCTCAACCTCGCCACGAACGGGCTACAGGATGTGGCGCTCGCGTTCGAGCCCAAAGAGCGCGGAGTCCTTGACCGTCCCCCGCGACCGCGGAACGAACCGATCGTTTCGCGCCTTTTGAGGGAGCGCGCCGCGCTCGCGGGCGCGGTAATGGCCGCGTGTGTACTCTGGCTGTTCATCGACGCGCTGGAGACGGGGCGCGGCGAGGTGTACGCCCGCAACGTTGCTCTCACGGGGCTCGTCACCGCCATGGCGTTCCACGTCGGAAGCTCCCGTTCGGAGCACCGCTCCGCGCTCTCGCTCTCACCGTTCTCGAACCGCTTTTTGATCCTTTCGCAGGTCGCGGCCATCACCCTGCACGCGGGTGCCTTGAACTTTGGCCCCACCCAGGTGTGCTGCGGGTGATGCCGCTTTCCCTGCTCGACTGGGGGCGTGCTGTCCTCGTGTCGTCGGCGGTGTTTGCCGCCGTCGAACTGCACAAATGGGTCCGCGGACCGAGTCGCCAGAGGCGTTGATATCCGTGCGGGGCCCGGAACCCACGGGCCCCCCGGGGGTGGTAAATTTGGGGGCCGACCGCCGCGTCCACGCCTCCCACCGCCCCATGCAGCCCGGCAAATACCCCGCAGACACCGCGCCGGTCGGCGTTTGGCGCGAGTACCGGCATTTTTTGCGCCATCACCCCGCCTGGTATCTCCTGCCGATCGCCGCAGTCCTCAGCACCGCGGCCTGGGCCGTGTTCTGCGGTAGCGCTTCGACTCCGTCCCACACGTACCCGATCTTTTGAGTTCCATGTCGCGCCCGTCGTCGGTCGGCGTCCGCGGGACGACGTGCTGGATTCCGCCGTGGCGGCGCGCGGTTTATGGCCTGCTCACGACGGTGTTCGTGTGCGCGGTTCTTGGTACTGGACTCGAAATTGGCGCGCGTGTGCATCTTGGGCCGCGGTTCGCCGCTGGGCTGCTGCCGACGGGACGCCCCGTGGACGCGATCGCGATCCACGATCCTGACTACGGCTGGGTGAACAAGCCGGGTGTGAAAACCCGTGTTGTGGCACCGCTCTTCCACTACGTCATCCGCCACAACAGCTACGGCCAGCGCGGGCGCGAGAGATCGCTCGCAAAAGCGCCGGGCACAAAGCGTGTGCTGCTGCTAGGCGATTCGCTCGCGTGGGGTTGGGGTGTGGACGACGAGCGGGAGTTCGCGGCGCTCGCCGAACGGGCTCTCGGTCCAAAAGTCGAGTTCATCAACCTGGGAGTGCCGGGTTACAGCACGGACCAGCAGTTGCTCCGCTTCGAAAACGAGGTCGACAACTGGAACCCCGACCTCGTGCTTTTGTGCTTCATCCTGAACGACGTCGAGGGCAACAGCCTGGACCACAACGGGACAATGGCGCAGCGCAAACCGGTATTCCGGCCTGGCGCGAACGGCGGATGGGAGCTGCGCGGACAGCCCGTTCCCCCTCCGAATCAAACCGCGACGGCCGACGGGTCGGAACGCACAATGGCTCCCGACGAGTGGCTGTACGCGCATTCCGCGCTGCTGCAGTCGCTCTACCCGCCGGACGCCGAAGCGCGCCTCGCGCGGGCCGGCGCGGCGCAGGTCCTCAAGCGTTTGGCGTTCCCACGGACCCAAGCCGACCTCACGCCCGAGCAGAAGGTGGTGCTCGAGACCATGAACCAGGGTGTGCGCGCGCTGTGCGACGAACTGGTGAACCCCGGTGCGGTCACACACCATCTCCTCGGGCGGCTCGCGCAACAGTGCCGCGCGCGCGCTGTGCCGCTGATCGCGTTCAACATCGCGCACTACCACGACCAGTACCTCTACACGCCCGGTCTCCCGCTGCCGGACGGGATCGAAAAACACGGTGAACCGGACGCCGCCCCCTACACGACTCACCTCACCCGGCGGTTGCACGAGGCGGGCGTGGAGCTCGGCTTCGGCGTTTTCTCCGTCGATCAGGCCATGCTCACAGAGATCCTCGCCGGTCGCGGTCTGAACGTGGGCGACGGCCACCTCAATGAACTGGGCAACCAGATCATCGCAGAGCGCATCGTCCAGGAACTCGCTCCGCGCTTGCGCGAACAGTCCACACCCCACTGAATCTGTGCCCCGCGCCGGCGCGTGCGGTTCAGCGGACCCCGACTGCTCTTGTCTGTCGAGCCCACACGGGGCCGCGATGCCACCGCGACCCGAAACCCGCCGGTGCTCAGGACGCTCAGTCGCCGTGCGGCGGGGACTCCTTTGCGATGTCCTTGCTGGGCAAGGTCCATTCCGGGATTGGAGGCAGGTCCGGGGCCACAAGGACGAGCAGCGCCATGGTGGTGCCGTAGGAGGGGCTGCGCGGGAAGATGCGGTCGTTCCAGGTGCCGTCGGGCTCGCGGGTTTCGGCGCGCAGGGTCACGAGTCGCGTGCGGTGCGCCGGGCGGCGTTCGGAGGGCAGCGCTTCGATGGCAAGGGCGCTCTTCAAATAGCAAGAGCCGGACTTCGAACGGCTCTGCGCGATGGGTGCGCGGGCGTCCAGCCCGCCTTGGAGCGAGCCCATCGCTTGATCGGGCTCCCATCACGCTCCAAGGCGGGCCTGGAGGCCCGCGTTCCCGGCTGGCTTGGGCGCTTCCTCGCAGGCGCCTGCGGGTCAGCCGCTGCCGAGCAGGGCGGAAACGTGCGCTTCGCTCGAGCGTGCCAGGCCTTCGAGGCTATAGCCGCCTTCCAGCAGGCTCAGAATGCGGCCATCTGCGTGGCGTTCGGAGACCTCGACGAGACCGCGAGTCATGTGTGCGAATGCCGCTTCGGTCACGACCGTGTCTGACAGTGGGTCGAGGCGGTGGGCGTCAAAACCTGCGCTCACGATCACCCAACTGGGCCGAAAGGCATCGAGCGCGGGCAGCACCAGGTCGTCGAAGGCGGTAAGCCAGTCGCGATCGCCGGTTCCCGGCGCTTGGGGGCAGTTAAGCGTGAATCCCTCGCCCAACCCGCGGCCCCGTTCGGAGGCCGCGCCGGTGCCCGGGTAGTGCGGAAACTGGTGCAAGCTTGCGTAGAACACCGTGGGGTCGCGTTCGAAGATGTGCTGCGTGCCGTTGCCATGGTGCACGTCGAAATCGACGATCGCCACACGCTCGATCCCGGGCAGCGCCTGCGCCGCGCGCGCCGCGATCGCGGCGTTGTTGAACAGGCAAAAACCCATCGCCAACGATTCTTCGGCGTGGTGCCCCGGCGGGCGCGCGACGACAAATGCGCGGCGCCACACGCCAGTTGCGATGCGATTCACCGCGTGGAGCGCCGCCCCCGCCGCGCCAAGGGCCGCTTCAAACGAGCGCGGTCCGACGTTCGCGTCGGGGGTGTCGACCCAGGTTGCTCCTTGCGCGATGCGCGCTTCCACACGCTGCACGTAATCCGCGGGATGCACACGCAGCAGCGCGTCGAGCGAAGCCGCGGGGCTCTCTTCGCGCTCGAGCTGCGCGACGAGGCCGCTCGCTCCCAGCCGCGACAGCACCGCCGCGAGGCGCGCTGGGCGCTCGGGATGGCCGGCGCCCGTGTCGTGCAGCACGCTCGCGGGGCTCGTGACGAGCCCGAAGCGCCGTGACCCCTGTGCGCCGGCCAAAACCCGCGTCAGGACACCGTCCAGGCGTCCTTCGTGTAGAGCAAATCCTCGAGGCGGCCCGGACCCTTGCGCTCGAGCACCGCTCGCACCTGCGCGTGGACGTCCTGGTCGAACACGGGTGCATTCACACGCCGGAACAGACCCACCGCCGTCGGCAGGTCTTCGCGACCGTCGAGCTCCGCGAGCACGGTCGCAGGCGCGCTGCTGACCACCGTGGGATCCCACACGCCGGCTTCGGCCGCGCTCGTCGCGCGCACGTCGAACCCGTCGAGGCGGATGCCCTTGTCGTGGTTGTCGCCGTAAACCATCGCTTCACCGGCGCGCAGGTCGACCGTGCGCTCGTCGCGCACCTTGCGGCCCGCGACGGCGTCGAAACAACCGTCGTTGAAGATCACGCAGTTCTGGAAGATCTCGACAAACGCCGATCCGCGGTGGGTCGCCGCCTCGAGCAGCACCTGCTCCATGTGCTTCGGATGCGTGTCCATGGTGCGCGCGACAAACGTCGCACCCGCGCCGAGCGCGAGCTTCAGCGGATTGAACGAGCGGTCAACCGAGCCGTAGGGCGAGGACTTGGTGCGCAATCCCGCCGGCGACGTCGGCGAATACTGGCCCTTCGTCAAGCCGTAGATCTGGTTGTTGAACAGGAGGATCTTGACGTCCACGTTGCGGCGCAGGATGTGGATCATGTGGTTGCCGCCGATCGACAACCCGTCGCCGTCGCCGGTGATCATCCACACGGACAGGTTCGGGTTGGCGATCTTCACCCCCGTCGCGATGCCCGGAGCACGGCCGTGGATCGTGTGGAACCCGTACGTGTTCATGTAGTACGGGAAGCGGCTCGAACAACCGATGCCCGAGACGATGCAAAACTCCTCTTTGGGGATACCCAGCCCTGCGAGGACGGCCTGCATGCTGTTGAGGATCGAGTAATCGCCGCAGCCGGGGCACCAGCGGACCTCTTGATCGCTCTTGAGGTCCTTCTTGGTCAGAATGTTCGTGTCGCTCATGGTTCGCTGCCCGCGGGTTGCCCCCGGGCCCTCGGGCTCAGCCCAGGATCGTCTGGATGCGTTCGACCAGCTCTGTCGTGGTGAACGGCAGGCCTTGGACTTTGGGGTAGGACAAGAACGGGATACCTGGGTATTCCGAGCGCAACAGGCGCGTCATCTGACCCATGTTGAGCTCCGGCACGAGGACCGTGCGGTAGCGCGCGAAGATTTCGTCCAGGCCCTTCGCCATCGGCCACACGTGGCGAATGTGGATCTGGGCCACGCTCTTGCCCTGGCGTTGGACGAGGTCCACCGCGCTGCGAATCGATCCATAGGTCGAACCCCAGCCCAACACCAGGAGATCCCCCTGCTCCGGCCCGAACACGGCCGGTGTCGGGATCGTGTCGCGCACGTTGAGCACCTTTTGGTGCCGCAGGTTCGTCATGCGCTCGTGGTTTTTCGCGTCGTAGCTGATGTTGCCCGAGTCCGCGTCCTTCTCAAGGCCGCCGATGCGGTGCTCGAGACCTTTCGTGCCCGGCTTGACCCACGGGCGCACACCGCGCGCGTCGCGCAGGAACGGGTGAAAACCCTCGGGGTCGGTGCGGAACACGGCGGGGAAGGGCACGAGATCCGCCATCTTCGGCAGACGCCACGGCTCGGAACCGTTTGCAATGTAACCGTCCGACAGGAGGATGACCGGCGTCATGAACTGCGTTGCGATGCGCACGGCTTCGATGGCGCACTCAAACGCGTCCGCTGGCGTCGAGCACGACACGACGGGCATAGGTGCGTCGCCGTTGCGGCCAAACACCGCCATCAAGAGGTCCGATTGCTCGGTTTTGGTGGGCATGCCCGTCGACGGTCCGGCGCGTTGGATGTCGACGATGACAAGCGGGAGCTCGGTCGAGATCGCAAGGCCCATGGCTTCGGTTTTGAGCGCCATGCCGGGGCCGGACGTCGTCGTGATGCCAAGTTGCCCGGCAAACGCGGCGCCGATCGCCGAACAAATCGCGGCGATTTCGTCCTCCGCCTGCATCGTGATGACACCGTGGTCCTTGTAGGACGAAAGCTGGTGCAGGATGTCCGACGCCGGTGTGATCGGGTAGGACCCGAGGAAGATCTTGAGGCGCGCGAGATTTGCACCCGCCACGAGGCCCAGGGAAAGCGCCTGGTTGCCCATGATGTTGCGGTAGGTGCCCGGCAGCATCGTTTCGCAGCGCGCGACCGCGTAACGCGTCTGGAAGTGCTCGTGGATATCCCCCGCGTTGTAGCCAGCGCGCAGCGCGGTCTGGTTCGCGTTGACGAGCTCCGGCGACTTGGCAAACTTCTTCTCGAGCCACTTCAGCGTCGGTTCGAGCGGCCGGCTGTACAGCCAGTACATCAGACCCAAGGTGTAGAAGTTTTTGCAGCGCTGGACGTCCTTCGACGACAGCCCAGAGGAAGCAAGGGCCTCCTTGACCCGTGTGTTGATGTCGATCTCGATGACGCGGAAGCCATCGAGCACACCGCTCTTGCGCGGATCGATGTCGAGCTTCGCCTTCTTCAGGTCGACCTCACCCCAGTTGCCGGTGTTCAGCACGATGATCGCGCCCGGCTTCAAGTCGCGGATGTTGACGATCAACGCCGCCGGATTCATCGCGACGAGCACGTCGGGCTGATCGCCCGGCGTGTG
The DNA here is from genome assembly GCA_038246255.1 of Planctomycetota bacterium. GTDB lineage: Bacteria > Planctomycetota > UBA1135 > UBA1135 > RI-242. The sequence continues at coordinate 18,827 of JBBRWC010000021.1, forward strand.
CACGTCGGCCGAGCTGAAACGCACCTGGAACCCCGACACTCCCGGCCGCGTGCCGACGGGGGCGCGGATCTCCGCGGGGAAGTCCGGCAGGGTCGCAAGGTCGTTCCCGACGAACGCCGACGTGTCGGTGAACTGGTTGCCGGTGATCTGCATGCCGTCGCCGGAGTCGCCAGCAAAGCGGATCACGACGCTTTCCTGTTGTTGCAGCGGAAGTTCGGCGCGGGTGTTCGGGAGGCTGGTCATGGTGCGAAGGGTGTCCCAGGGCGCGCGGGCGGCGGGGCGGGCGGCGTCCTTGCGCACAGGGCGGTGGACGCCGCGAGGGCGGTTGGCGCCGCGTCCCTTGACGGCGGCCTTGGGAGTCGGGGGCTCCAAGCCCCAAAATGGCGACTCAATTTGCCATCCGGAGCCCGCCCTTGCATCGGCGTTTCCGGCCCTTCCGCTCCATCCCCGTCCCGACCCCCGCCATGACCCCCGCGCGCTTTGCCTCCGCCCTCTCGACCCAGCCCGAGCCCGCGCGGGCCGAAGGCGAAGCCCTTGAGCAACTGGCCGCAGGACTCGCGGGCGCCGCGCCCGATCTGCTCGTCGTTTTCGCGACCCACGAGCACGTGGAAACCCTGGCGGAGCTCGGCCCGCGGCTCGCGGAAGCCACCCGCGCGCGGCATGTGGTCGGTTGCACCGCGCAGGCCGTCCTCGCCGACGCACGCGAGGCAGAAGGTGAGCCCGGGCTCGCGCTGTGGGCGGCGAAACTTCCGGAAACTTCGGTCGAGCCGTTCAGGCTCGGGGCGGTCCCCGGACCCGAGGACGAAGTGCTGTTCACGGGCATGCCCGATTTCGGCTCCGCGGGGGAGACAAGCGCCCTGATCTTCGGCGACCCGTTCAGCTTCCCGGTGGACGCGTTCCTCGCGCGCCTGAACGGCGAACACCCTGGCGTGCCCATCGTCGGCGGCTTGGCGAGCGGCGCCCAGCGCCCGGGACAGGGTGCGCTGATCGGCGACGAAGGAATTGTGCACGAGGGTGCGGTCGGCGTGGTTCTGCGAGGTGCGATGGGCATCCAGCCCGTCGTGAGCCAGGGCTGCCGCCCGGTCGGGCGCCCGTGGGTCATCACCGCGTGCCACGAAAACCTGATCCAAAAGCTCGGGGGACGGCCCGCGGTCGACGTGCTGATGGAGACCCTGGGTGAGCTGCCGCCGGAGGAACGCCACCTGTTGCAGCGCGCGCCTTTTGTCGGCCTCGCGCTTGATCCCAAGAAAAGCGAGTTCGATCGGGGCGACTTCCTCGTGCGCGGCCTGATGGGCATTCAGCCAAAGGAGCGCGCCATCGCCGTCGGCGACCAGGTGCGGCGGGGCCAAACCGTGCAGTTCCTCGTGCGCGACGCCGTGAGCGCAGGCGAAGATCTGCGGCATCTGCTGGCCCGCGCGGGCGCCGTGGACGAACCCCAGGGCGCGCTCTTGTTCTCGTGCAATGGGCGCGGCAAGCGGATGTTCGGAGTCGCGGACCACGACGCCACGTCGGTCCACGCGAGCCTCGGAGTGGGCACCCCCGTCGCGGGTTTTTTCGCGGCCGGCGAAATCGGCCCGGTCGACGGTCAGAATTTCCTCCACGGCTTCACCGCCTCGGTCGCCCTCTTCCGCCGCCGCGCTCCGGCACAACCATGAGTTACTTCCTCGCTGGTGTCATCCTCGCCCTCGTCTACCACTCGATCGCGGTGCGCAAGCGCTCCCAGGACGCAGGCTCAAAGCTCGTAGAGGACGTGCGCCAGGAGCTGCGCCGCCGCGTCGAGAACCTGAAGGGTGAACTCGGCGCGGAGCTCGCGACGCAGCGGCGGCTGCTGGCGGAAATCGCCGCGGGCGAAGTGCTTTCCCGCGATCAAGTCCTTGAGGGACGGCTTTGGAAGGACGTGGACGTCCGCGAAGCGCTCGCCCTCGTCGAATCCGGCCGCGTGCACCTGCTCGACGTGCGCACACCCCAGGAGACCGCTTCGGGGATCCTCCCGGGTGCTCAGCTGATCCCTGTGGACCAACTGGAGGGACGCCTCGCGGAGCTGCCCAAGGACGATCGCCCCACGCTGGTTTATTGCGCCGCGGGCGGGCGTTCGGCCGCGGCGTGCGAGTTCCTCGAGTCGACCGGCCGCCGCGGACTTTTGAACCTCGCCGGCGGATACTCGTCGTGGAACGGGCCCCGCGCGGCCGCGTCCACCCCCAACTGACGGCAGCGAGGCACGGCGCCGCCTTAGACTGCGCGAATGGAGCCGCCCATCGATCCCGCCGCACTCAGCACGCGCCTCGCGTTTGCCGCACAGATCGCCGCCGAAGCCGGACGGCGGGTCCTCGCGCTGCGCGCGAGCGGGCGCTGGACCGACGCGGCCGTGCTCGGCGACGTCGGCGACCAGGCCGCGGACGGGTATCTGCAGGGGGCGCTGCTCGGGCGTTATCCGGACGACGGCATCCTGTCCGAAGAAACCGCGGACTCCCCGGAGCGGCGCTCGAAACGGCTGGTGTGGATCGTCGACCCGCTCGACGGGACCAAGGAGTACCGCAGCGGCCGCCTTGACTGGGCGGTCCACGTGGGCCTTTGCCTCGATGGGCGGCCGGTGCTCGGGGCCGTCGCGCTGCCCGCCGTTGCGCGCGTCCTTGTGGGAACGTGCGCGCCCGGCACCGCGCAGGCGCAGGTCCTTGGGACCGAGGGGGACGCACCGCGGAACCTCGCCGGACAAAGCCCCGTGGGCGGCCCCTTGCGCATGATGGTGAGCCGCAGCCACACCCCCGATTGGATCCACGCGTTCGGGCGCGCGCTGGGCGCAACGACACTGGTGCCCTGCGGCAGCGTAGGCTTCAAGGTGGCGCAGCTGCTGTTCGGCGCAGCGGACGTCTACGTCCACAAGCAGGGCCTCAAGGAGTGGGACACCTGCGCGCCCGAAGCGATCGCGCGCGCCGCGGGGTGGCGGGTCTGCCGCATCGACGGCTCGGACCAGCACTACAACCAAGCCGATCCGCGCAACGACGAGATCGTCGTGTGCCGGCCGCACCTGTTCGAGCGCGTCATGGCTGCGCTGCGCGAAAGCGCACCCGCCTGACCGGAGCCTGACTCCGGTGGCGTCAGGCGGAGCGCGACTCTGCCGCCTCGGCCTCGAGCGCGTCCACCGCGGCCATCAGCGCCCGCCCAAGGCGCGGGTCGATCCGCGCGACAAGCGCCGTCGCCAGGTCTCGCGCGACAACGAGCGTGCGCTGCCGGCCGCCGTTGAAACGCGCCCACGTGTGTTCGGGGTCGCGCGCCTCGCTCAACTGGCGCCGCAGGGTGGTCAGGTTGTGGAGCTGGTCGGCGGCTTTGATCGTCGCCGCGTCGGGGGTCAGGTGCGGCACGTGGGCAATCGCATCGTGTTTGCGCTGCTCCCACGAGTGGCTTTTGTTTTCGGTCAGCTCGGCGACGATGCCCGCGACCCGCGCGCCGAACTCCAACCGGACGCGCTCCACGGTCCAACCCGCGCAGTCCTCGGGCACGTCGTGGAGCAGCGCGGCCGCGATGACTTCCTCGTCGACCCCAAAGCGCGTCAGCAGGATCGCCATGTGCACGGGATGCACGGCGTAGGGCATCGCGCGGTCGGCCTTGCGACACTGGCCCGCGTGCGCGGTCACGCAGGTCGCGAGGGCGCGTTCGAGGAGCGGGGAGTACACGCAAGGAGTGAATCGGCCGAGCGGGATCAGATCTGAATGCGGAAGGCCTTGAGCACGACCACACCCGAGACCACCGACGCGAGGAAAAACACGATCATCACTCCTATTGGCCCCCCGGGCGAGAAGGGCAAGGGGCGCTCAGGGTAAGCGATTGCAATGCGTTCGAAAGCCGAGTCGGCGGGCAACATGGGCTCCGCCGGCCATAACCAGGCGGCCCAGAAGGAGCGCACGCGCTCGGGCTGGAACGCACCCGTCGGGGCGACCCCCACAACCACGCGCTTCGTTTGGACCTCGCCGGTGCCGGTCCGTAGGGTTACGGTCCAATCCCCCACCTGCCGCGCGACGACCTCCTGGAAGGCCACGCCTGCGCCCGGGGAGCGCACGAGCGGGGTGATCGCCTCGAGGCCAGCGGGGAGCTCCACCACGAGGCCCCCGGCCTCCGCCAGGCGTCCCGGCGCGAAGCGGACCTCCAGCATCGTCCCGTCCCCCATGCGCAGTTCGGCCGCGGGACGCGTCTCTACGGCGAGGGGTTCGAAGCCGTAGCGCGTCGCGAGTTGGGCGACCACCAGTGTGAAGGGCGGCAGCAACGGCAGCAGCGGCCCGAAGTTGAGGCCCAGGTACTGCGTGTTGCGCACCAGGATCCGCCCGACCGAAGACGCCACAACCGCCAAGTCGTCCTGGTAGATGCGGATCGCAATCAGGTGGCCCTTGATGCGCTCTTTCGCGCCCTTGATCCCGCGTTGCCAACTGATGTGCTTGAAGAGCACGAGGGCGGGCACCACGAAGAGCGCGCCGACGAGGGTCACGACCCACAATGCACCCAGCCCCGCGATGGGGCCGAGGATCGTGTCGAACACCGCGGTGGTGACGCGGTTCAAGGTGTTCATCGGGGGGCGGCTGGGGGTCGGGCGAGGTCGGAAGAAGGCAGCATGCGGGCCGGCGAGCGCGAGCAATCCCGCGCGGCCGCGGTCAACTGATGTAACCCAGCCCGCGCAGCTTCTGGGTGATGTCCTCGTCGGTGGTCGCCCCTTCGAAGTGGGCGAGCTCGCGTTCGATGATGTGCACGATGAACTCCTCGTGGGAGGCGTACCCCGCCACTTCCGCGACACGCTTCACGCGGTCGATGAGGTCCTTGTCGAGCTTGATCTTGTTGCTGCCGCCGAACATGTTCCGTGTCCCTCTTAAGTTGCCGGTTTATCGTATTGCCGGTTTATTGTATTGCCAGTTTATCGTATTGCCGGCAAGTGTAACGGCGGGTCGTGGTTGAGCGTTCACTCAAGCACGGGGGCGCCGTGCATGCCGGGTCCCGGCGCCACGCCGTAGCGCGCCAGGAACTCGACGGTCAGGTCGCATAGATCGTGGGCTCCCGGGCGCACGCGCCGGGTGGAGAGCAGCACGCCGGGCACAACCTCGGGAGCCATCAGGTGGCTGCCGTTGAACGTCCCGCCCATGTTGTCTGCGAGGACGCTCGCCTCGATCTCCCCCAGGGCCGCCTGGTCCGAGTTGCCGTAGCCCGAAGCGTAACCGACCAGGATGTCGGGGGCGTCCGCGATGCGCTCTTGGTTCTTGAACGTGTCCCGGGCGATGTCGGCGCGCAGCACGAGTGCGGCGCCGTCGAGCGGGTCGCGTTCGGCCTCGAGCTTGGCTTTGATCTCGGCCAGCAGCGCGTCGGCCTCCGCGCCCGGCGCAACCGGACCCGTGGGGCTGTGCTCGCGACCTTCGAGGTTCAAGTAGAGGCCGTTGAAGCCCATCCCGTAGGCCCGCGTGCGCTCCCAGTCGATGACTCCCTTCTGCCCGATCGACAACCGCGCCGGGCTCCATTCGCCGGTTTTCGCATCACGGCGGCCGAAAGCACCCGTCTTTGGGTTGCGTTCCACGCCTGCACCGAGGACGAGGTAGCCCTGCTCAAAGAGCCACGTGTTGAGCGAGAACTTGCGCGCGTAGGGCGCAAAGCCGTGGTCGCTCATCAGCACGAGGGTGAAGGGTGTGTCCCCCATGCGCTTGCGCACGAGTCCGATGATCGGATCGACGCGCAGGTAGATGTCGTCGAGCACGTCCCCCAGTCGACTGCCCGCGCGGCGCGACCATCCGTCCGTGGGGACTGCGGCGAGTTCGGTCTCGTGGTGCGGGTGCGTGCGGTCGACGTGCCGCCACAGCATGTGGGACATGAGATCGACCGTGCTGACGTAGAAAAACATCAGTCCGCCGCGCGGCTCGCCAAGGTGCCGGTCGAGCGCATGGTCCAGGAGGCGCAGACTCTCAAGGTACGCCATCTCGCTCTGGCCGATGAACTCACTGTCGTCGAGCAGCCGGCGCTTCAGGGCATTCACGTCCTCGGGCATGCCCTGGGTGTAGTAGAGCCCGACCGCATCCACGGCTTCGGCCGCCGCGGAGGCGGGTTCGGAAACCGGCGGGCTCGCGTTCGACGGATCGATGTTGATCGGCGACAGGTAGAGCTCGAACTCGGGTTCGAGGCTGCGCAGATAAAAGCGACCGATGCCCGACACGTCGCCGCGGAACGGCATGTTCGGCTCGGCGTCGAAGCTGAACCGCACGAAGTCCGTCCATTCGCCGACACGGGCAATCAGGACGCGGTCTCCGCCTTCGATCGCGACGGCGCTCGCTTCGCTGTCGACGTGGACGGTCAACGGGGTCGTGGCCTGTTCGCCGCTCGCCATCGGCGGACCTTTGACCTGCGTGCGGACGACACCACCGCGCACATCGACGTCGACGATCTTGTGGTAACCAAGCTTGGAACGCTTGAACGGATCCGAAGTGTAGAACGTGCTCTCGCCGTACGCGGAATCGATGGCGGGTGTCAGCATCCCGCTGAACGAAACGCCCAGGGAACGCTCCGGCGGGAAGTTGGCTGGCATGCGCCAAACGTCGGCAGGCACGCCGTTCTCGGCCAGCAATTGCCAAAACGGCTTGCCCGAGCGCGCCGGTTCCTGCCCCTCGATCAGACCAAAAAACTTCGCGGTCGGGCGCAACGTGGAGGGCGCGAGGTCGCGGGTTGTCAGGTCGCGGTGGATGAAGTCGTAGATGCCGTGGCCACCCGGATCCAAGCCGGTGATGAAGTTCGACCACGCCACCGGACTTTGGGGCGGAGTGCTGGTGCCGAGGGAGTGGATACCACCGCCCTGCTCGGAGAGCCACGCGAGGTTTTGGGAGCGCTCCGGATGGCGCGCGATGACCTCGGCAAGGATTTCTGGGTCGCAGCCGTCGATGCCGAGGACGATGACACGTTCGTGCGTGGCCTGCGCGCGTTGGGCGGCGCCCGCGGGGGGCACAATAGGCGCCAGCGCGATGGGCTCTTCGCCGATGCCGCGCACGGGCTGGGCGGACTTCTCGGCCGAGCGGTCGGCACGAGCCGACTCCACCGCGCGGCGGGCTTCCAAGGCTGCGCCAGCGTTCGGATCGACGCCGCGTCCAGGCACCGCCGTCACCAGAAACACACTCAAGAGTCCCAGCGCGGGGTAAACGGTCCAACGGGGCAGCTTCAAGCTTTCACCCCCTGGCGTTTGCGCGCAACGGCGACGTCCGCGGTCTCCGTCGGTGGGCTCGCGGCCGTGCGCGCAGCACCGGCGCCCGTCTGGCCCGCTGCGCGCGGCGCGAACAGGCTCTTGCCCTGCATGTAGCGCGGGATCGGCACGCCGAAGAGATCGAGTGCCGTCGGCGCCATGTCGAGGATATTTGGAGTGTTCGTGTTGATCTTGCGGTTGCACCACAACACGCCGGGCACGAGCCGCGGGTCGACGCAGTGGTCGCCGGACCAGCTCTTCGTGTTGTCGGTGAACACCGCTTTCGACACGGCGCCCGTCGCGCAGTCCCACGAGTGGCGGAAGCCTTTTTCGTAGCCGACGAGCAGTTCCGGCGCGAGGTCGGCATAGGGACCGGAGTGGATGTCTGCGGTGACGAAGGCTTCCTTCACGACGCGCGCGCCAGTCGCGGGGTCGCGCAGGGCTTCAAGCTTGTGCTTGAGCTCGAACGCGAGGCCATCGAGTTCCGGCCCCGGCGCGACGATGCCCTTCGCCTCGCGGCCCTTGCGGTTGATAAAAACGCCCGTCAAGCCGAGCGTGAACGCGCGGGTCTTGTCCCAGTCGACGTGCGCGAACCAATCGCCCGACGTGTCACGGCCGTCCTTCAAGACGAGGTAACCCTCGTCGCGCAACCACGCATTGAGGTTGACGCAGCGGCGGAAGTCGCAGAAGCCGTGGTCGCTCATCACGACGAAGACCGTGTCCGGATCGTCGCCCAGCTTCGCGCGCACCTCGCCGAGGAACGTGTCCATTCGCCCGTAGAGGTCCGGGATGACGTTTTTGTACTTGGCGACGTCCGCATCCCCGCCCGGCCCGCGGTTCGCGGGATGGGTCGGATCGAGGAAGCGGTAGAACATGTGGCTGATGCGGTCGGTAGTGTCGAACACCACCGTCACGAAGCCCTTCTTGGTCTTCTCCAGGACGTCCCAAAGCTGCTTCTTGCGCTCGTCGAAGATCAGCCAGGCTTGGTCGAGGAACGCCTCTTCGTCGATCACACGCTCGTTGAGCGCCCAGGTGTCTTCCGCGAGCCCGAGCGTCGCGTACGGCCCCAGCAACTTGGCCAAGTAGATCGAGTAGACAAACGGGTGGCTGATCGGCATCGCCGGATTGGACGGGTCGATGTTGATCGGAGTCACGTAGATCCCGACGTTCTCGCCATCCCATTCCTGGAGATAAAAGCGCGCGATGCCGGTCACCTTGCCGAAGGCGATCGTCATCCACGGGGTGTACTCCTTGACCTTGACCGTTGCGCGCTCTTCGCCCACGGTGAACGTGGCGGTGCCCGACGCGGGGTCGAGGTCAAGGCGGAAGGGGTGCTTCATCCGGTGCCCGTCCGATCCGTGGGGGCCCGTCAGGCTGGACTCGATCGTCTGACCCTGCTTGCGCACCTGGAACTGCTGACCGCCGATGTGCTTGTCACTTGCGCGCGGTTTGGTCGAGTAGAAGCTGAACGAGCCTTGGGTGCCCTGCAGGTCGGGCACACACATCCCCGAAAGCAGAGTGCCGTTCGGGAACGACTGCGCCGGGAACGTGATCGGCACGCGGATGATCGACGACCACACATAGTTCTGGCCGAGCAGCTTCCAAAACGGCTGGCTCTTTTGGAGCAAGCGCGTGATCGCCCGGTTTCCAAGCGGCACCTTGGCGAAGCCGAGGTTCAGCGTGCGCGGGAGGCTGCGCACGTCCGTCGACGACAGGGTCGGCAGGTAGTTGCAGGGGTCGCGCGTCAGGAAGTCGTAGATGTTGTGGCGCGATGCGTCGACGCCCGTCGCAAAACTCGACCACGCGACGGGCGAAATCGACGGGTACGCGGTTGCGAGGTCGTGGAAACAGCCCTCTTGCGCCAACTTGTCGAAGTTTGGCATTCGACCTTCCGCGGCAAACTGCCGGGCGAGGCCGGGATCAAACCCGTCGAGACCGAGCACCACGAAGCGCTTGACCTTCGGCTGCGCTTTGCCGCGGCTCTTCGCGAAGCGAACCGCCGCCTTCAGGGGCCAGATAGCGACGATGCCAAGGGCCAGGGCGAAGGTCGCGACGAGGACCAGCGCTCCGCCCGCGGCCGCGAATCCGGCGCCAGGGCCGACGTAGGCGGAGGCCGGGGCGGCGCCCGCGGTGAGCAGAACGGCTCCGAGGAGGACCGATCGGAGGGGGCGGGGGCAGGCGGGCATCGCGGCGACGTGGGGCTCGTGGGGCTCGTGGGGTTCAAACGGGTCGCGTCGGACTCCGTGGCGGGCGTCGAGACCTGGGCTTGGCGCCCGGCCGCGTAGCGCCCTGGCTGAAACGGGGCTATCGGCGCCGTCGCGGGGGGTCCCTTGACGGCGTTGGGCGCTGGCGCAAATCCGTTGAAGAATACCGCCCCGAACGGGATGTACGGGACGCGGCTGGCGCGTGCGAGGTCCCAGGGCGCCCTTTCGGGGTGCGCCGATCGTCCTAAACCGGCCCTTTGACCTGCGCGGCCGTTGCGTGATCTAACCCTTACGGGACGAGGCCCCGCTGGCGCAGGTAGGAGAGCACGAGCTCGGCCGCATCCTCGACACCCATCCGCGCGGTGTCGACCTCGACCTCCGGATGCGTCGGAGGCTCATAGGGGTCGCTGACCCCCGTGAAAACGGGGATCTCACCCGCTCGGGCGCGTTTGTAGAGCCCCTTCACGTCGCGGGCCTCGACGACGGCGAGGGGGGCGCTCACGTAAACCTCGACGAACGGCGCTTGGGCCATGGACCGGCACTCCGCGCGCACCGCGGTGTAGGGAGAAATGGCCGCGGTGATCGCGCACACACCGTTTCTCGCGAGCAGGTTCGCAACAAAACCGATGCGGCGCACGTTGGTGTCGCGGTCCTCCTTCGAGAAGGAGAGCCCCTTGGAGAGGTTTTCACGCACCTCGTCACCGTCGAGCAGCTCGACCGCGATGCCGCGCGCACGCAGGATCGGCGCGAGGTGCTGGCTGAGTGTGCTCTTGCCCGCGCCCGAAAGCCCGGTGAACCACAGCACGAAACCCTGCTTGGGAGCGCTCAACGCACCTTGCCCTCGACGTACGGCACCTCGAAGCACTTGGCGTGCATGATCGGGCCGTGGCCGAAGTATCCCTCTTCCCCGAACAACTCGCCGTGGTCGGCCGTGACGATCACGTGCGTGTTCGTGGGCAGCGCATCGAAGAGCTGTTCGAACACGCCGTCCAAGTAGCGCACGGTGTCGATCTGGCGCTCGCGCAACTGGTCGAGCTTGTCCTGGTCGAAGAACTGGAAATCCTCTTTGAACTTCGGATCCGCGGCATCGACCTGGTCGTTCATCTTCTTGAAGACGCCGTTGACGCCGCTGATGCGCGGCCACATGGACGAGTCCTCGTCGGGCTTCGCGTAGGGGTAATGGGTCTCCCCCACGTTGAGCATGTAGAACGACGGGCGATCCGCTGAGAACTTCATCGTCGCCAGCATGGCCGCCATGTGATTGTGGTGGTCCATCAACTGGAAGCTGTCGAAGTCGCGGTTGATGCCCGTCTTCGGGTTCAACACCGGCAACGACACCCGCGCGTGGGTCTCGTAGCCCAGCTTGTTGCGCAGGAACGACGGCAGCCAAAGCCCCGGCACCATCGCACCAAAATCGATGGCCTTGCCGCGCGATCCGAGGCGCTGGTTGAAGTTGTAGAAGTCCTCCTTGTAGTACTCCGAGGCGTACACGTTCGGCGGCGACGTGTGCGGCAGAAGTCCCGTCAGGAGGTTGTAGTGCGAGGGCGCCGTCCAGGAGGCGTAGCTGTAGCGCTTCTCGATCTTGCCGAGCTTCGCGAGCGTCTTGGGCGCCGCCGCCATCAAGGAGTCGTAGCGGCACGAATCGAGGATGACGATGACGAAGTGGTTGTCGGCCTGGGGCTCGGGGTGGGGCGCCAGCGCTCCGGGGCGGAGCAGCGGTCGCGGGGGCGCTTTGGGCGCCGGCGCGGTCTTTTTCTTGAATGCGTCGAACAGTCCCATCGTCAGGGCGGTCGCGAAGGAAGAAAGTGGAACGGAGCTGCCCGTGCGGGACGGGGCGGCACGTGGGGGCGGCGCAGAACTTTACCCCTTTGGGGCAGGGCACGCAGGCGCGACCGGGCAAGGGTTGCGCACGACGCGATTTGCAGCGTTCGCAAACAACAAACAAACCGAGCCGTCGGCGCGCTTCCGAGGCACCTTAGGACGTTCCCTTCGGGTTATCCTCGAACGGAATCCCCCCGCCGCCTTTTTCCTCCTCCCATGCGCCACCTCATTCTCGCCGCCGTCCTCGCCCTCCTTCCGCTCGTCGCCTGCGGCTCGAGTGCGGTCAGTCCCGAGGACGCGCTCACGCAGGGTTACGAGGCGCTCAACGCGGGGGACGGCGCGCGGGCGCTGCCCCTGCTCGAGAGCGCGGCAGCGAGCCTCGCCGCCGACCCGTCGGCGCCGCGCTGGAAGGAGATCCAGATCGCGCTGGTGGAAGCGCACGCCCAGGTGGACCCGGCGGCGGCCCGCGACCGCTTTTTGAGACTCGCGCGCGAGCACCGCGCCCAGATACAGCCCCGCGACTTCGCGACGGTCGGTGGCAAGCTCTTCGCCGCCGACGCGAGCATCGCCCTCGACGTCGTCGACGCGGGCCGGCGCGAGTTCGGCCACGAAGGCGACGCCCAGCTCACGGCGCTCATTGAGGACATCAAGCGGCGCGGAAACGAAGACCCCGCGCTGAAGTCGAAGCTCGCCGGCCTCGGATACGTGGGCGACTGAGAGCTTGTGAGGCCCCGTGCGGCCAGCCGGGGGCTAGCCCGAATCCCGGCGCACGGCGGTGGCGCGTGGCAACCGTCCCTGCTCGCGCTCGACCAGACGTTCTTCGGCCCATTCCGCCACCAGCCGCGCTCCCAGTCCGCGCGCGCGCGCGTTGCCGAGCTGGAAATCCGCGCCATCGAGGACGATCAGCGTCTTGGGCCGCGGCGCCAGTTCAAAGAGGAGTTCGCTGTGCGCGCGGCCGGTGACCTCGTCCCCGGGCAAAGCCATCGCGAGGAGGGGGCGCTCGAGCGCCATCGCCGCTCCGGCGAGCGACCTGCCCGGAGGGCCCTCCGCGAGCAGGTCCAGCACCGCCGATGCGACGACGCGGTCACCCGTCGGCCACAGGCTGACGGTTCGCTCCCGCCCGAGAACCGGGTCCCCCGACGTCCAGGCCGACTTCGCGGTGGCTTCGAGCGGTGCGCCGAGGAGGGCGAGCGCGCACCCCGCCGGCAAGTCGGCCGCCGCCGCGAGCAGCATGGCTGCGCCGAGTCCGACGCCGATCGCGAGGGTCCAGGGCGACTCGACGCGGCCGGCCCACGCGGCGACGTCTTCGGGCAAGATCGCCCTTCCCTCCGGCCACACCGCCGTTCCGTCCGGTCCCGCGGCGCCCGTGATGTCCGCGGTGAACGCGACGACACCCCGGCGCTCAAGGGCCGCCGCGATCGATTCCAGGGCGCTCGCGACGCCTGGGAGCGTTGCGCCGTGGCCGACGATCAGCGCACGGGCGCGCGGCGGCCGCGATTCAATCGCATGGATCAGGTCGAAGTGCTCAAGGCGCTCCCAGCGTCGGCGTCGCGGATCGTCCATGGCTCGCACAAGGTCGAGCAGACTACCCGGCCCCTGCGCCGCGTCCGGGCGGAGCGGGTCGCGCTCGTCCCGGGCCTGGTACGCGCCGCCGGCGCCGCGGCCTACTCCTCGCCTTGCGCGAGCGCGTAACCCCGCTGGCCGTCCACGTCGCACAGCTTTTCGATGTGCATGAAGCGGTGGGTCGGGGCGAGGCGGCGCAGGGTTTCGATCAGCATGTCGTCGGTGAACGTGGCCCCCGCTTCGCGCGGCACAAATCGGCAGCGCCAATGGTCGACGCAATCGGTGGGGGTGCCTGTGAGTGGGTACACGACCGTGCCACGGTTCGAGATCATCTTCAGCTTGATCGGCAACCCCGCGACGAGCGCCGCGATGTCCTCACCCAAGGCCGTGGGCGACAGGCTCGAATCGACGAACACGTCGGCACCGACCGGCCGCATGCGCTCGGCCGGCGAGGTGTCGGGCCCCATCGCGACCTCCGGCAGATGCAGCGGACGGTACGCGCGCGGTTTCCACACCGAAGGCGCCTTGCCCAAGTTGCCGATAACAGCGTCGGTGAAGCCGCGTGTGCCCGCGCGCTCGCCCTTGCCCGCGATGTCGCCCGTGCGCGGCCCGCGCTCGAGCGTCAGCAACACGGCACCTTCGACGCGGTCCGCCGCTTCGAACAGGCGCAAGTGGCGCAGCATCATCACGGCGGACAGCAGCATCGCGGTCGGGTTGGCGAGGTCGCGCCCCGCGATGTCGGGCGCAGTGCCGTGCACGGCCTCGAACATCGCAAGGTCCTGGCCGATGTTCGCGCCGGGCGCGACTCCAAGGCCACCCACAAGGCCCGACGCGAGGTCCGACAGAATGTCGCCGTTCATGTTCGTCGTGACCAGCACGTCGAAGGCTTCCGGCTGCCGCACGAGTTGGTGCGCGCAGTTGTCCACCAGCATGTAGCGCGGCTCGATATCCGGGTAGTCCGACGCGACGCGCTCGAACGTCCGCTTCAAGAGGCCCTCCGTCAGCTTCATGATGTTCGCCTTCGTCACGCACGTGACGCTGCGGCGGCCCTCCGCGAGGGCGACCTCGAAGGCCAGGCGCGAAATCTTCTCGCAGCCCTTTTCGCTGACGAGCTTGAGGCACTGAGCAACCGTGGCGGTCTGCATGTGCTCGATGCCCGCGTAGAGGTCCTCCACGTTCTCGCGCACCACGACAAAATCGATGCCGCGCCCGCTGAAGGGTGTGACGATTCCCGGCAGTTCACGCACGGGACGGGTGTTGCCGTAGGTCTCGAAGAGCTTGCGCAGGGTGACATTCGCGCTCTTGCCGCCGTGGCCGATGGGCGTTTCGAGTGGTCCCTTGAGGCACACTCCGGTGCGCTTGAGCGATTCGATTGCGCCCGCCGACACGCCGGTCGCGTTGCCCTCGGCAAACACCTCGCGGCCCGCGCGCACGGAGTCCCATTCGATCGGCGCACCCGCCGCTGCGATGACACGCGCCGCCGCGGCCACCACTTCAGGCCCAATGCCGTCGCCGGGAATAAGGGTCACGCGCCGCGGGCTTTCGACTCCACTGTTCATGTCCGTGTTCGGGCGCGCGGCATGAAGGGCGGGGCGTTCCGCCCGACCCGAGTAGGGAACGGGCCGGGGTCCGTCTGCGGCGCGGGCGAACAGTGTGGATTGTGGAAAGCCCGGACGCGAGGGGTGGACACCCCGGTCCGCCCGGGCGGCGCCCCATGCGCCACCGGCGGCCGCGATTCTGGCGCGCGCCGCCTGCAAATCCTGCGTAGGCGCCGTGGCCAGCCGCGACCGGAGCCCGCCCCTGCCTGCGGTGCGGTCGAAGGCTTTTCAGCCCGTCAGGAAGCCCGGATCGGCGGGCGCCTTGGGCGGCTCGACACTGAGAACGTGTTTCTCAAGCCAGCCCACCAGGTACTCGTAGGCCTCGTCGACCGAGTCCGTCAGGAAAAAGAGCTCCAGGTCCTCGGCACTGATCGTGCCCGCCTCGACCATCGGGCCGAAGTTGATGACACGCTCCCAATACTCCCGGCCGAACACCACGATCGGCAGCTTCTTCTTGATCTTCAGTGTCTGGACCAGCGTCAACACCTCGAACATCTCGTCGAGGGTGCCGAAGCCACCGGGCATGACGATCATCGCCTTCGCCAGGTAGCTGAACCAGAACTTGCGCATGAAGAAGTAGTGGAACTCGAACGACAACCTGCGCGTGATGTAGGGGTTTTCGTTCTGCTCGAAGGGGAGCGAGATGTTGAGCCCGATATTGTCGCCGCGCGCTTCGGACGCCCCCCGGTTGGCGGCTTCCATGATTCCCGGGCCGCCGCCGGAGCAGATCACGAAGCGGCGATCGGTGCCTTCCAGCGACTTCGACCACGTCGTGAGTCGGCCCGCGAGTTCGCGTGTCGCCTCGTAGTACTTGCTCATCTCGAGCCGCTGTTCGGCGCCCTTCGTGTCCCCGCCCTCGGCCCGCACGGCTTCCAAGTTCGCGAGTGCGACCTCCCGCGACGGGATGCGCGCCGAGCCGAAGATCACGATCGTGTCGCGCACCTTCAACTCGCGAAAACGCGAGTCGGGCTCGGCATACTCCGACATGATGCGCAGCATGCGCGCATGGGGGCTGCTCAGGAAGGCGTCGTTCTTGTAGGCCTTGACGGCGCGGAATCGGCTTTCTCGCATGCTGCCGTCGTAGCGTGAGCGCGACCCAGGATCCAGCGCGGGCCAGCGGCGGCAAGCGCCCATTCCCCCGCGCGAACAGCTTGCGGCCGACACGCAGGCAAGCTGAACTCCTGCAACCCGCCCGCCGGGTTACCTTCGACCCCAGTGAAGTGCCCCAACAGCGCGTCTTTGCGCGGCTCCCCCCGGGCCCCGCGCGCCGTCCTTGCCCTGCTCCTCGCGGCGTCTGTCGCGGGGTGCCGCGTAGCTCCCCCCACCCTCCCCCAAGGGCCGGGACTCGGCGCCGCCGACGCGGCTCCACCGACGGGTGTGGCGACCCTCGAGCGTCCCGAGTGGCGCGCGGGGGACAGCTTCACGTACCAACGCGGCGGTTCGCGTGAACTGAGCTACCGCGTCGAAGCGGGGGCGGGCGGCGGTTGGCGCGCGATCGACACGGCGAGCGCGCGCGTTTTAGAGCTTGACGCAAACTTCGCGCAGCTCGGCGAGCGCTCCGCGGACGGCGAATGGCTCGTGCGGTTCGACCCGTTCGATCCGATCCTCCACTGGCCCCTGTGGCCGGGCAAGCGTTGGAGCGGGGGGTTCGTACGCCGCGCGCCCGGCGAACCCGACGTGCCCGTGTGGGTGAGTTACCGCTGCGGTGAGTTCGAATCGATCGAGGCACCCATCGGCCGCGTGCGTGCGCTGCCGATTTGGCGCACGCTCTACGTCACACACACCGGCGCCGCCGAGGGCACCCGTTCGCTCGCGCGCACCGACCTTTTGTGGTACGCGCCCGAATACGGCCACTGGATTCGACGTCTCGAAAGCGGCCTATTGACCGATTTGACTGCTTTCGAGCGCGCCGTAAATCCCTGATCGGCGCGTCAGTCGTGCTTCGTCACGAACTTCGCCCCGTCGATGAGGAGGCTCTCGACGGCGCCGTCCATGGGCTTGACGGGGGCGTGAACAAACGCTGTGCCCTTGCCGTCCCACGCGTCCTTGAACCAAAAGTGGTAGGCGTCGACGATGAAGAAGTCGCCGACGGACGCGCCGAACGCCGCGAGCGGGATGACCGGCACGAAGTGCAACACGCCGTTGAGCAACGGGTTCTTGACGTAGAGCTGGTGGTCCCAGTCGTCGACCGTGCGCTTGAGTTGGTGCGGGCCAGCGGTGCATGAAACGAGGGCAAGGGCGGCGGCGGCTGCGGCGAAACGGGGGAGATTTTTCATTCGCGATCAGAAAAAGGGGGCCGTGCGCGCGTGGCGTCGGCCCGGGGGGGGGGCGCCCGCGCAGGTGGGCGCGGGCCCCGCGCGGGCCGGGGCACCTCGCCCCGGTTCTGCCGGATCGCAACATTTCAGCGCGCAGCAGCGCCGTTGGCAATGGCCCCCGCGCCTGCGGATTGATTAACGAGCCGTCCTAACCGGAGGCCGGTCCCGGATCGCTTTCTCCGGAGTCAGGCTCTGCGACGTCCTTCGCGCGGCGCGCTTTGTCGGAGGCGCGTCGAAACAGTTCGTCCAGATCCCGGTCGCGCCGTTGCTCCCGTTCGAGCGCCCCATCAAAAACCTGTTCACCCCGCTCCGCTCGCCGCTGCACACGCTCAAGGGCGCGGTCGAACTCTTGTGGGTCGACGACGGTGCGGCCGGCGTCGTCCTGCTTTTCCGGCGGAGCGGCGCGGACCACCTGGCGCGTCAACACATCCACCGCGAGCCGCGCCCGGCAGCAGGGGCATTCAATGTCGATCTGCTTCGCGCTCACGTCAACGACCTTCCTCGCGGGCGAGGCGCTCTGAATAGCGCTGGTAGAGCTGCGTTTGGCGGCTCGCGGGCGAAACCGCCCGACCGTCGATCCAAAGCCCTTCCACCCGCGTCGTAGCCTCGAGGATATCCCCGTCCGCGATCACGAGGTTCGCCCGCTTGCCGACCGCCAGGCTCCCGTAATCGCCGTCGATTCCGAGCAGGCGCGCGGGTTCGAGAGTGACCGCGCGCAGGGCCGCAGACGGCGCGAGGCCGTAGGCCACGCACAGTCCCGCGTGGAAACCCAGGTTGCGCGGGTTGTCGTCGTTCCCCGCGCCGATCGCGACCCTGCATCCGGCGCGCAGCAGCACGGCGGCGTTGGCGTAGGGGGCGTCGTAGGGGTCGTAGGGCGACGAAGGCAAGCTCGTCACGGGCCCCACGACGATCGGCACGCCGGATTTCGCGAGCGCCTCGGCCACTTTCCAGCCCTCGCCCGCGCCATAGATGACCGCGTCGATCTGCGCGTCCCGCGCGAGCTCGATCGCACGCAGCAACGTCGCGGCGTTTTGGGCGTGGAGCGCGACGGGCTTTTGGCCCAACGCGTAGGGCGCGAGCGCGGCGAGGCGCGGGTCGAACGCCGGGCCCCGTGTGCCCATTTCACCCGCGTCGCTCACCAGGCCGTGGTACTGCCGGGCGGCCTCAAACGCCTGGCGCAGGAGGCGCAGGGATTCGGTGCCATCGTCCGGAGCATCCCCCCCGGCCCCGCGTCGACCGCGCCCGCGCGCCGGCACCGGAGCCACGGTGTTCGCGACGAACGGCACACGCACGTGCAACATGTCGCGGTCGCGCACGAGCAGCTCTTCCCACGTGTCGCCGGCCAGTCCGAGCACCGCCGATTGGCCCAGCAGCGGCCCGCGGCCGCGGGGTGCGCTTTGTGCGAGCAGGATGCCACGCTCGCGAGTGACGCCGATGTGCGCGGAATCCGCGTTGAGCGAAGACGCAACCCGCAGGTCGGGTTGGTCGCCGCCCTCCTCGGACATGTCGAGGGTCGCGCGGATCGAATCGATTTCGCGCAGTCCCAGCGTCGTGTCGAGGGCAATCAAGCCGGGGAACACGTGTTTGCCGCCAAGATCGATGCGCACGGCATCCGCGGGCACGTCGATGTCCGTGCCGAGCGCCACAATGCGGTCGCCCTGGATCAACAGCGTTCCGCGCTCGATCGGTTCACCCGTGACGGTGTGCAACGTCGCGCCGACCAGCGCGGTGACCGGACCCTCTGAGCCGGGGACTTCGCCCGCATCCGATGGCGCACCGGCGTCGGGATACGTCGCGGGTGCGGTGTCGAGGCCGAAAGCATCCCTGCGCTCGAACTCGACTTCGCCGTCGACGAGCGTCATCAGCACTTTAGAGCGCACCGCAAGCGGATCTCCGTCGAGCAGCACCAGGTCCGCATCCTTACCGACCTCGATCGATCCGACGCGGTCCGCAATGCCCAACTGCTTCGCGGGGTTGAGGGTCACGAGGCGCAGCGCGCGCACGCGGTCGAAACCGGTGTAACCCACGGATTTTGCGGCCTCGTGGTAGAGGTGGCGCACGATCTCGTCGCTGTCGGACTTGATTCCCGAGACCACTCCGGCGCGATCGAGCAACTCCGCGTTGCCCGGCACCGCGTCGTAGGCTTCGATCTTGAACGCCCACCAGTCGCTGAACGTGCTGGTGCCGGCGCCATGCTCCGCGATCTCGGCGGCGACCTTGTAACCCTCAAGGACGTGGTGCAGCGTGCCGATCTTGAAGCCAAAGTGCTCCGCTGCACGCAGCAGCATCAGGATCTCGTCCGCGCGGTAACAGTGCGCGTGCACGACGAGATCGCCCGCGAGCACCTGCAGCAGGGCTTCGAGCCGCAGGTCCCTCCGCACGGGCGCAGGATCCTCGCCGCGGGCGCTGGCCGCGCGCCACGCATCAAGTTCCGCGCGGTGCTCCCGGGCGCGCTCGAACGCGCGGTAAAACACCGCTTCCACACCCAGGCGCGACGCGGGGAAGCGCTCGCCGGGTGAACCCCAGTTCGAGCGTTTGGGATTCTCGCCGAGCGCGAACTTGATGCCCTTGGGCGCTCCGCGGAACACCAACCGGTCCACGTCGCCGCCCTGGCGCAACTTGAGCAGTGCCGACTGCCCACCGATCGCGTTGGCCGAGCCGTGCAGCACCTGGATCGTCGTGCAACCACCCGCGAGCGCGCGGTAGAGCGCGGGATCCTCGGCGTCGATGACATCGTCCATGTCGACTTCCGCGGAGACCGTCACCGTGCCTTCGTTGACACCGCCGAAGATCGCCATGTGGGAGTGCGCGTCGACGACCCCGGGGGCCAGGTGGCGTCCGTCGCCCGCGATGCGATGGGTCCCCTCGGGCGCCGTCAGGTCCGGCCCGATCGCCGCAATGCGCCCGTCGACGACGAGAACGTCGGCGCGGCGCGCCGCCACGAGGGCGTCGTGGACCCAAACATCCGCAAACAGGACCGAACCGCCCGTTTGGGTGCGCGGAGCGCGCAGGGCATCGGTTTCGATCGGGTGCGGATAGGGATCAGCGGGCGGCGGCTCGGACGGAGCTTCGGTCGACTCCGCGGTGGGTCCCTCGGCCGACTCCGCGTCCTGTTCGGCAGCGGCGGCCGAGTCCTGTGTGCCGTCCTCGTGTGGCTCTTCCGCGGCATCTTCGGGAGCGCCCGCCGGCCGGTTTTCAGGGTCAGCGGGAGCCGGATCTTGCCGCGGCGCCCAACCCACCAAAACCAGCGCCAGGAAGCCAACGCATGCCAGTACCGTCGAGTGCGTGGTCTTCATCAGCGTGCATCCCCCTTCGATTCGCCGTCTTTCTTGACCGCGTCCTTCGCAGGCGGCGCCTGCCAACCGTGCCCTTCGACGAACATCCACACCACGCGGGCCTTCTTGTCGGTCAACGGGTCGGCGCTCCACAGCGCGAAGCTGGCGGGAGCGCCCGCCGCGAGACTTCCGCGCGGCACATCACCGTGGGCATTCCCCGCGAGGATCCCAGCGGCGCCGCGGGTCAGTGCGGCGAGCGCCGCATCGCGAGGCAGTCCTGCTTCTACGACCTTGCGCACACGCCCGAGCAACTCGCCGGGTGATTCCGCCGCGCTGCCGAAGGCGAACGGCGCATCGGCGCGCGCGAGCACGAGCGCGGAATCGCGCCGCTGCTCCCATTCGAGCCGCCGATCGAGGCGTACCGCATACGGCTCCGCGTAGGGCGCGAGGCGCGCTTCGGCGGAGTCCTCCGCGGGTGCTGCCGACGTCTGTGCAGCCTGCGCGCTTTCCTCGCCCTCGGGCGTCGCTGCGTCGGAGTCCTCGGATTCCTCGGATTCCTCGGCGTCCTCGGCGTCCTCGGATTCCTCGGATTCGCCCGGATCCTCGTCGCCCGCGGAATCGTCCGACTTGGCGCTCGCCGACCGCTTGCCCTTGGGCTTGACCTTGCGCGGGTCGTCGGGCTCGTCGCCCCACTCCAGGGTCAGCACGACCGGGACCGAACCGCCCGCAAGGCGCGGCGCGAGCTCGCCGGACTCCGCGCCACCCAGGATCACCACGCGCCAGCCCAGCTCCTGTGCAAAACGAAGCCAACGACGCACGTCGGCGGCGCGGTCCGCCGCGCACAGGACGGACAGTTCGCCGCGCGCGAGCTCCGCGCCGACCGCGAGGTCCGGATCGTAGGGCGGCCGCGGTCCGGGGCGGCCCTCTGTCCGACGTTGTTCCAGCTCGGCCCAATGGCCCGCGTCCAGCGCAAACTGGCGCAGGTGGGCAAAACGACCCATCAGCGTGCTTGGGTAACCGCCGCCGGACGAGCTGAACGAGGCATGCATTGCGGCCTCTGCCACCACCACGCGGTCGCGCAGAGCGCCGTCGCGCAGGGACACCAACGCCCCGCGTCCTGAAAGCAGTTCGCCCGCGGGCGACTGGAGCGCGTAACCAAATCCCGCCGCGCGCCACGCGTCGAGGTGCTCGGTGGAGAGCTCCGCGACGTCCACCGCGCGGAACGACGGACGCAATCCACGGCGCAACGCCGGCCGCATGTCCGCCAAGACGTCGGCTCGGGCATCCTGCACGTGGGGGCCGTCCCCGGTGCGGTCCTGCGAGGCGGGTGGCGCGGACACGCCGCGGGTCGTGAACGCGTCGACAAACGCGGGCAGCAGGAGCCGCCCCTCGCCCTCGATCACCGCGTACCCCTTGGGCGTGGGAGCGTCGGCGGCAAGGCGCGCTTCGATGCGCCCACCGGACAGGAGCAACGTGGCGCGCTCCCCGTCATCCCCCGGCGCCAAAAGGACATCCCGCACACACAGGTTCTGCGGCGCGTGCGTCGCAGCCTGGGGGCGCAGGCCGGTCTGGGCCGACGCGGGCAGCACGAGCAGCGCGAACGCGGCCAGCACTCGGGCGAACTCCCGCGCCGAAAGCACGGCGCGCGATGCGTGGGAGGCGGCGGTGCGGAGCGCGGCGAGCGCGGCGAGCGCGCGCGGACGGCGCGGACGGCGAATTGAGTTTTGCATGGAGCGGGGTTCGCGGGCCGAGCCCGAGGTGGGCTGCGCATGGTGCCACGTCGACCGGGTACGCGGGAGGGCCCGCGGAAGGACCGAACGGGGTCGAGACATGCGCCCCGGGACCCGGGCGGCGCAAGGCGCACGCCGCTT
Organism: Planctomycetota bacterium; assembly: GCA_038246255.1. Classification (GTDB taxonomy): domain Bacteria; phylum Planctomycetota; class UBA1135; order UBA1135; genus RI-242. The sequence continues at coordinate 40,666 of JBBRWC010000021.1, forward strand.
CCCCGAAAAGGACCTGCGTAGGATGGCGAGCGCCCGCCACCCGATGTCCGCCCCCGATCCCGTTCCCGACCGCGCTCAGCACCCCGCCACCGCCCCGGCGGGGCCGTCTTTGGGCAAGTTCCCCGGCGGCCGCCTGGAGGGTTGCCCAACCTGCGGGCAGGTCCAGATCGTGCCCTTGCTGGGCCCGCGTCAACGGGCCCGGTGCGCGCGCTGCGACCGGCGGCTCGCGGCCCGGGCCAGCGGACGCAACGCCTGGGCCGCCGCGACCGCATTGTCCGCGCTGATCGTGTTCCCCGTCGCGGTCGCGCTGCCGGTCCTTGAGATCTCGCAGTTTGGCGCCAGCCACGCGACCAGCGTGTGGCACGGGTCGGTGGCGCTGCTGACCGAAGGTGCGCTGCTTGCGGGAATCGCGGTGTTCGTGTGCTCGATCCTCGCACCGCCACTCAAGTTGATCGGGCTCCTGCTCCTGTGCCGTCCGCCCGAACGCCTCTCCGCCGCGGCCCGCGCGCGCCTTTTGCGCGCGCTCGAATGGGCTGGCCGCTGGGGCATGCTCGACGTGCTCCTCGTGGCCGTGCTCGTGGCCGGGCTGAAGCTTGGCGACCTGGTCCGCGTTCGCCCCGGCCCGGGCGCCGTCGCATTCACCCTGGTCGTGGTCGCAAGCCTCGTCGCAGCCGCGCTCTTTGACCCGCGAGCGCTCTTCCAACGGGCCCTTCGCGCCGAACCCAAACCATGAATCAACCGCTCCCCACGGCCCGGGTGGAAGCGCCGCCCGCCCGCAGCCTTGCCTGGATCCTGCCGGTGATCACGTTGATCGCCGTGGCACTCCTTGGTTACGAAGCGTGGCGCTCGCCCGGCATCGACGTCCGCGTGCGAGTGGCGCAGGGCCACGGATTGAGCCCCGGCGCCGCGCTGCGTTTCCGCGGCGTCGAAGTGGGACGGGTGGCGGCCATCGAGCTTTCGCGCGACCTGTCGAGTGTCGAGCTCCGCGTGCGTGTGGACGGCGAAGCGGCCGGCCTGGCGCGTGAGGGCGCGCGTTTTTGGGTCGAGCGCGCGCGAATCGCGCCGGGCAGCGTCAGCGGGCTCGAAACGCTGTTTGCCGGTCCGCACCTCGTCGTCGAACCCGGCGCCGCCGGGGCGCGCGCGCAACGCCAGTTCCAAGGTTTGGCCGCGGCGCCGCTGGATGACGCGGGCGGAGCGGGTTTGGAGATCGTCGTCGAGGCTCCGCGCCGCGGCGGTGTTGCGGCGGGTGCCCCCGTCAGCTACCGCCAACTGCCCGTGGGACGTGTGTTATCCGTCGGGCTGTCGAGTGATGCGGGCGCCGTCGAACTGCGACTTTGGATCGAGCGCGAGTACGCCGCACTCGTGCGGGCGCGCACGCGCTTTTGGGAAGCGAGCGGGCTCGATTTGCGCGCGGGCTTGCTCGATGGCTTCAGCCTTTCGATGGACTCCCTCGAATCGCTCCTGTCCGGCGGCATCGCGTTCGCATCACCACCCGATGGGGGCGCTCCCGCGCGCACCGGGCAGCGCTTTGCGCTCGCCGGCGAGCTCGATCCTAAATGGCTCGAATGGCGCCCCCAGGTCGCGGTCGGCAAGGGCGAGTTGCTGCCGGGCGGAGCGCCTGCGCGGCCCATGCGTGCGTCGCTCTCCTTCGAAAGTGGCCGACTGTGGACGTCCACGCGGACGCGCAGCGGATGGGTCCTGCCGATGGACGGCGTCCTGGTCGGACCGGCGGACCTGCTGCTCGCGCCGACCAACGCGCGTGCCCTCGGTGGAACGTTGGAGTTCGAAGGGCGCGCCACGCCGGTGCGCCGCGCCGAGACCGATGGCGAACTCGAAGGGCTCGCCCTCTTGGAAGCGGACGATCTGCCTGCAAGCGGCTGGCCGCGTGAGCGGCGCCGCGCGCTGGAAGCGCCCGAGGACGTGTTGCTATGGGCCGACCCCGCCGCGGAGCCGCTCGCGGTTGCGGCGAGCCGCTGGCGTGCGGAGACGGGCGCCGATGGCGCGGTGGCACACTGGACGGCGGACGACGGCCTCGGCCTCGATCCGGCGGAGTGGCACGGCGCGTTGGTGCTCTCGCGTGCGGACGGCGCGCTGCTCGGTCTTGTGCGCGCCGAGTCCAAAAACTTCGACGTTTGGCCGCTGCCCAAGGGTTCCCCCGAGCCGCGCTGAACACGATGGGACTTCCTAACGCAAGCGCTCCGCGCGAGCCGACGGCGTGTGAGCGACCCTAACGGATCGAGAAGCCCGAAGGGCGGCAGAGGGAGCGCCGACGTCGCGCGCAGAATGTGCGCGCGAGGTCTTGGACGGTGGCGGATCACGGTCCAAGGGCAGTGTTTCGGACTGCCACCCGTGGGTGGTCCAACTTCGTTTGCTTCCCCAACGCGCACTCGATGGGCCGCGCGGGTCGCAACCGAAGCTCTGGAAACCCATCGCACAGACTGGTACAACGCCCCGTCAGTACCCAGGGCGGGGCCTTGGGGACCAGGTTGTTGCGCACCGCCGTGGTGCACCCCGAGGGTCATCCTTGGTGTGTCCCAAAGCAGCGCGGCCACCCGGACCACCCCATCGGACGACCTCGACGTCGCACCCCAAGACCACTTCCCCGATCCTGCTCACCGACACTCATCGTCACCCGTCCCGGAGACACGACCCATGAAGAAGACCATTCTCGCCGCCGGCCTCGCGCTCGGCCTCACCGCCAGCTGCCTCGGCCCCAACAACGCGTTCAACAACCTCAACGATTGGAACCGCGACGTCACTGACTCGAAGTGGCTCAACGAGGGCATTTTCCTCGTCCTTCACATCGTTCCGGTGTACGGCCTGTTCTACCTGGGCGACATCGTGATCTTCAACTCGATCGAGTTCTGGGGCGGTGACAACCCGATCCAGCCCGCATCGAGCATGTGATCCGACACGTCCTTCGGGAACGACAGCGGCCGCGAGCACACGCTCGCGGCCGCTGTCATTTCCAGACCGCAAACCAAGCATCGGCGCACGCGCGCATGGAAAGGCGCCAACGCCACTCCGACCGTGTTCCGACACGCGCACGCGCCCATCGGCGTGCACGGCGCCGCGGGCGACATGCGCCAAAGGCGCTCCGGCGCGCCAACGGCGCGACCGATCGTAGCCTGGGGCAACGCCCCAGGTTCTCGATACGAACGAAGCAAGGGCTGAAAGCCCGCCC
>JBBRWC010000022.1:0-42178 GCA_038246255.1 Planctomycetota bacterium
GCCGATGGCATCTGCGTCGACGGCACCATCCACAACAAAACCGGCGGCACCGTGTTCAGCGGCACCGTGTTCAGCGGCACCGTATTCAGCGGCACCGTGTTCAGCGGCACCGTGTTCAGCGGCACCGTATTCAGCGGCACCGTATTCAGCGGCACCGTATTCAGCGGCACCGTATTCAGCGGCACCGTGTTCAGCGGCACCGTGTTCAGCGGCACCGTGCTGCGTCGCGCGGGCCGCGGTGATCTCTGCGCCCGCGCGCAGGGCGCGCGCGAGCGCGGCGAGCTGCGCCTCTTCCGCGAGGTTCATCGGTGGTCCTCCGAGTGCGGCGCTGCGTTGCGGTGCGCGGAATCCAATCCGTGCACACGGGCAAAGATCGATCCCCCATCCGTTGTGTGGCCTGCGTTGGAGGCCGATCCTGCGCCGCCGGCGGGCCCGTCGTGCTGTGCACCCGTTTGGCGCTCCGTTTGGCGCTCCGACGGGCCGCCGTCTGCGCCGTCGAGCGTGTCGCCCAACAGGACCCGCAGGCGCCGCAACGCGTGGAACATGCGCGACTTCACCGTCCCGACGGGAATGCCGAGCGCGGCGGCGACATCCGGGTAGGCGAGCTCCTGCACGAGCCCGAGTTCGAACACCAAACGCTGCCCCTCGGGCAGGCTGGCGACCGCGCGCTCGAGCCGCGCCGACGTTTCCGACCCGGCGGCGGCGCGCAGGGGAGATTGGCCGTCGGACTCGCGTTCGTCCAAGTTGTCCATCTCGGGTCCCAAGGCGGCACGCGGCCGCGCGGACCTGCGCCGCTCGGCGTCAATCCACGCGTTCCGCGCGACGCGGAAACACAGGGGCTCGAAGCGCTCCGAGGCTTTGTATTGGGAGGCCAGTCGGTAGAGCCGCACAAAAAGTTCCTGGGTCAGGTCCTCGGCTTCCTCCATGCCGGCGCCGAGCCGCCGGAAAAAACCGAGCAGCGCGGGTGTTTCCACCAGAACGAACTCCGCGAAGAGGTCACTGCGGCCGGCCTGCAGCGCCGCCAGGGGGTCCCGGTCTGCGCTCCAGTCTGCTTTCACGCCTGTGCCCCCAACGCACGCCGGGACAAACGGTTCACGGAACTTCCTCCAGGTCCGTCGCGGCCGCCGGCAGCGCGCCGATGGCCGCGCTGAGGGCTTGGCCGAGGGCGTCGGCGGACGGTTCCGCTCCGCCCCGTCCTTCCGCAGCCAAGATCGACGCGATTTCGATCCCCCGACGGGTGGGCGCGAGGTGGACGATCCGGATGTCGATCCGGGGGCGTGGCAGCAGGCCCGCGAGCCGGCTCGCCCATTCCACGGCCGCGATCGCGTGCCCGTCCTCGCCGCCCAGCAGCATCTGTGCGCCCCCGTCCAGCAGGAAACTTGTGGCGCGCCGGACGGCCCAGGCGTCGAGGTGCAAAAGTTCGCGCCCGCCGGCCCGCGCTCCGTAGGAATGCAGCAGCGCAAACGTGGGGCTCGTGGCTTCGTCCGTGCAGCCTAGCCCGCGCCCTAACCCGCGCACGAACGCCGTTTTGCCAGCGCCAAGGTCGCCGTCGAGCGCGACGAGTGCGCCCGCCGGCAGTCGAGCCCCCAGGGCTTCACCCAGGGCCTCGGTGGCTTCCTCCGACGCGCTTGAAAAGCGGCGTGTGGTCACGGCTGCCTCCCGGTGCGGCTGCGGTGCACAAAGCCGGACCCGCGCCACCGGCGGGGCACGCCGTCGTCACCGACGAGATGCAACCCGTCGCCCGCTACCACCGTCCCCACGAGCCGCGCGGCGGGCGCACCCGGGATCCCGGAGGCGAGTGCGGCGCGGGCCTTGGCGGGTGCCATGCAGGCGATGAGCTCGTGGTCCTCGCCGTCTTCGAGTGCGTGGTCCCGCGGCGACCGCCCGCTTGCGTGGGCCGCGCGGAGTGCATCGCGGTGCTCGGGGATGAGACGCAGGTGGATCGCGACACCCGACGCCCGCGCCAGCCGTTCGAGGTCGATCCCCAGGCCGTCGGACACGTCCATCAGAGCGCGGGCGCCCGCTTTCCATAGGGCACGCCCCGCACCAAGGCGCGGGGTGATCGCAAGATGGCGTCCCAGCGCGCTTCCGCCCGTGGGGCCGGTGACGAGCACCACGTCGCCCGGCCGCGCGCGGTCGCGCCCCGGCGGACGACGGTCACCGGGAATATGCCCGAGCGCCGTGACGGCGACCCCTGTCGCGCCGGGGCCCGCGCTGATGTCGCCGCCGACGACGTCCGCTCCGAGCGCACGTGCGCGCGCGATCGCACCGCGTAGGATGGCGCGCGCGCCGTGCTCGTTCGCGCCGTCCCCCAAGCGCAGCGTCACGAGGAAACCGACCGGCATCGCCGCCGTCGCCGCGAGGTCGCTGGCTGTGCGGTCGATGGCTTTTCGCCCAAGGCGCGCGGGTGAAGCCTCCGCGGTCACATGGACTCCGACGATCGCCTGGTCTGTGCAGACGACGAGCCGCCCGGGCGCAGCGCGCGCGGGAAAAACGAACTGACCCCCGAGCACCGCGGCGTCGTGCATCGCCGAGCCCACCACACCGCGGGGAACTCCGCGGCGCGCGAGCCATGCGAGCAGCCGGGCCTCGTCCCAACCGCCGCTGCCCTGGGATTCACGCCGTTGCTTGGATGCCATCGCAAGAGTGTGCACCGGCGCCGTCGAATCCGGAGCCGTGGCACACCACTGCGTTAGCTCGCGGTCACAGGATGGCAACCACGCGCGCGCGAACGGCTGCCGCGGGCATGGGCCCCAACTCCGCGGAGGCGGGGTGCCCCGGCCGATCCACTTCGATCCACAACGCCCTGGGGTCCGCGGCGGTGTGCTCCCACGGCGCGCGCCACGACCTGCGGTCGGCGGGTGCGGGCAAGGGGGCTATGCGGCCGAGGTAGAGGGCGCCGTCGCGATCGAAAAGCACGATGTCCCGCGGCTCCACGCGGGGCGGACGTCGATCAAGGAGCAGACGGTCACCACCCCCCACCGCGTGCAGCGGCGAGACGGCCTCGGCGGGCATGGTCTCGACGTCGTAGCGCCACAGGCCATAGAGGGCAAAACCGGCGGTTGCGAGCACCACCACGCGCCGCACGATCCGCTGGAGGTCACGCGGCCTGATGCGCGGCCCGGTGCGCGGCCCGGTGCGCGGCCCGGTGCGCGGCCCGGCGGCCGCCGGTGTGCTGCGCCGGTGCTCGCCAAAGTCATCGCCTGTGGCGGGCGGCTGGGACTTCACGTCGTCCCCCAGGCGCGCAGCAGCGCCTCGGCCGCCTGCGCGGGCCCGTCGGGTGCGTCCCACAGCGCGCGCCGCACCGCAATTCCGCGTGCACCCGCCGCGCGCGCGCGCGAAGCATCCGCCGCGCCCAGACCGCCGAGCGCGAACACCGGGCACGGCGCGCTGCTCACAAAGCGTGCGAGTCCGTCGAAACCGATGGGCTCCAGGGCCTTGCCGGGCACGGCGTGCACCGGACCGTGCACAACCCAGTCCGCGCTGGCGCAGGACTCCAGCCCGTCGCCCGCGTGGGTCGAGCGGCTGAGTGCGAGTGTGTCGCCGCCGGGCGCGGTATCCGCCGCGGCCCGCGCCGTCGTGATGTCGAGCGAGCGCCAGCCCAGGTGCGCTCCGTCGGCACCCGCGGCGAGCGCCACGTGGATGCGGTCGTGGACCGCGAAGAACGCCGCATTGCGCGCAAACACCGCGCGCAGTGCCCGCGCAAACGCGAGCAGTGGGGCGTCGTCGAGTCCGGGCTCGCGCAGCACCAAAGCGGCGAGGCCGCCCCGGCGCGCTTCCTGCGCCGCACGCAGGAACGGCGCGAGCCCCTCGACCGCGAGCGTTCCCGGCGAGAAGCCGACCACCGCGCGTGGTGACCGGCGCTCACCGGGCGCCTGGGAAAAAGTCGCCGGCGCGCTTGCCGTGTCCATCACGCGGCGTTGGACGAACCCAATTCGACCAGGTATCCCAGTTCCCGCAGGAGCGCGCGCATGCGCCGCGGAGTAATACGACCTTTCAGCTTGATGGTGTTCGGGGAAACCACGCGGTCGACATGTCCCCGTGCACCCGGATCCTGGCTGATGCGGCGCAGAACTTCGGGGTTGTCGCTCGTCAGCTCGAGGTTGTCGCTGAGCACCATCAAGCCCGCTTGCACGGCCCAATCGCGGATCGAGAATGCGACGTTTTGCGGTACGGGTGTGCGCGAGTGCAACTCCAGTGTCCGCAGGATCTCATCGAGCCGCATGCCCTGCACAAGGGCGCGCCGGACCGTGCGCTCCTGGATGCGCAGGTGGCGCAGTTCGTCGGTCTTCTCGCGCACACAAAAGCGGTCGAGGTCGTGCATCAGCTCCGAGTCGTCCCCGGATGGAAACAGCACGACTTCGAAGTCGGGTGTCACGACGAGCGTGCCCAGGCGGTGCACACCGGCCATCGAACCCACTTCGAGGCCGAGCAGCCGCGCCCCCTGCGGGCTGAGGCGCAGCGCCACGGGCCGCTTCTGCGCGTCGTATCCAAGGTCGACGACGCCAATCAGGTAAAGCCGCTGGCGGACCCAGCGAACGAGGCTCCACGCGAGGCGCTGAGCGTCCTCCATCGGGCCACTCGCGAGGACGGGGCGCTCAAGCAGCGCCTCTGCACCGCCCGACTCGTCGAGGTCGGAAAGATACTGATTGCGCGCAATGAACGGCAGGTACATGAGGTCGTACCACGTGCCCGGCTCGATGCGCTTCATCCAACGCATGAGGATCGGTCGCATGCGCAACTGGTGCTGCGCATCGCCCGGCAGGTTGCGGTCCTCCAACGCGTATTCGAGCAGCGAGCGCAGCTTGTCGACCAACGGCAACTGCTCAAAAGCGCGCCCGGCGGAGGCCACCGCGAAGGTGCGCTCGCCGGTCACCTCGACAAGACCGGTGGCGCGACAGTAGTCGAAGATGAAGTCGAGCACTTCCTCGCGGGAAAGCTCGCGCCCGGGATTCGGGATCAGCTCCTGGAGAATCTTCTTTTCGGTCGTTTTGAAGATTTCGCCGCGCACCGTGTAGCGCACGTCGTTCTCGTGCACGAACGCGAGGAAGCGCGAAATATTGCTGACGAGGTCCACGCCCAGGCTCAGTTCTTCGTCCGGGCGGTCGGGGTCGCTCGGCACGGCGACCTTGCGCAGCCAGGAGAGCGCCACCTCGGTGAAAACGATCAGCGTTTCGTCGTCGTGGTTGATACCAAACGGCGTCAAGTCGAGGCGCTGCACACTTCCGACGAGGGACGACTCAAGGATCATTGCCCAGCGCTTGCCGTTCCAGTGCGGCAACTCGAGCTTGAGACGCTCGAACACACCGCGCGGTAAAAGCCCGCCAAACTCGAGGATCGCCTTTTCGACCAGCTCGCGCACCCCGTCGGGCAAACGCTCGATGCGAGCGACCGCCGCGGAATCCGACGAGTACAGCTTGTACATTTCGCGCACGCGCTGGGGCGTCGATCGCGACGTCGCGCCGGGAGTCGAGCACGTGCGGTCGAGGTGGCCGCGCAGGGTCAGCACGTCGTACAGGCCGCGCTCTTGCGCGCGACGGTTCATCAGGAGGCCGTCCCCGACCTCGCGCAGCAGAGCAAATGCCCGCAGGCCCGGCGCAGCGACACGGTTGCAGCGGGTTTCGACGACAACCGCACGCCGCTGCAGTGCCTGCAGGCAGGCCTCGAGGTCGTAGGACGACAGGTACGCGAGCGACTTCGCGTCCGCGAGCTCACCGAGGGTGCGCGCGTAACCGGGCGCCTCGAGCAGCACCTCGACGACGGTTCCAAGGCGCCGTCCGAGGCTTGCGATGCGTTCCGCAACGGCGGCGGCTTCGGCCGCAACGGCCGCCACACGCGCGCGCGCTTCATCGGGATTGGGCTCCGCCTCGGGACGCGGATTGGCGGTCCAAAACTGCAGCACTTCGCGCAACTCCGCCGCCGACTTGGCGGCGAGCACGTCACGTAAGCTGGGACGGGGATTCCCGTTGGTCTCGACACCGGCCGGCGCAGCGGGGAAGCGCTCTTCGGGCAGGCGCGATTCGATCTCGTCTGTCATCGGATTCCGTCCGCGGAGGCGCCCTCGTGACTCGGTTCGGCCTCCACGATTTCGTAGGAGTAGCCTTGCTCGGTCAGGAACAACTGGCGTTTTTGCGCAAACTCCTGATCGCGCGACCCCAGCGTCACGACCGCATAAAACACCGCGGCCGAACCGTCGGACTTCGGTCGCAGGATGCGACCGAGACGTTGCGCTTCTTCCTGACGCGAGCCGAATGTGCCCGACACCTGGATCGCGACGTTGGCGTCCGGCAGATCGATGGCGAAGTTGCCGACCTTGGAGACGATCAGGACACGCTCGTCGCCCGAGCGGAACGCGCCGTAGAGGCGCTCGCGCTCCTGATTGGGAGTTTTGCCGGTGATCAGGGGCACACGCAGCGTGCGGGCAAGCGCCTCGAGTTGGTCGATGTACTGGCCGATCACCAGAATACGCCCCTCGGGGTGGCGCTTGAGCAAGCGCTGGACAACCTCGATCTTTTGTGGGTTTTCCGACGCCACGCGGTACTTGCCGCGTGCATCGCTCGCGTCGTAGCGGCGTTTGGTTTCGGGTGTCAACGGAACACGCAGTTCGACGCAGCGCGCGGTCGCGATGAACCCCTGGGATTCGAGCAGCTTCCAGGGAACGTCATAGCGCTTCGGTCCGATCAGGCAGAAAACTTCGTCCTCCTTGCCGTCCTCGCGCACCAGCGTGGCGGTCAACCCGAGCCGTCGCCGCGCTTGGAGTTCTGCCGTCACGCGAAAGATCGGCGCCGGCAACAGGTGCACTTCGTCGTAGACGACGAGGCCCCAGTTCTGGCTGCGGAACAATCCAAAATGCTCGAATTCGCCGGCTTTGGAGCGGCGCCATGTCAGCATCTGATAGGTCGTGATCGTGACCGGGCGGACGGATTTGGTCTCGCCGGTGTACTCGCCCACGTCGTCCGGGCCGAGGTGGGTTTTGTCGAGGATCTCCTCGCGCCACTGCCGCACCGCGATGGTGTTGGTGGTGAGGATCAGCGTTTTTGTCCGCACTAAGCTCATCACCGCGAGCGCGACGACGGTCTTGCCCGCTCCGCAGGGCAGCACCACGACCCCGCTGCCCCCCAGCACGCTGCCACCGCGGTAGAACGCCTCTGCGGCGGAGCGCTGGTACGCACGCACTTGGAACGGCCGCGGGCCCGCGGGGCGCTCGGCGAGGTCGATACCGAACGGATCCCCTTCGAGATAACCACCGCGGTCGTCGACGGGAAAGCCGATGCGGATCAGCGCCTGCTTCAGCGGTCCACGCGCGAGTTCGCCCAGTGTGACGCGGCCCGCTGCGCGCACGACGAGGTCCGCGACGGAGCGCGATTTCAAAACTTCCTCGAGCGCCTCGCCGTCGTCGCTAACGAGCTCGAAGCCCCCCGCGCTGCCATCGGTCGTGCGTTCGATGCGCAACAGTCCGTAACGACCCATCCACTCGCGGATGGCGTGCAAAACCGTCTGGGGGATTGGCACACAACTGAAGCCGACAAGCTCGCGTTCCACATCCGTGGGGGTCAGGCCGAGCGCCGCCGCGTTCCAGATGGAGATCGGCGTGATGCGGTAGGAGTGCAAGTAATCGGGCGACTTCTCGAGCTCGGCAAACGTGCTCAGTGAGTCGCGCGCGGCGGCGAAACGCGGATGCTCTTCGGTGAGCGGCCGCCCTTCGTCATCCTTCGCCGGTCTTCCATCGGCACCCATGACGGAACGCACCGTGTGCAACAGCAGGCTGCGGTCTGACTGGACGATCAACGGATTGTCGGGGTCCAGGCTCATCGCTCGACCCCCTGCTTGCCCCGGCCCTTATCCCCTTCACCGCGTTTCTTCGCGGTTTTGGGCGCGGGCTTTGTCTTGGGCACGGACACATTGCGCGCAGCCGCGCGGCCGCTCGTTGCGGGTTTGCGCGGTGCGCGCGGTGCCCGCGCGGGGATCGCGCCGTCCGGTTCCCGCAGCGCGGGTGCGGCGGTGGATGCGAGCGCATCCGCGGCGCGGACCGCGGAGCGCTCCAGGTGGTCGCGCAGGAACGGGCCGGTCGGCGATTCGGGGTTCGCGGCGAGTTCCGCGGGCGACCCGCTAGCCACCCGTCGGCCACCCGCAGCACCACCACCCGGTCCGAGTTCGATGAGGCGGTCGCACGCAGCGAGCAGGCCCGTGTGGTGTTCGATCAGGACCACGGCGTCGCCGCGCGCGACGAGGCGACGCAGGGCGGTGTAAAGGTGCACAACGTCGCTCGCGTGCAAACCCGTCGAGGGCTCATCGAGCACGAGCAGCGTTCGGCCCGCCGCGTCGGCGTCGAGCAGCTCGGCCGCCAGTTTGACACGCTGCGCTTCACCGCCTGAAAGCGTGGTCGAGCTCTGCCCGAGCGGCAAGTAACCGAGTCCGACTTCGCACAGGGTTCGCAGGACACGGCTTGGGCCGGGCAAACCGTCGAACAGCTCGAGCACCGCATCCGCGGGTTGCGCAAGGATGTCGGCGATGGATTGACCGCGGTAGCGCACTTCCAGCACTTCCGGGCGGTAGCGCTTGCCCTCGCACTCCTCGCACACAAGCCACAGGTCCGCGAGGAACTGCATCTCAACTTGCACGACGCCTTTGCCTTCGCACGCCGGACAACGGCCGCGCGGGCTGTTGAACGAAAAGTTGCTGGCGGTGAAGCCGCGCACACGCGCTTCGGGCAAACGCACAAAAAGCTCGCGCAGGGGCTCCATCAGCCCAACCGCCGTGGCGGGGATGCTGCTCGGCGAGCGCCCCAGCGGGCTCGCGTCGACGAGAACGACACGCCGGCCGCCACCTCGGGCCCCGACCACCCGCTTCCAGCGGCCGCGCGCGGGCTCACCTGCTACCGCGGGCACAAGCGTGTCGAGGACGAGCGTGCTCTTGCCGGAACCGCTCGGCCCGCAGATCCCGGTCAGTTCGCCATAGCGAACCTCGAGCGACAGGTTCTGCAGGTTGTTGAGACTCGCGCCGATGACGCCCACCACTTCCCCTTCGAACGTGGGGTCGGGCTCCGGCCGCTGCAGAGCAAACTCCCCGCGCAACGCGCGTCCGGTCGGTGAATCCCCCTGTTCGATCTCGAGCGGGGTCCCCGCGGCGACCACTTGGCCACCCAAACGGCCCGCGCCGGGCCCCATGTCGATCAGGTGGTCCGCGCGGCGCATGACTTCCTCGTCGTGTTCGACGACGAGCACCGTGTTGCCCCGCGCAGCCAGTTCTGTGAGCGCGCCAGCAAGTCGATCGATGTCCCGCGGGTGCAGGCCGACCGTCGGCTCGTCGAGGACGTACACCACCCCAACCAACTGCGAGCCGAGTGCAGCCGAAAGGCGCACACGGCGCGCCTCGCCGCCCGAAAGCGTCGACATCCCGCGGTCGAGTGCGAGGTAGTCGAGTCCGACACGGTCCAGGAGCTTGAGCCGCGAGCACAGTTCGATCACGACCGCGCCGACGGCCTTGTCGACCGCGGCCGGAAGCTTCAGCGCCTGCAACCACGAAAGCGCATCGCCGACGGGCATAGCGAGGACTTGCGGGAGGCGTTTTCTACCCACCACGACGGCCCGCGGTGCAGGCGCGAGACGTTCGCCCGCGCAGCTTTGGCACAGCTTGCGTGTCATCACCTTCTCGAGGATGCCGCGCCATTCGGGATCCTCGGACTTTTGGTGCCAGCGGTCCACGTGGCCACACAAGCCCGGCCAGTTGCTGGAGAAGTTCTCCGTGATCTCGAACGTTTCGCCGGACTTCTCGACGACGACGTCGTAACTCGCGTTGGCGCCTTCGCCGACGAGCACAAGCCGGCGCTGCTCTTCAGACAGCTTCGCAAACGGTTTGCCGAGTTCGATACGGTGCACTTTAGCCACCGTGCGCAGGAGCTGCTCGTAGAAGCCCTTGCCCTTCGTCAAATAGCGGCCGAGTTTGCCGCCGATCGCCGACGGCTCGCCCGCAGCGGTGATCAGCGCGAGATCGGGCGATTCGATCAAAAGGTCGCCGTCGCACTGCCAACTTTGACCCAACCCGTCGCACGCGGGGCACGCGCCGACGTGGGTGTTGAACGAAAAGTGCCGCGGCTCGAGGTCGTCGGCGATGTAGAAGCCGCACACCGTGCACGCACCGCGCGTGCTGTACTCGGCCCGCCGCCCGCCCGCCTCGCGTATGAGCACGCTGACGCGCCCCTCTGCGACGGCTTCCGCCTGCTCGATCGCCTCCGCGAGGCGCGAGCGGATCTCGGGTTCGAAGTTCAGGCGGTCGATCACGAGGTCGATGCGCTCGGCGGCTGCGCTTGCGGCGCTCAAGGACTCGATGCGCTGTTCGGTGCCATCGATCAGAACGCGTGCAAAACCCGCTTGACGCCAGGTTTCGAGGACAGCGGGGAACGCGGCGGGCGCGCCGCGCCAGGGTGCGAGCAGCGAGCCCTTTGCGCCCGCAAAGTCCGCGAGAATGCGCTTGGCGAGCGCGCTGGCGTCCCGTCGTTCGAGTTTTTCGCCGTGTTCCGGGCAGTGCCGTGTGCCCGCGCGCGCCCACAGCACGCGCAGGTGATCGTGGAGCTCGGTGGTGGTCGCCACCGTGGAGCGCGGATGCCCCGTCGAAGTCCGCGCTTCGACGGCGACCGCTGGCCCCAGGCCTTCGATGCGCTCGACCGGTGGGCGGTCCCGCGAGGCGAGGAACTGCCGCGCATAGGTCGAAAGCGACTCGACAAACCGCTGACGACCCGCGGTGTAGATCGTGTCGAGGGCGAGCGAACTTTTGCCCGAACCGCTGGGGCCTGTGATGACCGTCAATCGATCGCGCGGGATCGTGACGTTCACACCCTTGAGGTTGTGCGTGCGGGCGTCGAACACGCGGATCGCGTCCGGCGGCGGGACGATCGGTCCCGGTCGACTGTCGGTTTCCTCGCCGTCCAGGAGCGACTTTTCGGCACGCAACGCAGCCCCGGTCGCGGAGCGCGGGTTCGCCATCACGTCTTCGGGACTGCCGCTTGCGAGCAGTTCGCCCCCGCGCACACCACCCTCGGGCCCCAGATCGATGAGCCGATCCGCAGCGCGCAACACGTCAAGGTGGTGCTCGATCACGACCACCGAGTGACCGCGGTCGACGAGACGTTGGAGCGCTCCCACGAGCCGCGCCACATCCTGGCCGTGCAAACCCGTGGTGGGCTCGTCGAGCAGGAACAGCGTGTGCGCACGGGGGTTTTTTTGCAGGTACTTCGCCAGCTTCACACGCTGGGCCTCTCCGCCCGACAGGGTGGTCGAAGGCTGGCCCAACGTCAGGTAACCCACCCCCACCTCGACGAGCGCACGCAATCCCTGGGCAATCTTCGGCAGGTCCGCGAACACTTCGAGTGCGTCTTCAGCCGTCAACGCGAGCACCTGCGCGATGTCGAGTCCCTTGAACCGCACATCCAGGGTTTGCGCCTGGAAACGGTGCCCGCCGCACTCTTCGCACGGCACGGTAACCGGCGCGAGGAACTGCAGCTCGATGAGTTTCGCACCCGCGCCTTGGCACGCCTCGCAGCGTCCGCCTTCGACGTTGAACGAGAAGCGTCCCGGACTCCAACCGCGCAACTTGGACTCGGGCAGCCCCGCAAACAGCTCGCGGATCGGGCCGAACGCCCCGGTGTACGTCGCCGGGTTCGAGCGCGGCGTGCGGCCGATCGGCGCCGCGTCGACGACCACCATGTCCTCCACGTGCTCCGCGCCGAGGAGCCGGTCGTAGGGCGCGGGGTCCGCGCTTTCGCGGCCGAGCCGCCGCGCGAGGGCGCGCACGAGCGTGCGCTCGATCAATGTCGATTTGCCCGACCCGCTGACCCCGCTGACCGCGGTGAACGCGCCGAGGGGGATCTCGATGTCGATACCCTTCAGGTTAAATCCGCGCGCGCCGACGAGCCGCAGCACCTTGCCGTTGCCGGGGCGCCGCGTCGACGGCGCGGGCACCGCCAGCTCGCCGCGCAGCATGCGCCCCGTCGGCGAATCGGCACGCGCGACCTCGGCTGGAGTTCCCTGGGCGACGATGCGGCCGCCGTGGCGGCCCGCGCCCGGACCGACATCGACGACGTGGTCGGCGGCGCGCAGCGTCGCTTCGTCGTGCTCGACGACAACCACCGTGTTGCCCTGGTCGCGCAGCGCTTTGAGCGCGTTCAGCAGCTTGCCGTGGTCGCGCGAGTGCAAGCCGATGGACGGCTCGTCGAGCACGTACATGACGCCCTGCAACCCCGCGCCGAGCTGCGCGGCGAGGCGAATGCGCTGCGCTTCACCACCCGAGAGGGTGTCCGCCGCGCGGTCCAGTGTCAGGTACGCAAGGCCGACACCTTCGAGGAACGCTGTCCGGCGCCGGATTTCCGCGAGCAGCGGCGCGGCGATCTGGCCTTCGCGGGGCGTGAGTTCGAGGCCGGCGATGCGCAGCGCGAACCCTTCGATGGGCAACCCGAGGAGTTCCGCGATGGGCGCGTCGCCAACGGTCACGGCCCGCGCGAATCGGTTGAGGCGACTGCCCTCACAGTCGGGGCAGGAGAGCGCACCGAGAAACCGCTCGAGCTGCGTCCGGCGGCCACCCTTTTCCCATGCCTCCTCGATCGCCGGCAGCACGCCCTTGTAGCGCCGTTGCCAGCGCACCGAACCCTTGTAGCGCTTGCCGTTCCAGGTGGCTTCGTCTTCGAAGCGCTCCTCGCCGCTGCCGCGCAGAACGATCCTGCGCGCGCGTGCTTCCATGTCCTGCCACGGGGTGTCGAGGTCGAAGCCGAAGGCCTCCCCGACCGCTGCGAGGAAATCGAAGTCCACACGTGGGAACAGGAGCGCGCCGCCGCTCGCGCGTGTTACCGCGAGCGCGCCAGCGCGGATGGAAAGCGTGGGATCGCGCACGACCAGCGCTTCGCTCGGACGGCGTAGGGTGCCCAGTCCATCGCACGTGGCGCACGCACCGTGGGGCGAATTGAACGAAAACAGTCGCGGCTCAAGAGGCGGTGCCTCGATGCCGCAGGTCGGGCACGCGCGCAGCGTCGAATACGCCGTTTCAGATCGGTCGGATTGGACGATCAGGTCGCCGTTGCCGTGTTCGAGCGCCTGGCCGATGGCTTCGCGCAGGCGCGCGATGATTTCGGCGCTGACTTTGATGCGGTCGACGACGAGCTCGACCTTGTGGCGCTTGTAGCGCTCGAGCTCACCCACCTCTTCGATGCGCTGCACGACACCGTCGACCCGCACGCGCACAAAACCGCGTCGGGCAAGGTCCTCGAACATCGCTCGGTGCTGGCCCTTGCGGTCGCGCACCAGCGGCGCCAGTACGTGGAGCGCCTCGCCCGAATACCGTTCCAGCACCGCCTGAACGATCGCTTCGGGGGTCTGCGCGGAAAGGGGTGTGCCGTGGTCGGGGCAGCGCGCCGTGCCGGCCCGGGCGTACAGGACGCGCAGGTGGTCGTGGACTTCGGTCAACGTCCCAACGGTCGACCGCGGACCCCGCGGAACGGCCTTTTGGTCCACGGCGATGGCGGGTGAGAGCCCCTCGACGTGGTCCACGTCGGGTTTTTCCATTCGCCCGAGGAACTGCCGCGCGTACGCCGAAAGGGTCTCGAGGAACCGCCGTTGCCCCTCCCGAAACAGGGTGTCGAAAGCGAGGGAGCTCTTCCCCGAGCCGGAAACCCCGGTGATCGCGATGAGCCGCCCGCGCGGCAGGTCGACATCGACGCCCTTCAGGTTGTTCTGACGGGCGCCGCGGATCTGGATCAGGTCCCCGGGCATGGAGCGGTGGTGGCGGACGCGGTCGAGCGGGGGGCGGTGGGAAGGCATCCGGCCAAGGGGGCCGAGCGTGGCGGTCAAGGGGGCCGCTGGACCCCCTTTCCGCCCCATTCCCCTCGTCCATTGGGACTTGGGCAACCGATGGCGGAACGAGCAAAGCTAGCAGACCCAGCAGGGCCCCGGAAGCGAGCCCGCCCGGGACCCCCGTCCGCAGGCCCCGCCACCGCTTCCCCGGCGTGTCTCGCGCCCTCGGGCACCGCGGAATCGCCTTGTTCGACGCCCGAAGGGCCGGGCCGGGCTGGTCGCGGTTACGGCCCTTCCAGCAACGCGATCAGGGCAGCGTGGATCGGCGCCGGCGCCGCCACGATGCTGCGGCCCCGCAGCCATTGTGGGCCACCCCCGACGGCAGTGACCCGCCCGCCGGCCTCCGCGACGATGAGGCCACCCGCCGACACGTCGTGCGGCTCAAGGTGCAGCTCCCAGAAGCCGTCGAGCCGGCCCGCCGCCACGAGGCACAAGTCCAAGGCCGCGGAGCCGAACCGGCGCATGCCCCGCACGCGCCGGGAGATCGCTGCGAAGTTGCCGAGGTTGTCGTTCGCGAGCTCCCCCAACCGGTAGGGGAAACCCGTCGCGAGCAGCGCTTCGCCGAGGGTCGCCGCCGCACTGACGTGGATCGGGCGACCGTTGCACGCGGCGCCCATCCCGCGCGCGGCGGTGAACGTCTCCGCGAGCGGCGGCACGTGCACGACACCCACCTGGGGCCGCGCGTCGATCCACAGGCCGATCGACACGCAGTAAGCGGGCAGGCCGTGCACGAAGTTCACCGTGCCGTCGAGCGGATCGAGGAACCAGCGTGGCACACCCGGCGCCGGCGCATCTTTTGCTTCCTCTTCGGCCTCGATGGCGTGGCCCGGGAAATGCCCGCGCAAGAGCGCAACGAGGTGGCGTTCGACCGCTACGTCCGCCGCGGTCACGAGGTCGCGTGCGGAACTCTTGCGCCGAATGTCCGCGGCTTCGATGTTCCCAAGGTGCTCGGCGAGGATCGCACCACCCTCGAGCGCCGCCGTGCGCGCAACACCGAGGGCGCGCTCGAGCTCGTCCGCCGCGAGGTCCATCAGTGAGGATCGTCGGCGGCGGACCAGCGGACGAAGGTGGCGAGGATGTCGTCCTGCATCGGCTTCCAGCACGCGTCGTTGTAACCGTCGAGCGGCGGATAGCGGACGATCATCGAAAACACGAGTTCGCGCCCGGCGCTGGTCGTCAACACGCCGGAGAGCGCGCTCGCCCCGCGGATGAAACCGGTTTTCGCCCGGACGCGACCCGCGGCCGGTCCACGCGCCATGCGATCCGCAAGGGTGCCCGATTGACCGGCGATCGCGAGGGAATCGAGCAGCGCGCGGCGGTGGAGCTCGTCGCCGCTCAACCCGGCGAGGAGCAGTTCGCTCAGGTGGACCGTCGACACGCGGTTGTCGCGCGACAAACCCGATCCATCGACCTGCACGAGGCCCGTGCTGTCGACACCCAGATGGTCCAACGCACGGCGCACCGCGCGTGCAGCCGCCATGCGTGTGGGAGCGCCCTCGACCACATCCCCGAGCAACAGGAAGAGCGCGTCCGCCACGCCGTTGACGGAGTGGGTGTTGATCGGCACCAAGAGGTCGATCCACGGGCCGGTGGTGCGCGCGAGTTCGATGCCGGGGGCAACACCGCGTTCAAAACGCACCGTTCCCGCCACTTCAATGCCGGCGTTCGCCAACGCCCCTGCGAGGACTGCCGCAAAGTGTTCGGCCGGAGCGGGGTGCCGAAATTCGCGCTCGAAACTCGGAAACCGCGCGCCCAGGCGCCCGCTGACGTCGATCTGGCGCCGCGCATCGACCACACCGATGCGCACGTCGTTGATTGACTCTGCGCTCGTGTCGACACGCAGGTTCTCAGCCAGGCCTGTCGGGCCGGGCAACAGTGCAACACGCGCACGCTGCCCGGGCTTGGTGGTCTCCACGACGAGGCTGAGCAAACCGCCGTGCATCGACAGTCCGCTGACCAGGGCGTAACTCGCGGTCCAATCGCCCTCGGGCCGCGGCCAACCCGGGGCCGGCCCCGCATCGGGCCACGCACCAAGGTCCAACACGACATCACCTCCGATACGCCGCAATCCGCGCCCCGCGAGTTCCCGCGCCACGTCGCCAAGGCGCAGCGCGCCCGCCCGCGGGTCGCCGTGGCGGTAGAACGGATCCCCGCCTGCGCGCACTACGAGATCACCGGCGAGATCACCGGCGAGATCACCGGCGAGTTGCCGCGCCGCGGGCAGTCCGCGGCCTTCGAAGCGCGTTGCAAAACCCGGGTGGTCCGCGAGGAGCCGCAGCGCCGCGAGGCTCGTCACGAGTTTCATGTTCGACGCTGGCGCGAGCAGCGCCTCCGGAGCGCGCTCGTACACGATGCGCCCACTCGCGAGGTCCAAAAAACGGGCGCTGACACCGAGTTCTTGGGGACCAAACGTGCCTTTGCCGCGCGCGAGGGCGTCGCTAAGAGCCCGCTCGATGCGCCGGTCGGCTTCGGCCGCAAGCAACGCATCGACGGCGTGCGCGCGCGGCGCAGGTGCCGCCAGGGATGCGAAAAGGGTGTCGTTGACGAACGTCGAGGTCGCCGCGAACGGCGCGTCGATCGGTGCGGCCTCCTTGGGGCTGTGCGACTTTCCCGAACCGGCGATTTGCGCCGCGAGTTCACCGTGTTCACTGCTGTCACCGCGTTCACCGCGTTCACCGTGTTGCGCCAGGTCACCGTGTTGCGCCAGGTCACCGTGTTGCGCCAGGTCACCGGTCGGCGCGGCATCCACCGCGTCCCGTCCGAGCCCGTGGGCCAAAAGAATCAAAAGCGCACAGAGCACCACGGCACCACCGACGACGCGGCTTGCGCGCTGGTGCTCCGACGCGCGGTCGCGGCGCTTGGCCACGCGGGTGCCAGTGGCCGCGCGGCGCGCGCCACCAGACGGTTTTGCAGAGCTCATCGGCCCGGCCTCGTGGGCAGGTCGTCGTCTTCGCCGATCAGCCACAAGGTGTTGAACGCGAGCCGCGCTCCGCGCGCGACTTTCTCCGCGTCCACCTGGTCGGGGGTGTCGCGCCAGGTGTGGTAATCGCGGTTCTTGGTGATTGGGACGTCCTCGAAAAAAAACAGCACTGGGACACCGCGTTTGAAGAACTGGAAGTGGTCGGAGCGCTCCCACAGTTCCTGGCCGCCGCGTGTTTCGACGGTTTTGATGCCCGTCGTGCCAAGGCGTCGCGCGCGCTGCAGCACGCGGTCGAAGGGTGTGTACTCCTGCACGCCGAGCACGACCACCGAATCCTTCGGGCCGCGCCCAATCATGTCGAGGTTGAGCATGAACGCCATGCTTTCGATCGGCACAACGGGGGCATCGAGCATGGCTCCGGCGCCCAGCAGACCGTCTTCCTCGGCGCTGAAAAAGCACACCAGCACGGGTCGGCGCGGTTTGGCTTCCATCAGCGCCCGCGCGACGAGCAATGCCGCGGCCGAACCGGAAGCATTGTCGTCGGCGCCCATGCCGACCCGCGTCCGCGGATCTACGCCGAGGTGGTCGAGGTGCGCTCCCAAGACGAGCCACTCGTTCGCGCGCTCGGGATCGCGCCCGGGGACCACGCCGATCACATTCGGGTGCGCGACGGCACGTTCAACCTCTTTTGCGCCGATGCGCACCGTCCGCGGAGTGCCGTCCACGCCCGCTGGCAGTTCGAAGCGCTTGGGGCGACCACGTTGGTCCAAGTCCTCGACCACTGGGCCGAGGACGACACCCGCGAGGCGCTCCGCGGCCGCGAGGGAAACCTCGACCGCGGGCACAGGGGACGGGCCGGTGATTTCGGGTCGCTCCCCTTGCCACGACGCCCACGTGAAGCGGAACCCCAGGGGCGTGATCGGGGGGAAACCCTCCGGGCGCGGGGGATCGCCGGGCGGATCGCGGCGCACGACGATCGCGCCCGCGGCACCCAGCGCAGCGAGCGCACTCAACTTGCGGTAGAGGTTCGCCGCGGGCGAAAGCTCCGCGCCCTCAAGTGTTTTGGGATGGCGCGGTTCGCCTTCGAAGATCAGTGCGATGGCGCCCTTGAGTGGCAGGCCCTTGAGTTCGTCGTAGCCGGGCACGGCGATGCCAAACCCGGCGAACACGAGCGGTCCCGAGGCCTCGCCTTCCGCGCTGGGAACCGGCACGAAGTCGACGGCGAGCTCAAACTTCTCGGCGGTGGTGCCGACGGCCGGCGGCGCATTGCCGAGCTCGAGCCGGCAGTTGTCGGGATCCGGCGCGCGGACGGTCCGCTGGAAGGGGTGCAGAAATCCTTCGCCGCCGGGGATCGTCGCGAGGCCAAAGCTCTCCAACTTGCGCGCGATCCACGCTGCAGCGAGGTCTTGGGTCGCGCTGGGGCTGTCGCGGCCCTCGAACCACGGACTGGAGAGTTCCTCGACCCACGCCTTGGCGTCCTTGGTCGCGATGGTGGCAAGGCCCGCGGGCTGGGTGCCGCTCCCCGCGTCCAGAGTAAGGGCGAGCACCGCGATCCCGAGCGTCCGTTGTGTGATCCCGATCCACATCGCCTCCATTGTGGAAACCGCGGCGCGCGAGCCTTCGGTTTTTTTGGCGGCCGTCGCCTGCGGGCACCGCAGACGACACCGGGAACCTCTGCGGCGATCGGATCAGGACAGTGGTCAGGCCAAGGATCAGGACACGGGTGGCGAGCGCCACGATGGCTCCGCAGGGCGGCCCAGGGGAATTCGCAACTGGTCGTGAGCGGCGAAGGCGGGCACTCCGCATGCGCGGGCCTCGGCCACGGCGGCGCCCGGCTCCACGCCCGGGTAAAAGTGGGTCAGCAAAACGCGCTTGGCCTGCGCTGCGAGCCGAGCGGCAGACGCGGGTGTGAGGTGGTGTTCGCTTTCGCGCCCCGTGGGGAACGAACACTCGGCGATCATTAGGTCCGCACCCCGCGCGAGTGCCGCTACCGCCGCGCACTCGCCCGTGTCGCCCGTGTAGACGAGCTGGGTCCCGTCGGGCAGCCCCACACGCCAGGACACCGCGTTGTGGGTGTGTCCGTTGGCCACGGCGGCGAGGTGCACGGTGTGTCCGTCGAGCGCGAGGTCACTTTCCCACCGGCCGTCCCGATCGACGCTGAACTCGCGACCCACAACGCCCGCGACTTCCGGCAGCTTGCCAAATGCCGCGCGGCCCTGGGCCCAAAAGTCCAACAGGCCCGCGGGCCCGAGCACCGTCAGGTCCCCGAGCGCCCCGAGGCCCGCGTTGCCGCGCGCAAAAAACAGCGCGAACAGGTCGAGGCAGTGGTCGAGGTGGTAGTGCGAAAACACCACCGCCGCGATGTCGGCGACCCCGATGCCCGCGTCGCCCAGCGCGCGGATCGACCCCGGCCCGCAGTCGAGCAGCACCCACCGCGCACCCGCCGCGGGCCGCAGCGCGTACCCCGCGCATCCGAGCCCCGGACGCGGCAGGATCGTGCCCGCCCCGAGCACTACGAGCTCGGCGCCAGCGGTCATTCCCGATAACCCTTGGGATGTTTGCGGTGAAAACGCCACGCGTCCTCGAGGATGACCTCGAGTTCCGCGCGACGCGGTTGCCATCCGAGCAGGTCACGCGCGGCGCTCCCACCGCTGATCAGCCGCGCCGGGTCCCCCGCGCGCCGCTCCCCCATCACGTGCGGAATGGCGTGTCCCGTGATGCGCCGCGCCGCTTCGATCAAATCGAGCACCGAATAACCGTTGCCCGTGCCCAGGTTGCACACGACGCTCGGCTCGCCACCCTGCAGTGCCGCGAGGGCGCGTAGGTGCGCGTCGCCGAGGTCATTCACGTGGATGTAATCGCGGATGCAGGTCCCGTCGTGGGTCGGATAGTTGTCGCCGAACACGCGGATCGATTCGCGCTGACCCAGCGCAACCTGCAAAACAAGGGGGATGAGGTGCGTCTCGGGCTGGTGGTCCTCGCCAAGATCGCCTGCGGGGGAGGCGCCAGCGGCGTTGAAATAGCGCAGGGCGGCATAACGCAGCCCATAAGCGTGGGCATAGTCGCCGATCATGTGCTCCATGTGGAGCTTGGTGCGCCCGTAGGGGTTGATCGGCGCCTGGGGATGGTCCTCGGTGATCGGCACCCGCCGGGGTTCCCCGTAGGTGGCGCAGGTCGAGCTGAACACGATGTCGCGACATTCGGCCGCGCGCATCGCGTCGAGTAGTTCGAGCGTGTAGGCCACGTTTTCGCGGTAGTACTTCGCGGGCTGCTCGACGGACTCGCCGACATAACACTTCGCGGCGAAGTGGATGACCGCGCTCGGCCGGCGCCGGGCAAACACATCCGCGAGGGCCTTCGGATCCCCCAGGTCCACCTGTTCGAAGGCGGCGTCGAGGCGCTCCAGCGCGCCGCGGTGCCCGGTCGAGAGGTTGTCGAGGACGATCGTGTCCACGCCGCGCTCAAGCAGCAACCGCACCGTGTGGCTGCCGATGTAACCGGCGCCGCCAGCCACGAGGACCGGGCCGCGGGGTGTGTCGTCGGCGGAGCGGGGTTTACCGGCGGTTTGGGCGGCGGGGGTCGTTCGGGCGTCGGGGTTCATGGCACGGCGATCCTAGCAGCCGCGGGCGCCCGCGGGCGTGGCGTCCGCTTCATCCCACGAGCCTTCACACCCCATCCCGGCGTGCGACGTGGGCGCCGAGTCGCTCGAGGTCATGGAAGAACGTCCCCCAGGATTTCGCGATCGGCGCGCTGTCTACGACTCTGATCCCGCGCCGCGCAAGTCCGAGCAAAGCAAAGGCAAACACCATGCGGTGGTCGCCAGCCGCGTCCAGATCGACGCGGTCGACGCGGTCCGCGGCGCCTTGCGCGGGGCCGATCTCCAGGCTCGCGGATGTGGTGTGCACGTGGAGGCCTAGCGCGGCGATCCCGCGCGCGAGCACTTCGATGCGGGAGCTCTCCTTGCCCGGCAGGGCGTGGAGGCCGAACAGCCGCGTCGGTCGCTCGCCCGCGGGCGCGACGAGCGCCCGCGCCGCTGCGAGTGCCGCCAGCGGCGGTGCGAGGTCCGGCTCGCCGCGCAGGTCGAGTTCGGCGGGACAGCGCGGTGTCCCGCCGGCGATCAGCATGCCTGCTTCCATCCTGGCCGCGCATCCGAACGCAGCGAGATGATCGACGATCCGCACGTCGCCCTGCAGGGGCCGCGCGGCTCCACCCGCGCCAAAACCGCTCGCGCGCACTTCGCCGCCGCTGATGCACGCGGCGACGAGCGCAATGGCGGCGGACGACGCATCTGGTTCGACGGTCAGCGGGTCCCGGGGCGCTTCGAGCGGCCCTTTCAACGCGATCTTGAGTGTGCGGGCGGTGCCCGGGTCCGGTGCGCGCGGCTCGCGCACCACGGCGCCGAAGCGCTCGAGCACGGCCAGGGTCATTGAGAAGTAAGGCGCGCTTGGAAGCTCGCCCGTGATGCGCAGCGTCGATTGCCCGGGATAGGCGGCGAGTGCGAGGGCGAGGGCGCTCGCCTCCTGGCTTGATGTGGGGTCCACGAGGTCGAGCCACGAGGGCGGCCCGATCGCCGTTAGCCGCACGGGCCAACCGCCGGGCAAACCTTCGAACGCCACTCCCGCGCCCGCGTCAGAAAGGGCGCGAAAAAGCGCGGGACTGCGCCGTGCGAGCAGGGTGCCGGCGCCGCCGAGCCGCGCGACCGCTCCCGGCCGCGCGCACAGCGCGAGCAACGCGCTCGCAAACCGCGCAAGGGTGCCGGATTCCCCCGCGTTGTATTGCCCGTGCTCCCCATGCTCCCCATGCTCCCCGTGCTCCGCGTGCTCCCCGTGCTCCCTGATTGGGGGCGCGGGCGCGGGCGCGCCGCGCTCGCGGACGTCGACGGCGAGCCAACCCGACGCGAGTCCCCCGGGCGGCCGTCCCGCGATGCGCACGGCCCCGGGACCGCCCGCCGCATCGATCTGCACCCCCGCCGCACGGACGAGGGCGAGCGTGGCCGCCACGTCGTCCCCCGCGGGCAAACCGCCAAGGCGCGTGGACCCGTGAGCGAGCGACGCGGCGAGGATGTAGCGCTGCGCGAGGGACTTCGAACCCGGGGCGCGCAACACGCCGGTGAGCGGCGGACCGGGCTCGAAACCGATCGGCGCCCCGCGTGCTCCACCATCCCGACCGTGCACGCTGAGTCGCTCCACGGCGTGCGATTGTAGGCCCCCGCCGCCCCTGCCATACTCCGTCGCGCGCCGCCCGCACGGGAAGTGCCGCCAAACCTCCGCGCAACCATGACACCCGCACGCGAGCTTTCCCCGAGCGCCCCTTACCTCGGACAACGGGGCCGTGCCGCGGGCATGGAGCCCCTTGGTGGAATGCGGCCGCTGGTGAGCGGCAAGGTGCGCGACCTCTATGAGCTCGACGCGCAACACCTCGTGTTCGTGACGACGGACCGCGTCTCCGCGTTCGACGTCGTCATGGCCGAGGGTGTCCCGCATAAGGGGCGCGTGCTGACCGCCATCGCGGCCTTTTGGTTCGCGCGCACGGCAAACGTCGTTCCGAACCACCTCGTCGCGACGGACGTGGACGCGCTGGTGGGTCTTGACGGCCACCAACGCGAGCTGCTGCGTGGACGGATCCTGATCGTGCGCCGCACACAGCCAACGCCGGTCGAGTGGGTCGTGCGTGCGTATTTGGCGGGGTCGGGGCTCGTCGAATACGAGCGCACGGGCGGCCTGTGGGGCCAGCCACTGCCCGCGGGGCTACAGCTCGCGAGCCGGCTGCCCGCACCGCTTCTCACACCCACCACGAAGGACGACGCGAAGGATTTGCCCCTCGCCCTGGACGAGGCCCGCGCGCGCGTGGGCAGCGACGTCTTCGAGCGGGCGCGGGTAGCGTCCCTGGCGCTGTTTGCCACGGGGACCGATGAACTGAGCGCGCGCGGTTTGATCCTCGCGGACACAAAGTTTGAGTTCGGACGGGCTCCGGACGGCGAGCTCCTCCTCATCGACGAGGCGCTGACCCCGGACAGCTCGCGCCTTTGGCCCGCGGAAACCTGGCAGCCCGGCTCGACCCCGCCGTCCTACGACAAACAGATCCTGCGGGACCACCTCGTCCAGAGCGGTTGGAATCGCAAAGCCCCGGCGCCCGCACTGCCCTTTGCCGTCCTGGACCAGCTCGGGCGGCGCTACCTGGAACTCGCGCAGCTCCTGTGCGGCAGCTTGCCCGAGGGCGTGCCCGCCGACGCGCTCGGGTCTGCACCCGACCGGGCCGCCCGGAACGGAGTAGACTCGCCGAAGACGCCATGAACATCGCCACGCCCACGACCGTCGCCTGGGTCGGCGGCCCCCCCGGCCGCGTCCGGCTCCTTGACCAGACGCGGTTGCCGCTCGAAACGCACCACATCGAGGTCGACACGGTCCAAGGAATGGTGGATGCGATCCGCCGCCTGGCGGTCCGTGGCGCTCCCGCGATCGGCGTTGCCGCCGCGTGGGGTGTGTTGCTCGGGCTGCAGCACGGGCTGCAGTACGGTGTCGAGCGCGCCGGTGTCGAGCGCGCCGGTGTCGAGCGCGACGGTGTCGAGCGCGACGGTGCGCGGCTCGCGGAACTCTTGCGCACCACCTGCGCGGACCTCGCCGCGGCGCGACCGACGGCGATCAACCTGTTCTGGGCGCTCGAGCGCATGCAAAACCACGGCCTCGCGCGGCTCGCGGCCGGAGCCGACGGCCGCCAGCTCTTCGACGCGCTCTTGCAGGAAGCCCAGACGATCCACGACGAGGATGTGCGGCAGTGCCGGCGGATGGGCGAGCTCGGCGAGCCGTTCGTTCCCGACGGGGCCGCGATCCTGACCCACTGCAATGCGGGCGCGCTTGCCACCGGCGGAATGGGCACGGCGCTTGCGCCGATCTACGTCGCCAAGGAGCGCGGCAAAAACGTTGCGGTGTATGCGGACGAAACCCGTCCGCTGCTCCAGGGTGCGCGCCTCACGGCGTGGGAGCTCCAGCAGGCCGGTGTTGCGGTGACGCTGATCACCGATGGCATGGCCGCGCGGGTCATGTCCGAAGGCTTGGTGCGTGCGGTATTTGTCGGCTCCGATCGCGTGGCGGCCAACGGCGACGTGTGCAACAAGATCGGCACCCTCGGCGTCGCCGTATTGGCGCGTCACTTCGGTCTGCCCTTCTACGTTGTCGCGCCCACGTCGACCTTCGATCCCCGTGTCCCGAACGGCGCCCGGATCCCGATCGAAGAGCGCCCCGCCGAGGAAGTCAGCGAGGGCTTTGGCCGCCGCACGGCGCCGCGCGGTGTCGCGGTCTACAACCCGGCCTTCGACGTGACCCCCGCGGAGCTCGTCACGGCGATCATCACAGAAGTCGGTGTGCTCGAGCGCCCCGACCGCGTGGGTGTCGACAGGTTGCTGCGCGAGCGGGGCCACCTCGCGCTGCCGGTCGCCTGACGCCCCCCCGCGGGCGGTGCGGCCGCGCAGCCGCGCTGCGCAGCCCCCGCGGGCTCGTGGATTCCTTTCAGATGGGGCGGGCCCCGCTCCGATCCCTTGGGCCGCGGCGATCTTTGACCGCGACCCCCCATGAGCGCTTCCCCCGACCGCGATCCCGCCCCGAACGAACGCAAACCGCGTGCGCCCGCGTCCGGCGCCGCCAAGCCCAAGCGTCCGAAGGCGGCCGCTGCGCCCCGCACGAGCGCCGCTCGCGACGGCGACAAAAAGGCGGACGCCACAGCCAAGTCGGCGGCCAAGTCCGCCGCCCAAAAACTGGAGCTAACGAGTGCGCCTGGCGCGGGCCAAGAGACCCCGAGCAAGGCCAAAGCCGCCTCTGCGCGGGGTGGCCGAGCGACGGCGAAAAACCGCGCGGCCAGCGCCGAACAGGAACCCGTCGCGCCCGCCGTGGGCGGACCGCTCGAGAGCGCCGCGAAGGGCAAACCGGAGCGCCCCGACGAGTTTTCGCCGGAGACGTTCGAGTTCATCGCCGCGGTCGACGAGTTCAAGCGCCGCCGCATGCGCACGCAGCTTTCGACCGCCGACGTGCTCGTGGTGCTGTGCTCCCTCGGATACCGCGGACCGCTCGCGGACGAGGGCGCCGAACTGGTTCGGGTCGAAGCCGCGCTCGCCCAATACAAACGCACGCACAAGCGGCTGTTTCCGGGTTGGAGCGAGATTTTCAGCGTGGTGGTCGGCACCGGTTACCGCCGCGCGGCCTGAAGGAGCGTTCCCGCGTTTCTGCGCGCCCCAGCCCGGGCAGAATCAGCGCGCGAGCGCGCGCCAGCCGCGCTCGATCTCGTCCCGCGCAAGACCTGTGCCGATCAGCACCAACGTCGACTCGCGGGGTGCGAGGTCGAGTCCGGGTCCGAGCTCGAGGAACGCTTCGACCGCGTGCACGACCACGCTTTCGGCTCGATCCACGCAGCGCAGGATCCCCTTGATGCGCCAGAGCTCCTGCCCGCGCCGTCCGACCAGGAACTGCAGCCACAGCTTCAGCGCGGCGAGGTCAAGGGGTTGCGTGCTCCTGAGTACGACCACTTCGCCTTCCGAGCCGTGGCCTTCGTCGTCACCGCGCGCCACATCCGCGCCCCCGACCAGCGGGCCAAAGCGCCAGCCGCGCGGCGCGTCCGCGTGGAGGTCGAACACATCTTGGTGCGCCAACACGGCGCGCTCGACGGCGACGATCCGCGCGAAGGGCTGCCGCCGCGCGAGGTCCATGCGCAGCTCCTCGACGGCCGCGGCGCTCACGCGATCGACATGGTTGATTGCGACCACGTCCGCCAGCGCGACCTGACGGCGGGCTTGGGAGTGGCGCTCGAGCTGTTCATGGACGAGCGCCGCGTGCACGAGGCACACCACACCGTCCAATCGGAATCGCCGACGCAGCTTGGGCGTGACCAGGAGGGTTTGTGCGACGGGGCCGGGGCTCGCCAAACCCGACGCCTCGATCACGACCCGCGTGAAGGGTGCGCGCCGAAAGCGCCGTTCGCGCCGCGCGGCGAGGTCGAGCAGCGCCTGGGCGAGATCGCCGCGCACGGTGCAGCAGATACAGCCGTTGGAAAGTTCGATCAGCGCTTCGGTCGCGTGGACGATGAGCCGCCCATCAAGCGCAACCGCACCGATCTCGTTCACCACCACCGCGATCGGTTCGCGGGCCTGGGCGAGCAGATGGTTCAGCAGGGTTGTTTTGCCCGCGCCAAGGAATCCCGTCAGCAACGTGACCGGCAGCGGCGAGCCCGCCGGAGAGGATGACTCCGCGTCGGCCACGGTCGCCCGTCACCCGGCGTGGATGCGGCCGAGCGGAGTTCCAGATCCGTAGATCGGCCGGCGGTGCGTCAGCTCCGCCACTTCCCCGCGCACGCGCTTTTGGACCGCGGTGTCGTCCGGCCGCGCCAGGACTTCGGCAATCCAGCGTGCGACGTGCTCCATGTCGCCCGCGTCGAGTCCGCGGCTCGTCACGGCCGCCGTGCCGAGCCGGATGCCGCTCGTGCGCATCGGCGGCTCGGTGTCGAACGGGATCAGGTTCTTATTGCAGGTCAGGTCGACGGCATGCAATGCGTGCTCCGCCTGTGCGCCGCACAAACCGGAGGAACTGACGTCGACGAGCATCAAATGATTGTCCGTGCCTCCGGAGATGATGCGCAGCCCGCGCGCGGCGAGTTCATTCGCAAGCACTGCGGCATTCTTGACCACCGCGCGCGCATAGGTTTCGAACGCCGGGCTCGCGGCCTCGCGGAACGCGATCGCCTTGGCGGCGATCACATGCATCAGCGGCCCACCCTGGCCACCGGGGAACACCGCGGTATTGACCGCCTTCAGCGCTTCGACGTCGTTGCACACCACGAAACCGCCCCGCGGCCCGCGCAGGGTCTTGTGGGTGCTGCTCGCGACCAGTGTGGCATGCGGCACCGGGCTCGGGTGCAGTCGCGTTGCCACGAGGCCCGCGATGTGTGCCATGTCGACGAGGAGCTTGGCACCGACGCTGCGCGCGATTTCGCCAAAGGCGGCAAAATCGAGAGTCCGCGGGTACGCCGATCCCCCGGCGACGAGCACCTTGGGACGCAGACGTTTCGCGAGGTCGCGCACCTCGTCCATGTCGACGCGCTCGTCGGAGCGGCGCACGCCGTAATGGTGGAAGCGGTAGTAAATGCCCGAGGCGTTTTTCGGGTGACCGTGCGACAGGTGGCCCCCGTGGTCGAGGGACATCGCGAGGATGTCCGCGCCGGGCTCCGCGAGCGCCATGAGAGCACCCAGGGTCGCCTGAGTCCCGCTATGGGGTTGCACGTTCGCGTACCCGGCGTCGAACAGGGACTTGGCGCGCGCGCGTGCCAGGTCCTCGACCGTGTCGACGTGCTCACACCCGCCGTAATAACGCCGCCCGGGATAGCCCTCGGCGTATTTGTTGGTAAGGACGGTCCCCATCGCCCCGATAACCTCCGCCGAAGCGTGGTTCTCGCTGGCGATCAACTCGAGCTGGGCCGCCTGGCGGGCGCCCTCGGCGTCGACGGCGTTCCACACCTCGTCGTCGGTGCGCCGGTAATCCGGCTGGCTGAGCGGATTGTGCATCGCGCAAGCGTAGCAGCCCGCGCATCGCCCCCTAAGCGCGCACTGCTGCCGGTCCCTGGGCGCGCCACGGCGCGCGTGCCGTCACTTGAAGACCGAGCGGACTTCGTCCGGGGCGTCGTCGGGCAGATCGCTCGGATCGCGGATCGGCTTAAGCGTGCGCAGCGCGCGTTCCATGACCCCGCTCGGTTGGAAGTTCTCAATCGTCATGTAGGCCTGGGCGTTGGCGGTGGCTCTGCCGCGCAGGCGCTGGCTGTCGTCCATCACCATTGGCTTCGCGACCGCCACCGCGTAGTTGCGGCCCTTCGGGGTCCAGGCGGGGAAAACGGCCGGCTCGACGAAGTACTTTTGGCCTTCGATGTCCGTCATCAGGATGCTGAGGCCCGTGTCGCCCAGGTGCCCCCAGCGGTTTTCCAGGTAGCGCTCACCACCGCGCACGTCCTCGGGGATCGGCTCCGCGGTGCGCAGCCGGGTGCCCAGGTCCTGGAGCCGCTGAGTCTGGTCGAACGCACCGGCGTCGGCTTCGACCGGCGCGACCGCGGGCTTGTTTTCCGAACTCAAGCTGTACGCAATGAGCGCCCCGAGCCCAATGGCGACAACGGAAGCGGCGATCAAGGGTGTGCGTGATGACGGCATGGGCGGGATCCGAGGGGTGCGTGTGAAGAAGTCTACCCGCGGCGGGCGAAGCGCCGCAGCGATGGCCCTTGGGGGTCGCTTCGAAGGAAAAGGAAACAGGGAGGCTGCGGGTTGCGCGCGGCGGACGGCCCCGTCGCGAACTCCCTACGGCCTCCCTGCCTGTACGACGGGAATCTTCGGATGTGGGTGCCGTGATTTCCGCGGGGCGGCGCTCGCGCGGTCCCCCTACCCGCGTAGCCTCCCTGCGACCGCCCGCGTCGACCTCGAGCGAGACACCACCCCGCGCCCATGCCCCATCCCCGACTCTATCGCCCGATCTCCCGTCCCTCCGGGGCGCGCTCCCTCGCCGCCTTGGGTCTGTTCCTGACCATGGCGTGCGCCGAACCCGTTCCCCCTGCGGGCTTAGTGCCGCTCGACCCCCAGACCGGTTCCGTGCCCACCGACCCCCTGGCGCGGCCGTTTTTCCACGATTTCGGCCGCGTCCCCTTCGGCGAGCGCGTCTCCCACCGCTTTCGCTTCCGCAACACGGACCCTGTGACGGTGCGCATCACGCAGGCCCAGTCCAGTTGCGGGTGCTCGGTTGCAGACATGAAACGTGTCGATTCCGCAGGGCGTGTGCTCGCCACCGGCACCCCCAATACACCGGGCAACCTGCTCGAGGTGCCCCCGGACGGTTTGTGCGAGATCGAGGTGCGTGTCGACACCCAAGCGCTGGCCCAACGCGACGCCGCGAAGCTCGTCACGGTACGGGTTGGCACGGATTCCCCGAACAAGCCGTGGATCACGCTCGAGGCGAGCCTGCACGTCGAGTTCGGGTTTGCGTACTCCCCCGCCACCCTCGAAATGAACCGTGTGCCCCAGGGGGTCGGTGCCGCGGCCGAGGTCGTGATCCGCCGCCAAGGGGAGCTCGCCATGACGCTCGCGGAGGTTGAAGATGCCCCGGCGGGATTTGATGTGACGCTCGGCGAAGATCCGGCCGGCGCGGGCGACCAGTGGCGTTTGAGCGTGGTGGTGCCTCCGGGCCTGCCGGCCGGTCCGACCATCGGCAACGTGCGCATCGCCACTCGCAACGCCGACGGCACACCGGGCCGCCCCATTTCGATCCCGGTGATCGCGCGTGTGCTCGCGGACATCACTGTGCAGCCGACGCAGTTGATCCTGCGCGGCCGCAATGACGCCGCGCGCATCGAACAGGAAGCCCGCGTGGAGAGCCTCGTGGATGGCCTATTCTTTCGCATCGAACGCGCCGAAGTTGAAGGCGCGGGCAGCGAGCACCTCGAAGTCGAGCTGGTGGCGGTGAACCCCGATGCGCAGGGCCGCGCGCGGGTCTGGACCGTACGGGTCTCTGCGCTGCGCGCGGACGTGACGGGGGCCCTGGGAGGTACCCTGCACCTCCACCTCGACGATCCCCAGACCCCCCGTTTGGATTTGCGTTATGCCGGAATCCTCCGCTGATATCGACGCGAACGGCGCACCGCGCGCTCAACCCTTCAACGCGCCGGGCCGCGCCCTTGGGCTGGCCGCACTCGCGCTGATCGCCGTCGGCGTCCTGTACGCGCGCAACACCGCGGGGCCCCAGGCGGCGCCGCCCGCGCCGCAGGCCCCGCTCGACTGGCTCGCCGTGCTGGTGGGCCCGTCCCACGGCACCCTCGAGCCCTGCGGATGCGCCGGCGGCATGCTGGGTGGAATCGATCGGCTGGCGACAGCAGTGGCGGTGCAACGCCAGTCCCGCAGCGCGCCCAGCCTGGCGATCGCCGCGGGGGGTGTGCTGTCGGAGGAGGCGCGCACGTCCGGCATTTTGGATTGGCAGCGGGCCCAGCTCGATGCCCTCTTTTTCAGCTACGGCCAGATGCAGATCGACGCCTTCGGGTTGTCGTCGCAGGAGCTCGGCATGCCGCGCTCCCATTTGGACGCCGCAAAGGGCTACCTCGGGAACGTGCCGATCGTCGCGACGAACGTGTTCGACGAAACGGGCGCCCCCGTCTTCGCGCCGGTGCACAAGGATGCGGCGAGCGGTGTCCACGTGCTGTGTTTTGTTGCACCGGGCCGCTGGTCCGCCGACAGCGCGACGGCGCGCGCCGCCGATGAAGGCGCGGGTGACGGACCGGTTGCGTGGGAGTCGTTGGACCCCGCCGATGCGATCGCGCGCCACGCCGAAGCCGGAATCGGCATCGGCGAACCGGGCCAACGCATCGCCCTGGTCGAGGGCGACGAGGTACGCGCGGCAACCGTTGCCGCGTTGCTCGCTCCGAGCGACGTTGTCGTGTGGTTCTCGGGCACCGGCGACGCCAGTGGACAACTCGTCCCCGTCGGTCCCGCCGACGCGCTGCGACCCGGTGGGTTTCTCGGCGAGCGCTTGCGCCATGTCGTGACCGTGCGGGCGCGGGGCGACACGCGGCAATGGGAGCGCTACGGAGTCGAAGCCAGCCTGCCCGCCGACGCGGCGCTCACCGCAGCGCGGGAGTACTACCGCGAGTTTCTCGCCGGTTCCGATGTGGTTGGCCAGTTCGCCGGGCACCTGGGACCGCACCCGCGGGGCGCGTTCTCCGGCAGCGCGTCCTGCGCGAGTTGCCACCAGGACGCGCATGCCATCTGGGGCGAGGGCCTGCACGCGCGGGCCATCGAAACCCTGCACAAGGATTACCGCGGTGTGGCACAGGCCATTGCCGATCCCGCGTGTGTGCGCTGCCACTCGGTCGGCTTCGGGTATGCAACCGGATTCGCGGCGGCGGACGCGCCCGGCGGCCCCAGTCGCGACGCGCTTGCTGTCCTGGCCGGTGTCGGCTGCGAAGCGTGCCACGGGCCCGGCGCGCGGCACGTGGTGTCGGCGCTCGCGTCCGATATCCTGCGCTCCGACGAGACCACCTGCATGGAATGCCATGACGCGGACAACGACCCGAACTTCGACTTCAAACGCAAGTGGCCGATGATCGTCCACGACGAGCCGTGATGGCGAGCGCGCCGTTTGTTCGCCGTGCCCGCGCGCGGTGCAGGCTTGTGTGGGTGAGTTCCCTGCTTGCGGCCCTGGCCAGCGCCCTTGCCGGGTGTCAGGACGCGGCGCCGCGGACGGTACTGCTCGTCAGCTTGGACAGCACACGCGCCGACGCCCTCACGTTCAGGGACCCCGCGGCCGCGCCGCGCCTCGTCGAGTTCGCGCGCAGGGGCACCGTGTTCACCCAGGCGATCAGCGGGTCGAGCTGGACCCTCCCGACCCACGCCCAGATGTTTGTCGGGCAACCGCCGGTCCTCCACGGTGTCCAACACGACGGTGTCCGCATCGATCCCGCGGCGGCGACCTGGCCGCGCCTGCTCGCGGACGCGGGTTGGGTCGGGCTCGGTTATTACACCGGTTGGTACCTCGCCAAGGACTTCGGCTTCCCGCGCGGTTTCGAGGTCTATGAAAACGCGATGACGGGGGGCGAGGGTCTTGAGCGCGAGTACGGTCGGCTCGTGGCCGCCGGTGAACAGGAAAAAGCCCAGGCACTCTTCGGGACACGGGACGTGGCGTCGCACCGGGACGTCACCTCGCCCAATGTCGTTCAGCGCTTCGAGGTTGGATTGCGCGCCGTGCACCCCTCGAAGGACGTGTTTGCATTTGCGCACCTTTTTGATCCGCACTACGACTATGCTCCGCCGGCGCCCTGGGACCGGGTTTTCGACCCTGATTACGACGGCACGATCACCGGCAAGGACTTCTACCTCAACCCCGCAATCTACGACGCCACGGCTGAGCCCCCGCGACGTCGCATCTCCGACCGCGACCTCGCGCACATCGTGGCGCTGTACCGCGGCGAAATCGGCTGGACCGACGCGCACGTGGGCGCGATCTTCGACGCCCTGGAGCGCGCCGGGCGCCTTGATCGCGCGCTGGTCATTGTCACCGCCGACCACGGCGAGGAGTTTTTCGAGCACGGCGGCCGCGGGCACCGCAACACTCTGTTCGACGAGCAACTACGGGTGCCGCTCTTGATCGTCGATGGTGTGGCAGGCTCCGCCACACCCCAGCGCGACGCGCAGGTGTCCCTGTGCGACCTCGCACCGACCGTGCTCGATTGGGCCGGCCTCGATGCGCCGGCGGAATGGGTCGGGCGTTCGCTCCTACCGGCGCTCGGCGGGGGTGCGTTCGAGTCGGAACCCGCGCTCGCGAGCCTGCTGCACTACCGCAAAACGCGCTCGGGCGAATTCGCGATCCGCGTCGTCGACGCGTGGCGCACGCCGACGCAGAAGCTCATGCGGTGGCTCGAGCTGCGCCCGGAGGGATTGGTGCTGATCGACACGGCCTGGTACGACCTCGCGGCGGATCCGGGCGAGTTGGCCCCCGTGGGCGACCTCGATGATCCGCGGCTGGCGGCCGCCTGGGATCAACTCGAGCGGCGCTACGACGCGCTGCGTGCCATTTGGCGCGCGGGTGCGCGGACGCCACTCGAGGCCCGCCGCACGCAGTTCTACACGATGATGGGTGCGGAAGGCGCCCAAGCAGACCTTGCGGCGCTGGGTTACGGCGGCGAGCGCCCCCCCGACGAAGCCCTCGCGCCGTTTGGCGTGGGACCACCGGAGCGCCTCGACCGCGCCGGCCTGACGCGCACGCCACGCCGACTGCCCGCCGGCCGGGATTGACGCCGGGGACGGCATTCAAACCGCAGCTGGAACGCCGCAGGCGAAAAACCGCCGTCAGCCGGGCACGAGCCGTACCACTGCGCGTTTGCCCACCTGCAGGAGAACACCCTGCGCGGGCCGTGGAATGCGTGCGTTCGGATCGACGAGGCGCTCGCCGTCGACACGCACTCCACCCTGCTCGATCTTGCGTCGGGCGTCGGAGGTGGACGTCGCAAGGCCCAGTTCGCGCAAGGCGATCGCAAGCGGGAGGCCGCCCGCGGGCCAGGGTCCGGCCCACGCGCGCTCTTCGATGTCCACGGGCAGTTCGCGGTCGCGGAAACGCCGGTCGAAGGCGTCGCGCGCGGCTTGCGCGGCCGCGCGCCCGTGGAAACGCTCGACGATGTCGCCCGCGAGCCGCGCTTTGGCTTCCCGCGGGTGCCCGGCGAGCAACCCGGCGATCTCCTCCTTCGGCAAACGTGTCAGGGTCTGGAACCAAAGTTCCATGACGGCGTCGGGCAGTGCCATGACCTTGCCAAACTTTTCATCGGGCGAATCCACGAGCAGCACGGCGTTGCCGTAGCTCTTGCTCATCTTGCGCCCGTCCAGGC
The DNA here is from genome assembly GCA_038246255.1 of Planctomycetota bacterium. GTDB lineage: Bacteria > Planctomycetota > UBA1135 > UBA1135 > RI-242. The sequence goes on from JBBRWC010000022.1 coordinate 33,139, forward strand.
CGTCGATCAGCGGGCCGGTCACACACACTTGCGGCTCCTGGCCCTCCTGTTCTTGGAAGTGGCGGCCGACCAGCAGGTTGAAGAGCTGATCGGTGCCGCCGAACTCTACGTCCGCGCGCACTTCGACCGAATCCCAGCCCTGCAGCAGCGGATAGAGCAGTTCGTGGATGCCGATCGGCTCCGCGGCGGACATGCGCGTTTGGAAGGTGTCGCGCTCGAGCATCCGGGCGACCGTCATGCGGCCGGCGAGCTTGAGCAAGCCGCCGAAGTCCAGGCGGTCGAACCACGTTGTGTTGCGGTGGATCTCCGCGCGGTCGAGGTCGACCACGGTGCGCACCTGCTCGACGTAGGTCGCGAGGTTCGATTCGACTTCCGCGTGCGCGAGCTGCGGACGCAGCGCGTTGCGTCCGGAAGGGTCGCCGACCATTGCGGTGGCGTCGCCGACGATCAATACGACCGTGTGCCCGAGTTCCTGAAGGTCGCGCAGTTTGAGCAGCGGGATCGCGTGGCCAAGGTGCAGGTCCGGCGAGCTTGGATCCATGCCGAACTTGAGGCGCAGCGGACTACCCCGGGCCAGCTTCTTGTGCAGGCCACGCGGCTCGATCAGGTCGACCGCGCCGCGCTGGAATGCGGCCAAGTGGCGCTCGATTTCATTTTGGTGCATGGCGTGATGGCGGGCGCTCGGATCGACGGGCGCCGCGGCCCCGGTTCAGGGAGCGAAGGCGCGGGGGGAGGAAGCTTGCGAGTGGGTCGGGCTGGGCGCCGTGTGCGGAAGGTCGAGCCGACCGCTGTCAACTCGTTCGCGGTGCGCAAACCAATCGCGCCACCCCGACGCATTGCCCAGGCGGTGGACACGCGCGAGCCACGCGAGGGCCGGCGCGGCGTCCTCGACGCGTGTGTCGTCGAGCTTAGGCAACAGCGCGCCGAGGGCGTCGAGCGCCGCGGCGCGTGTCTCGGACGGGATGCGCACGGCGCGCTCAACCACCTGGGCGCGGCGCAGGTCGGGATCCATTTCCGCGAAGTCTGCCCGTGCGAGAAGTTCGCACAGCGGCGCGAAGCTGAGTTTTTCCTTCGGCAGGAACGCGGCGACGCGGGTGCGCTCGGCACCTTTGACGACAAACGCGCGGATGGGCAGGCGCTGGCCGTCCGAGTCCCACGCGGCCCCAGACCGGAACTCGAGTGACCATTCTTCGCGCACGGCGAGGCCCGGCCCGAAATCGGAGTGGAACTCCCCCAGGGCGACCGCCGCGGTCGGACCGCTTTGGGGCACTTCGAAGCGCGCGGCCGCCGACGCGGGGATCTGCTCGTGCCACGTGCGCAGGTCGCCGCGCACATCGATCGCGGTGGTGCGGCGCACCAGCGCCGGTGCGCCCAGCTCAAGCCGGGTCGCGCCCTTTGGATGCGGCGGGATCGCGAGCACGACGGTGGTCGCGCTGCCCTCGGGTCCGCTGGGTTCGGCGCGCAGTTGCAGGCCCAGATCGCGGACGAGGTCGCGTCCCGCCAGTACAGCGGCGAGGTGGCGCGCCGTGTCCAGGTCGCGGCCCTGGGGTCCCCGGGCCAAGAGGCCAGCGAGGATCCGGCGGGCGAGCTCGTCGTCCTCCGCCTCGAGCGCCGCCGCAGCTGCCGCGAAGGCGGGCGCGAGTTCCGGGGCCGCGGATTCCCGCGCGCTCGCGGCGAGCCCACCGGGAGCCGTCGTGCGGCAAGCGGCAAGTGCGAGCAAAAGCAGCGCGCAAACGACCGCCCGCCGAAGCCGCCCAGGCCCGCGGAGGCCTTTGGAACGAGGGCCGGGCTCGCGCTGCAAAACCCCGGAATCGGAGCCCGGGCGATTGCCGCCCGGGCCGCTGGCGCCGCTGACCGACTCCAGCGCCAAGCTCATCAGGCGTCGGCGCCCGACTCGACCTCACTCGCTTCGCTGTGGGCGGACTCCTCGTCCTCCCGGGGCGGAAGCGGCGCGGCGAGGATCTTGGCGTTCTCTTCGAAGTCCGCGTGGACGAACGAGAGGCCGATCTTGCGCTCCTCGGTGTCGACGCGGATGACGCGAACCTCGATCTTCATGCCGGGGCGCACGATCTCTTCGGGGCTCGCGATCTTGTGGTCGGAGAGCTCCGAGATGTGCAGAAGGCCTTCGAGGTCGTCCTCGAGCTTCACGAACACACCAAAGTTGGTGATCTTCGTGACGTAACCCGAGAGCAGGTCGCCGACGTGGTAGTTCGACGGGATGCCGTCGAGCCACGGGTCGAGGGAGAGTTGCTTCAGGCCCAGCGCGATGCGCTTCTTGCCCATGTCGACCGAGAGCACGACGCAGCGCAGGCGATCGCCCTTGCGGACAACCTCGGACGGGTGCGCGACCTTTTTGGTCCAGCTCATGTCCGACACGTGCAGGAGGCCGTCGATGCCCTCTTCGATCTCCACGAACGCGCCGTAGGAGGTCAAGTTGCGCACCGTGCCTTCGATGATCGTGCCGACCGGGTAGTGCTCCTCGGCGAGGTCCCAGGGGTTGACCTCGGCCTGCTTCATGCCGAGCGAGATCTCCTGCTTCTCCTTGTCGATGTCGAGCACGACCACTTCGACCTTGTCGCCCTGCTTGACGAGCTCGGACGGGTGGTTCACGCGGCGCGTCCAGGACATCTCGGAGATGTGCACGAGGCCTTCGACCCCGTCCTCGAGCTTGACGAAGGCGCCGTACGACATGAGGTTGACCACCTCGCCGACGTGCTTCGAGCCGATCGGGTAGCGATCGTCGATGCCGTCCCAGGGGGACGCGCTGCGCTGCTTGAGGCCGAGGGCGATGCGCTCGCGGTCGTAATCGACGCGCAGCACTTTGACCTCGATCTCCTGGCCCAGCTCCACCATCTGCGAGGGGTGGTTGATCCGGCCCCACGACATGTCGGTGATATGCAGGAGGCCGTCGATGCCACCCAAGTCGACGAACACGCCGAAGTCGGCGATGTTCTTGATCGTGCCCATGCGGACCTGACCTTCCTGGATGTCCTTGAGCAGCGATTCCTTCTGGCGCTGGCGCTCTTCCTCGAGCAGCTTGCGGCGCGAGATGACGACGTTCATGCGCTCCGCGTCGATCTTGATGATGCGCGCGCGCACCGGCTCGTCGAGGAAGTCGGAGATGTCGTGTGTGCGGCGCAGGTTGACCTGGCTCGCCGGCAAGAACGCGTGGACACCCGCGAGGTCGACCAAGAGGCCACCCTTGATCTTGCGCAGGCAGACGCCGTGGACTTCGTCGCCTTCGTTGTGCGTTTCTTGGAAACGCTCCCAGGCGCGCTGACGGTCGGCCCGACGCTTGGAGAGGTTGGCGGTGTCGTCTTCGTTGAGGCCGCTGTAATAAACCTCGAACACCTGGCCCGCGACCGGCAGTGTCTCGCCGAACTCGGACAAGGGGATGTTGCCCTCGGCCTTGCCGCCGATGTCCATCACCACGAAGCCGGTGCGCTCATCGACCGAGTCGACGCGCGCCTGCACGATCGTGTCCTGGGCGAGTTCTTTGACGGAACCCGCGAGCTTCTCGGAAAGCTCCTCGGCGGTAATGCCTGCGAGGGCCTCGGCGACCTTCAGGTCGAGCTCAGCGGGGTCGAGGTCGTATTGCTTGATGCGGCGGGAAATAACGGACATCGTGGAGGGTGCGGCGGCGAAAATCGCTCCAACTTCGTGCGGATGCGCTGCGGCGCGGGGTTTCCGAGCTGCGCGGGCATCCGCTGGCGCTCGGCCCTGTGCGGGAACGAACGCAGAGCGGTTCTGCCGGGATGGGGCTAGGGACTGGGGACGCGCGTGCCACAGACCGGGGGGGGAAAACAGCGTCCCTCCGCTCGCAAACGCGCTTGCGGGCGAGGAGGGCCGAGTAGTGTGGCGATTTGCGCCCCAATTGCCAGGGTTTAGAGCGGACGGGGCCCCAAAGCTGCGCGCAGCCCGGCGATGGTTCCGGGGAACGGGCGATTTGGCCACTGGCTCCAGGGTGGGCCTCTGGCCCGTCTTGGAGGAGAGCTGCGATCGCCAACCGCGGGGCAGACGCGCAGGCGGCTCGCCTAAGCCAGTTCGCGGCCGGCCAGTTTGGCCACTTGGCGGCGCAGTTCGAGCTCCGCGGTGGCTCGGTCGGCCTTCGGGTCGATCACGAACGGCGGCCCGAAAGCGACGCGCACGCGCGCGGGGCGCACCTTGCCACGGCGCGAAAGCCCGTTTTCGGTGCCCCACACCCCCACCGGCACGATCGGAGCGCCCGTGCGCAGGGCGGCGTAGAGCGCGCCGCCCTTGAACGCCTGGACGCGGCCGTCCGGACTGCGGGTCCCCTCGGGAAAAATCGCCACCGCGCCCCCCGCTTCGAGCCGCTCTACGATCTGGCGCAGCGCGGCGCGGTCCGCTTCGCCGCGTCGGATCAGGATCGCGTCGCACTGGGGCAGGAACCAGGCGAGGAAGCGGCTGTCCGCGAGGGTCTCGCGCGCGACGAACGAAACGTGTCGGCCAATCGCGGTGCCGACCGCGGGGATGTCGAGGAACGACGTGTGGTTCGCGACGAACAGCACCGGCCCCTTTTTCGGGATGTTGCGGCGGCCTTCCACGCGCCGCGGGAAAGGCGCGATGAAAAGCAGGCGGCACAGGGTCCGACCGACCCAGTACACAAAGGTTCCGCGCGGCGGGCCCGCGGGGCGCACGGTTTGCGCCGCCGCCGCCGCCGCGACCTCGGCCGCGCTGGACGCCGCGCTGGCTCCGTCCGGCGCGCTGTTCCGCGCGCCGGTCAACGGGCCACTCCACGGTGTGGACGTCGACCGCCGCCGGCGCCATCCGTGTCCGCGCCCAGGGCCGCATAAAGGGCGTCGACCACCGCGTCAGCGCTCAGGCCGTCGCTTTCGATCCGGCGGGCGTCCGGAGCCTGCCGCAGGGGCGCGATCGCCCGGGTCGAGTCGAAGTGGTCGCGCTGTTCGAGCTCGACGCAGATCGCGTCCTCGCGCTCGGGTTCGCCCATTTCGCCCGCCCGGCGCCGCGCGCGCTCGCGCGGGCTCGCCCACAGGTAGAACTTGTGCTCGGCCTGCGGGAAAACGACCGTCGTTGTGTCGCGGCCCTCGGCGACCAGCCCACCCCACGCGCGCGCGAGTTCCCGCTGGCGCCCGACGACGTGCATCCGAACCCCACCGTGGGCCGCAACCGCGCTGACCGCGCCGGTGACCTTGGCGGAGCGGATGTCGGGCTCGGCCAAACGGCCATCGACAAAAAGCCTGCCGTCTTCGTCGAAAACGAGCTCAACCTGTGTCGCGAGCGCCTCGAGGGCGACGGCATCGTCGGTCGGGATGCCGCGCTCGAGCGCGAGCCACGTCACCGCCCGATACATCGCCCCCGTGTCGAGGAAACGCAACCCCAGCCGGGCGGCCAGTGCGCGCGCGGCGGTGCTCTTGCCCGAAGCGGCCGGTCCGTCGATGGCGACGATCATCCTCCTAAGAGACTACCAGCCCCAGGGTCGGTGCCCAAAGCGCTGCCCCCCGCCGAAGCGGTCGAGCCCGCGGCGAGCGCGCCCCCCGGCAACACTCGGATGAGGTCGCGCCGCTCGCCCCAGGCGTCGAGGACGATCCAACGCGGGCCGTCGGGAAGGCGTTCGTCGCGGTAGCGGTGCGCGTGCCCGCAGAGCAAAACCCCCGCCGACGCGCTGCGGGCGAAGTCGCGCACGGCGTCGGGTTGTTGCTCCGCTTGGCCCTTGGGTTTTGCGGCGAGCGCGCGGGTGCTGGCGCGGCGCAGTTTTCGTGCGATCGCGCGCGCGACACTCTCCGGCAGGCGTGGCGCAGCCCAACGCAACAGGGGTGAGCGCAGCACGGCGCGCAGGCGCAGGTAGTTGCGGTCGAGGGTGCACAGTTCGTCCCCGTGGATGACGAGCATCCGCTCACCCCCTGGCAAACGGCCGACAAATCCACCGTGGCGAACCGCTGCGCCGCTGGCACGCTCAAAGCGCGCCTCGAGCAGGAAATCCCGGTTCCCTGGCACCACGTCGACCGCGGCGTCGCGTGCAGCGGCGGCGAGGGCGGCGAGCACCCTCTGCCCACCCTCGCCCGCGCCCTGCGCAGGTCCGATCCAGTACTCGAAGACGTCGCCCACAAACACGATGCGCGGCGCTGGGCGCAAGGCGGCGAGGGTGAGCTCGAAACGCGCCACCGCGTGCAGGTCGTCCACATCGAGGTGCAGGTCCCCGATAAAAACCGTCCCCGCGGGGAGCTCGACGGGGTCCGTGGCGCTGGCCTTCACACCCGCCGCGCGCCGTCCGCGCCCCCATCGGGCGAGCGGTTGTCCTCGTCGGCGTGCTCGTCCTCGGAGCCCGCGCGCAGCCCGAAGTCGCGGATCTTTTCCCACAGGACCTTGCGCGAGATGCCGAGGATCTCGGCGGTCTGCGAGCGGTGTCCGCCGGTCAGCTCGAGGGCGCGCTCGATGTACGCGGACTCCGCCTCGCGCAGAACTTCGCGCAGCGGGCGGACGTCGTCATGGACCTGGGTAGCGCCGCGCCAACGCCCGTCGAGGGGGACGAGGTGTTCGAGCTCGAGTTCGCCGCTCGGTCCACACAGGGCGATGGCGCGCTGCACCGCGTTCTCGAGCTCGCGCACATTGCCGGGCCACGGGTAACGCTCGAGCGCCGAAAGCCCCGTCTTTGGCAGCGCGATGTCCGCGGGTCGCCGTCCAAGGAGCATTGCGTGACGTTCGATCAGCGCACGCGCGAGCAGCAGCACGTCGCCGGCGCGCTCGCGCAGGGGCGGAAGCTCAAGCGGCACGACGTGGATTCGATAAAAAAGGTCCTCGCGGAAGCGCCCGGCTTTCACTTCTGCGCGCAGGGACACCTTGGTCGCGGCGAGCACGCGAATGTCCACCGCCCGCGTCCGCTCGCCGCCCAAGCGCTCGAAGTTGCGCTCCTGCAACACGCGCAGAAGCTTGACCTGCGTGGGGCGCGGCATGTCGTCGATGTCGTCGAGAAATAGCGTGCCGCCGTCCGCAAGCTCGAAGCGCCCGCGTTTTTCCCGGTGCGCGTCGGTGAATGCGCCCTTTTCGTGGCCGAACAGCTCGGCCTCGAGCAGGCTTTCGGGCAATGCCGCGCACGAGATCGCGACAAATGGGCCATCGCGCCGCGGACTCGCGTCGTGCAGCGCGCGTGCGACACGCTCCTTGCCCGTGCCGCTTTCGCCCTGGATCACCACCGTCGCGTCCGTGGGCGCCACCTGGCGGATGCGCGCAAACACCTGGGCCATGGCCGGCGATGCACCGACGAGTCCCACGATGGTCCCCAAGTCGGCGAGCTTGGCGCGCAGGCTGCGGTTTTCCTGCGCCGCGAGCCGCCCTGCCGCGAACCGCTCGATCAGCTTCACAACCGCATCGTTGCGAAACGGTTTTTGCACGTACCAGGCCGCGCCCTCGCTCATGGCTTCCACGGCTTGGTCGACGGTCGCGTAGCCGGTGATCAAAAGGACGGGTCGGTCTGCGTCAAGTTCGACGGAGCGTTGCAGCACCGCCATGCCACCCGCGCCGGGCATGCGAATGTCGGTGACCACAACATCGAACGGCTGGCTCTCGAGCAGCGCGAGCGCCGCGTCCGTGTCGTGGGCGAGCACGGGCTGCCATCCGCGGTCGCCCAGGGCGTCGCCCAGGGTCACCGCGATGGTGACTTCGTCTTCCGCCAAAAGGATGCGCACGTTTGAACCCCGAGTGTGAACCCGAGCCCGGGCTAGTGGGTGGAGCCCGCGGGCGACCGCAGGACTGCGCGGTCGCCGCCGTGGGTGCGGGCCTCAATCAATCCGGCCTCCGCCGCATCCACCAGCGCATCGAAAAACAGCGTGCTGCCGCCGTCGAACACCGAATACCCGATGTTGAGACGTACTCCCGGCACGCCGCGCTCCAACCCCAAGTCCCGGGCGCCGGCGAGCAGCCGTTCGGCGGTCCGCGCGACACCTTCCGTGCGGGTGTGCGGCAGGACGGCCATGAGGCGGTCGTCGACCAGACGTCCGAGGAAGTCGCAGGAGCGTGTCGTGCGCTGCATTAGGCTGCTGACGGATGAGAGAGCGTCCTGGCGCGCTGCGTAACCCTGTTCATCGCGCAGGGCCGCGAGCCCGTCGACTTCGACCACCAGCACGCCCAAGGGGTAGCCGTAGCGCTGGGCCCGCGAAAACTCCACCCGCATCAGGTGTTGGATCTGGGTCAGCGAAAACAGACTGGCGGGCGGCTCGGCAAAGGGTTCGGTCATGGGTGTGGGCACGTCTGGGAGCGGGCGCTCGCCCAGACTAACAACCGCCCGCGCTGCGCCCTACGGTGTGCGCCCGCGCGGCCGTCACCGTCGTCGCCGTCGTCCCGGTTTCCACGCAGCGCATGATCAGCGCGGCGCGCCAGGCCTAGGCAGCGGCGGCGCAGGCTCGCGCAGCGGCGGCGCAGGCTCGCGCAGCGGCGGCGCAGGCTCGCGCAGCGGCGGCGCAGGCTCGCGCAGCGGCGACGCAGGCTCGCGCAGCGGCGACGCAGGCTCGGGCAACGGCAGCGCGTCGAGGATCCGATCCGCGTGGGCGTCGAGGGACCGGCCTTGCCAGCGCAAGCCGAGGAAGAGCGCGAGGACGAGCACGACGAAGACCACCAGGCCGACAAGTTGGACGAGGGCAAACGCCGCGAATCCGCGGAAACAGCCGCGGCCCGCGCGCGCCACTTTGCCCGTCCCGCGCAGGGTAGGCGCCATCGCGAGGTCGCGCAAAAGGCGCGCGGAGCGCTGCTCGAGGCGCGGATCGAAGTCCTCAAGGGGCGCGGAGTCGAGGACACGATCGGCCGCGCCATCGGGATCGAAAGTGCCTGCGCGCACGGACTCCTGCACCGTTTTAGCGGCGCTGCGGTCGCACAGGCCCTGTTCGATCGCGACTCCCGCCTTGAGCCAGCGCCACGCACGCGGCTCGGCGGGCGAAAGCACGGGCGCCGGACTCGCCCCGCTCGTGCTGGACCGCTCGCCCGCGCCGAGGGCATCGCCGTCCGCGGGGAACTCGAATTGCCAACCCGCCCAACCAAACCGGGTGCCCTGCGCGAGCGCGAGCGCGCC
>JBBRWC010000023.1:0-40426 GCA_038246255.1 Planctomycetota bacterium
CAGAGGGCGAAAGGCGGCCATAGGCCGCCGGTTGGGCCGTCCGATCGCAAAGCTGGCGAATAACCCGGGCTAGCGGGCGCGCTCCGGGAGGTCAGTGTGCCGCGGCGACACGCCTGCCCGCCGTCACCGCCCCGGCCGCCGATTTCCGAGGAGGCGTGCCAGATTGGATTCCACGGTGGGGTCGGGGCGCAGCGCGAGGCTGCGCTCGTAATCCGCCCGCGCCGCGACCGCCCCATCCCGTTGGAAAAAGTGGAAGTTGCCGCGCCAGCAGTACGCGTCGGCATCCGTGGGATCCGCCGCGATGCGCGCGTCGAGCTCGTCCCAACAGCGGTCGGCTTTCCACAGGTCGCGCGAACTCAAGCGGCGCACGTCGTCGCCGATGCCGAGGAACTCTTTGACGTCCAGGAAGTCGCGGGCCGTTTGCGCGAGCAAGTCGCGCCGCTGCGCGCCGTGGCGCGCGAGATCGAACGCCGCCGCGGGCGGGCCCTCGACGTCCGCCATAGCCGTGAACAGCGCTTCGGCCAAGAGCATGCAGCCCTCGGGCGTGGGATGGACGTAGTCGTAGAAGTGCTCGAAACCCACAATTCCATTGGGCGCGCGTCGCTCCAAGGCGGCCACGGCGTCGAAGTGCAGCGCGCCACTCTTTTCGGCCGCGCGGCGGGCCATCTGCGTCTGGGAGTCGAGCGCGCGGCGCCGATGCGGATCCGCGTTCATGGATTCGCGGTAGTCCGCCCGCGCGCCTTCGGGGTCGCCGAGCATTGCGCGCACTTCGGCGCGCTCGTGGAGGCGCTCCCACAGGGACTTGGGGTCCGCTCCCGCGACCGCCGCGTCGAGCACGTCGAGGGCGCGCGCCAGGCCTTTTGGCGAATGGGCCTCGTCCTCCGAGGTCGCAAGCAGCGCGGCGATCCAGTTCGCGGGTCGGTCCTCGATGCCACGCCAGCGCCAGTTGACCGCCGGCGCGGCGAGGATCACCCGCGCCCCCAGCGCACGCGCGGCCTCGGCCATCGCGGCGAGATTCGCCTCGTAGCGCGCGAAAACCGCCGATTCTTCCGCGGGCCGAACGTTCACGTTCGCCATTAGCTCGCGGTGCTCGACGCGCTCCTGTGAACGCGCGATTGCGCGGGTCGAGATGCTCGCTTCGACCGCGCGGGGATCGAGGGGCTTGGGCCGCGTCAGAAGCCGCGCGATGCGGCTGTTGCGAACGGCGTGCGCGAGAGCCTGGGGTGTGTTGCGTCCGAGCGCGGCGAAGTGTTCGGAGTGCAGCTCCAAGAACTCGTTGTTGCCCGCGTACACGATGACCCAATCGGGCGCCCCGGCGGTGACCGCGTCGCGCACGATGGTGAGGACCTGGGCGCTCGCGAGGGCCACGATGCCGAAGTTGACGACCTCGACGTCGCGCTCCGGGTAGGCGGCCGCGAGCTGGCGTTCGAGTTCGCGGGCGAACGTGACGTTGGGGCTATACCCAAGGCCCGCGGTTGCCGACCCCCCGAACACGAACACGCGCAGAGCGGCGGCGGGTTTGTCCGCGGCGACCCACTGGAACGGCAGGCGCCCATCCGTCGTCGCGAGGGTGCGGGTTCCGTCCGGCACGATGACGGGTGCGAGCAGCGGCGTGAAAACCTGCTGGTACAGGAGGCGCGATGTCGGGCGCACTGCGGCGACACCGAAGAGGCGCAGGCCCCACTCGACCGCGGCCACCGCGCACAAGACCGCAACCGACGAAAGGATCAGCGCGCGGGCGCGGGAGCGGTTCGAGGCCATCGGGGACACACGGCCCCGGGGGGGAGCCGGGCGAGGGGGTACCAGGCGGAGGGCGGGCGCGGTCAGAAACCGCCGTAGTTGAACGCGAGGACATCGCCGTCGCCGGCGGTGAGGATGAGGGCGCCAACGAGGAGGGCGAGGACGCCGAGGACCACGGCAAAGGCGATGGCAACGTCGGGCAGCGAGCGGGGCTTGGGCACGTTCATGACACGACCAGCATACCGCCTACTTGCCGCGCGGGGGAGGTGTATGATTCGGGCGCATCTAGCGTCGCCCACCCCCCCGATGATCGACCCCCCGCATCGCGGCGCCCACCCCGGCCCTGCCGCCCCGCACGACCCCGCCCTCGGTCAGGCTACCCCGGGCCACCCCGCCGGGCCGTCGTCGGCCTCGAGCGCCCCCGTGCCCCGGCCCCGTCCGCGGGGGTGGCGCCGGGCGCTCCGCCTCGCGCTGCTGTGTTTTGTGGCGCTCGTTGTGACGCTCGGAGCGGTTGAGGGCGCCATGCGGGTGTTCGGTATGGGGGTTCCCGCCCGCGCCCCGATGAGCCAAACCCGGCTGATCCGGATGACCGTTCCGGAGGACGTTGCGCCCGGCCTGTGGGAGACGCTCAGCCCCGGTGGCGAATCCTCCATCCTCTACCCCGGCCACGGGGATGTGCCCGACCGCACGGTGCGCTACAGCATCAGCGCCCAGGGCTTGCGCGATCGCGAGTTCGCCGTACCGAAACCCCCGTGGGTCGTGCGCATCGCGCTCGTCGGGGATTCGGTGGCCTACGGCACGGGTGTCAACGCCGAAGACTCGCTGCCGAAGCAGCTTGAGACACGCCTGCGCAAGGCGCTGCCGGGCGCGCGCATCGAGATCCTCAACTGCGGCGTGGAAGCGACAAACACGAGCCAGCAGGTGGCGCTAGCGCGGTACCGACTGCTCGCCTTCGACCCGGATCTTTGGCTGTGGTGCGTCACCATCCCGGACGCGTCCGGCAAGAACATTCCGCGGCCGCCGGATTGGGGCGAGCTGCCCGCCCAGCGCTGGATCACGCGCCTTGGCCTCACGTCGGGTCGCTGGGAATCCGCAGGTCCGCAGGATCCGCGGCGCGCGGCCGTAATGAAGGTGCGAGGTGTTTCCGTGCTCGCGGACACCCTTTGCCACATGGTGTACGCGCGGCTGAAAGGCAGCGTGACCGTGGCCAGCTACCGCCGCGATTGGGACCCAACGTCGCCTGGTTTCGGGCAGGTCCAATCGGCGCTGACGGAACTCGCCGCGACGCCCGCGGGCGCGGCCGGACGTGTGCGCGTCGCGCTGTACCCGACCCTCACCACGTTGAACGAGCGCTATCCGTTCCAGGGGGAAGCCGCGCGGCTCGCCGCCGTTTGCGAAGGGCTCGAATTGCCGTTCCTGCACCTCATCGAGCCGCTGATGGGCCTGCAGGCGCCCTCGCTCCATGCCCACCCCCACGACCGCCACCCGAACGCCCACTGCCACGGCCTCGTCGCCGAGTACTGGTGCGCGGAACTGGTGCCCGTCGTGCGCGAGATCGCCCGCGAACGTCAAGCGGCGCTCGCGAGCGGAAACTAGTCGCCACGCGCCCCCGGGGGTAAAAACCGGTGCCGCGCGAATCACCGCGCGCGATTTCTAAGTTTGCGTGTCAGTGGCAAGGCGCCCGCGGGATGTAGAGGCTAAGCGCAGCGCTCGCTGCGGTGGGTGACGGGCGGTTGGTTGCCCCCGGTGTCAGGGTAGTTGCCGCCTGATCTCTGGGGCCGCGGGGCCCCTACCCGGCCGCAGGCCGGGTGGGGCGCGGTCCCTCTTCCTGCCCGTAGGGCAGGACGCCCCCCGAGGGGGGCGCGACTTTCGACATTGATCCAGATCCGGGGGGCGGCCGGGGGGCGGCCAGGGGGATCCCGACGGTGAACTCGGCAAGGGCGGAGACGGAGGCAACGGACCTGCCTCCGGCGGGCAGGGTGGGTTGGGCGGAGACATCTTCGACCCCGACTTGCAGGGCAAACCGGGCAATCCGAAGCCGCGCTCCGTGATGTTTTTTTTATTCTTTCTTGGTCAGCCGAATCGACTCCGATGGATCGCGGTCGGCTGCGACTTTGGTTCACAGCGAGTCGCGGGTCGAGTCCTCCGAGGATGCCAAGCTCCGTTCTCTGGCCATCGCCGGGGAGATTTTGGACGAGCGGCGGAAGGTCCCGCCCGAGGTCGTCGAAGATCCTGCTCCCACTGCAACGGCGGCTTCGCAGACGGTCGCCAGGATCATCGGGCAGGTGGTCGATCAATTCGGCCACGCAGTACCGTGGGGTGTTGCGGAGTTGCACGGCTCGGCGGGAGCGCATTCGACTGCGGCCGATTCGGTCGCAGTCGATCCAGACGGAAATTTTGAGTTCCGCCCCCGCCGACCGGGGCGTTATCAAGTGCATCTGCGCCAGGGTTCACTGCCCCGGGGTTACCTGATTCCCTGGCGGCAGTCCCAGGGTGCGCGCGTCTATAAGGACGATGCCAACTTCGCAAACGGCTTTTCTGCCACCGAAGTGGAGATTCCGTTGGAGGGTGGCGAGTTCGTCCTCGAGCTCCGGGTCTTCCAGGCCGCGGTCGTCGCCGGTTACGTCTTCGCGCCGTCGGGCGAACCCGTGGAGGGAGCCATCGTGCGGATCCAGTCGAGTCTGGTGGCGGCGCCCACCGGCTTAGAAGCGACAACGACGACCGACCCCAGCGGCCGTTACGAGTTATTCGAGGTGTATCCGAGCACGTACCGCACAGAGGTCTGGCTCGAGGAAGCGCGGATTGCGGAATACCGCTCCATGGCTCGTCCGCTCCCCGCGAGGATCGAAGTGGTGGAGGGCGGAATCTATGAGGTCCCGCCGCTGCGAGTGGGGGTCGGGAGCGGGCGGGTGACCGGGCGGGTGGTGAATCAGGACGGCGCACCATTCTCGAAGCTCACGGTGATGGGTTATCTGGCGCTCCCCGTCGAACCTGATGAAATTCCGTTCAACTAAAGCAGGGAGATGCGGCGCGCGAGCACCGATGCGGACGGACGGTTCGATCTGAATGGACTGCCCGCGGCGCCCGTGCAGATCCACGTGACGTCGGATTTTGATCCGCGCGAGCCGTACGAGACTCGGCGCATCGCCTTCTGGGTGCCGCCGATCGAAGTCGACCTGTCGGTCGCCGTGGAGCCGATGCACATCCCGGTTCAAAGGGTCAACGAGAGCAGACCCTTCTTTTTTACCGGCACGATCGAGTTCGACGCGGCACGGGGCGCCGAAGACGGCGACGCAGCTTCTAACGGCGGCAATGCTCGGGGGAACTCCGCTGGGCGTTCCGATCCCAGAAGACTGAGGGTCCACGTCGACCTCCTCGTTCCGGACGATGCCGTGCCCAGCGATTTCATCCCCAGCGGACCCCGTCGGCCCATATTTCGCCCGCAGCGGCTCGACGTCGACGAGGCTGGCCATATCAAGTGGGCGTGCGAGACGCCACACGCTCCGGTCCGCATCACGATCACCAACGGCCAACCGAATGGGCGCGCCGTCCAGATCGAAATCTATCCCGAGCCCAGCCAATCCGAAGTCCGCAAGATCCTGGTCCCTCTGTCCTGATGCAGCCGGCTGTCATTCTCAAACGGCGGCGGCGCCCGCGTCCGGCGCCGGCGGAGGGAACGGGCAGTGGCGGCAGCCGCGGTTGCAGCACGCGCCCTGGGCGAGCAGGAACGGCGCCGTGAGGACCGTCAGCCCCGACGCGTGGTCGCGGTAGCCGGGGCGAGCTTCACGCACCGCGATGTCGTGTAAGGCGAGCTGCGCGCGGGTCGGCGTGGGACGCGCTCGCTCCTGCGACCGAGCGGGGCGCGGCTGTTCGCAGAAGCCCTGCGGGGAACCGTCGGTGGGTGCGGGGGCGTTCAAGCTCGAAGAGTTTCGGATTCGCGGGGCAGCTCGCACCAGCGTCATGTTTTTTTGGGCCCGACCCAGGTGGGCAACCGGCCCCAACGTGTTGCCCCAACCCTCGACCACGACCGCGGGCGCTGGCCCGAGTTATTCCCCAGCTTTCCGACCACGCGGCCCAACCCGCGGCCGACGGCCGCCTTTCGCCGTCTGGCGGCACTTTGCGGCCACGGGCGTCCTCGATGACCTGTTCAAGGTCGCCTATGGATCCCGCGGCCACAAAGTACCACCAGACAGCGACTTGGGCTCGTCTGCTCGAAAACCTGATGAAGAACCCGGGCTAGGCGAGCGTTGTTAGACTCCCGCCCGCGCGCCGGATCGGAGCGCGCCAGAAGCGGCCCCAGCGTAGATTCAGCATGAGGATCGTGTGCATCGGCGGCGGCCCCGCGGGGCTCTATTCCGCCATCCTGCTCAAGCGGCAGCGGCCGGAGTCGACGGTTCGGGTGTTCGAGCGCAACCGGCCCGACGACACGTTCGGCTGGGGGGTTGTGTTCTCCGACGAAACGCTCGGCAACTTCGAGGCGGCCGATCCGGAAAGCTACCAGCGCATTACCCAGGACTTCATTCACTGGACGGACATCGACACGTGGCACCGCGGGGAGTGGGTGCGCTCGAGCGGCCACGGCTTCAGCGGACTCGCGCGGGTGCGTCTCCTCACGATCCTGGCCGACCGCGCCCGCGAGTTGGGTGTCGAAGTGCGGCACGAAACCGAGGTCGACCTCAACGCCCTCGAGGCCGAAGCCGACCTCGTCATCGCGGCGGACGGCATCAATAGCGCGGTCCGCGAGTCCCGCGCCGCCGTGTTCAAGCCGACGCTCGATTGGCGCCAGTGCCGGTTCACATGGCTTGGAACCACAAAACCTCTCGAGGCGTTCACGTTCATCTTCGTCGAGAACGAACACGGCCTTTTTATGGTCCACGCGTACCCGTTCCGCCGGCCCGATCCAGCGCGGCCGGGGGCGGGGGTGGGCACGTGGATCGTCGAAACCCACCCGGACACGTGGGAACGCGCCGGCCTCGACCGCGCGGACGAGGCCGCGACGGTGGCCTATTGCGAACGGCTCTTCGCTCCGTTCCTGGACGGCCACCGCCTGCTGCCGAACCGCTCCATATGGCGGCGTTTCCCGACCGTGCGCAACCAGCGCTGGCACGCTGGCAAGGTCGTGTTGATGGGGGATGCCGCCCACACGGCGCACTTTTCGATCGGTTCGGGCACGAAGCTCGCGATGGAGGATGCCATTGCGCTCGCCGAAGCGTTCCGTGTACACGGCGGCGAGCGGCCCGCAACGAGCGTCCCCAAGGTGCTTGCGGCGTACCAGGACGCCCATTTCGTCGACACGATCAAACTGCAACGGGCGGCCCAGACCAGCCTCGAGTGGTTCGAAAACGCGCGCCGCTACCTGCCGCAGCCGCCGCTGCAGTTCACGTTCAACCTGATGACACGCTCAAAGCGCATCACGTTCGACAACCTCGCCAAGCGCGATCCCGCGTTGGTCGAGCGTGTGGCGCGCTGGTACGCAGGAGCATCGACGGCCACCGACGTCGCGCAAACCCCCGCGCAAACCCCCGTCCGGCCGATGTTCACGCCCTTCAATCTGCGCGGAGTGAAGCTCGAGAACCGCGTGGTGCTCTCGCCCATGTGCCAGTACTCGGCGAACGACGGCGAGGTGGGGGATTGGCACCTCATGCACCTTGGTGCGCGGGCAACCGGTGGCGCCGGCCTCCTCATCGCGGAGATGACCAACGTGGCGCGCGAGGGACGCATCTCCCACGGCTGCGCGGGCATGTACGACGAAAGCCATATCGGGGCCTGGAAGCGCATCGTCGACTTCGTCCACGGGCATTCGAAGGCGGCGATCGCGGTGCAGCTCGCACACGCGGGACGCAAGGCGTCGTTCTCGCGCCCGTGGGAGGGCGATCGACCCCTCGTGGGTGTAGATGCCTGGCGAGCGATCGGCCCCAGCGCCGTGCCGTTCGCGCCGCACTGCCCCGCCCCGCTCGCAATGGACGCCGGCGAGCTCCAGCGTGTGCTGCGGGACTTCGTCGCGGCGGCAGGGAGAGCGGACGCGGCCGGCTTCGACGGCATCGAGCTCCACATGGCGCACGGATATCTGTTGTCGAGCTTCCTTTCGCCAGCATCCAACCGGCGCGAGGACGGTTACGGGGGCAGCCTCGAAAACCGCATGCGCTACCCGCTCGAGGTTTTCGAGGCCGTCCGCGCCGCGTGGCCCGCGCACAAGCCCCTCTGGGCGCGCATCTCGGCCACGGACTGGCTCGAGGACCGCCCGGGAGCCGGGTTCACCCTCGACGAGGCCGTCGTGTTTTCCCGCGCGTTGAAGGAGCGCGGCTGTGACTTGATCGATGTCTCCAGCGCGGGCAACACACCCGAATCCCGCCCCGACTACGGGCGGATGTACCAGGTGCCCCTCGCCGACCGCATCCGCGCGGACGTCGGCATCGGGGTCATCGCGGTGGGCGCGATCCAGGACGCGGACCAGATCGACACGGTGCTCGCCGCCGGTCGCGCCGACCTGTGCGCGCTCGCGCGTCCGCACCTCGCCGATCCCCACCTGACGCTGCGCGCAGCGATCGCGGCGGGCCACGGAGCGCACTGGGTGCCTCCCCAGTATCGGGCGGTGGCGCCGCGACCGAACGAGTGACGCGCGCCGTCCCCGCGCGTCCGGCATGCGGGTCCATCCCAGCCGCGGGCCCCGGTGCACAGCAGTGCTAGTGTGAGCGGGTCGCCCCCGCCTACCTTCGGTGCGTGTTCGCCCCTCGATCGTCTTTGCGTGTTCTGGTGCGTCGCGCGGCCATCGCCCTGATCGCCGCGGGAACGGCGGTGTCCTGCGGCCTGAGTGGCGGCGATCCTTTGGTCGACGGGGGGGGCGGCGTTGGCCCTCCTGGCACTCAAAGCGGGTCGATCCAGCTCCAGATCCTGGACGAGTTCACGTTCCTCTCCAAGCCGTTTGCGGACGTCCGCACGAACCACCTGATTCGGTTCCGCGCGAACTTCACCTCCGGGGGTGGACCGGTGCTGGGCCTTGGCCCCGCGAACTTCCTGTTCGTGCGGGACGGGGACGTTTCGTCCATCGAAAACGCGGTGGTGCCGACGGAAGAGCTCTCGAAGATCGAGGTTTCGCTCCTCCTCGACAACTCGGCCAGCATCGCGTTCGCGGCCGACGGGACACCCACTCCCCAAAACGTCGAGTTCCTGCGGACGGGCGCGACGGAGTTCGTGACGGGCATCGCGGGCAGCGCCAAGCGGCTCAACCTCTACCGCTTCTCGGTGGCGTCGAAAACCGAGCGCGTCGGCACGTACATCTCCGCGGGGGGAGCCTGGTTGCCTTCGGCGACCACTGGCAAAACACCCCAGGCCGATATTGCGACGGCGATCAATCCCGACGCGTTGGCCGACAAGGGGACGGCGCTGTTCCAGTGTGTGCAGCTCGCCCTGGACGAAGATCCCGACGCGAACGACATCTTCGTGGTCTTCTCCGACGGCAAGGAAGAGGGCAGCAAGCCGGGTTCGAAGGCGGCGGCGCTCCTCGAACTCGAAACGCGGCCGCGCCTGGCCTTTGCCATCGGCATTGGCAGCGTCGATCCCACCGAACTGGCGTTGATCGCCTCCAGCGGCGGTGTTCTCGTCGGATCGACCTTCACCCAACTCACCGCCCTGTTTGGCGAGGTCAGCAAGCAGGTCCAAAGCATCTACACCGTCATCTACGACACCCCGTTGCAGGAAGGCACGTACTCCCTCGACCTGACGGTGCAGCAGGGTGTGTCCAAGAGCGCGCCGTTCAAAACGCAGTTTTCGGCGGGTGTCGACCTCGCCCGCAACAGCTACCACCTGCCCCTGATTCCCGGCACCAGCGCTAACTACTCCGACGCCGAAGGTGGCAGCATCGGCCTTCTCGTCGCCCCGCTGAGCCAGGCCTACGTCAGCCCGACCACCGGTTTCCTGCACCCGCGCTACACGCTGACGTCCCCGCCCGGGCCCGCGCAGGACGGCCCCCTCACGACCCACATCGGCGAGGGTTTTTCGATCGAATCCGCCGGTGTGCTCGCGACGGTGCTGCCCGCGAAGCTGACGCTCGACAAGGTCTGGCCCGCGCCGCCGGATCCGCGCGTCGAGGGACCGCTGGAAAGCTGCGTCGCCGCCTTCGAAACCGTGACCGTGCCCGCGGGCGTGTTCCAGAACGCGGCGCGCATCGAAACACGCGCGACCGAAAACGGGGTCCTCGTCGCCACACGCTGGTACGCGCGCGGGGTCGGCCTCGTGCGCGCCGTGGACAGCATGAGCGGCCTCGTGCTCGGCGAGCTCCTTACCGCGCCGCTCGTCGGCACGACGTTCGACTGACGGGCAACGCGCGCGGAACGACGCTTAGGTCGTTTTTTCGCGCGCGATCAGCGCGAGCACGCGGTCGGCGACGCTGGTCATCGGGACGACGCCCGCTGCGGGGGGGCCGCCGCAGTGTTCGAAAGGCTCGGAGCACAGGAATACCGGTCCTTCCTCGGGGCGCTCGGGCAAACGTCCGTGGCTGCCCTTCACCATGTCGGCGTGCACGGGGATAACGTCCATCAGGTAGCGCATGCCGAGTTTCTTTTGGGCGAGGCGGCGCGCCACGTGCAGCTTCGGCATCGAGATGGCGGGATCGACGAACAGCTCCGCCGGGTCGTATCCCGGTTTGCGATGGATGTCGACCGTCGGTGCGAAGTCGGGGGCCGAGGCGCGCTCGATCCAGTAGTAGTACGTGAACCACGCGCCGCGCTCGGCCACCAGCACCAGTGATCCGGAGCGCGGGTGATCGAGGCCCATTTCGCGCAGGGATTCGCCCGCGAGCACTTCGCCGACGCCGGGGAGGTTTTCGAGCACTTCCCGCGCCGCCAAACGCGCCGAGGCATCCCGGCAGTACACGTGCGCCACCTGGTGGTCGCTGACAGCAAACGCCCGGCTGCCGATCGGATCGAGCATTTCGCCGTTCGGAGTGTCGCGCACGGCGAGCAGCCCGGCGGCGCGCAGGGCGCGGTTCGGGTGCACGGCGCGGTCGACCGCTTCGAGCGCGTACTCCGACGTCACCAGCGTCGCCGCACCCGCGGCATCCGCGGCGCGCACGAGGTCGCCAATCAGGTCGTCCAGTTGGGTCAGCGCCGCGAGCGAACGGGGCGCGTCCGGACCGTGACGCTGGTGGTCGTAGTCGAGGTGCGGCAGGTACACCACCGTCAGCGTCGGCTTTTGCCGCGCGAGC
The DNA here is from genome assembly GCA_038246255.1 of Planctomycetota bacterium. Classification (GTDB taxonomy): domain Bacteria; phylum Planctomycetota; class UBA1135; order UBA1135; genus RI-242. Next base: position 10,943 of record JBBRWC010000023.1, read on the forward strand.
ACGAGCCGCGCCGCATCGGTGAGCCAACGGCTCGACGGAAGGCCCGCGCGCGGCCCCCAGAAGTCGAAAAAGGGGAAGGTGCCAAGCTCGGCTTCCAGTTCCTCGGCCAGACTGTTGGGCCAACTCTGCACGGCCGGGATCTTGCGCCCGTCGGCCGGGTAAAACGGGCGCGGTGTCAGGCTCCAATCCACCTTGGCGCCCATATTGAACCAGGCGAACAGCTTGGCGGCGCTGAAACCCGGCCAGCGCTCGCGCGCCCGCTCGTAAACCTTAGGGCCGCGGATCAGCGCGTTCGGCTGGCGCCAGAACATGACTTCGCCGAGCTCCGGCCAGTACCAGCCGTTGCCGACGACACCGTGGTCGCGCGGCAAGAGTCCGGTGTAAAGCGTCGCCTGCGCGCTCAGGGTCACGGCGGGCAATACCGCCGTCATCGGCGCGAGCGCGCCGCGCTCGCCGAGCGCGAGGAGGTGGGGCGTGCGCGCGCCGATTTGCCGCGGCGCGAGGCCGACGGCGAGGATCCACAGCACCGGTTTCACGGCCAGAGCGTACCGAGGCGTGCTCCCCGCGGGCGCGGGCTCTGGTAGCCTTTGCGCCCATGCTGGGACGATTGAAGGGTCTGTTCGGAAGGAAACCGATCCATATCCAGGGGACCGGGAAGCTGCCCGAGGGCGAAGCGCGGAAGGTCTCGATCGGCGACCCGATCGCCGGGACCGGATTCGATGTGGTGCTCGCCCGGGTCGGGGGTGTGCTCTACGCCCTCGATGCACATTGTCCGCATGAAGGGGGGCGACTTGTGCCGGGGCCCCTCGTCGAGGGCAAGTTCCTGCGCTGCCCGCTGCACAACTACCACTTCGATCCGAAAAACGGCGCCTGCGTGAATGCGCCCTGCGGCAAAGCCCGCGGGATCAAGGTGATCGAGAAGGGCGGAGACGCGGAACTCTTCGCTTAGAGAGCCCGCGGCCGCCGCCCCAAAGTCCGCGCCCGTCGCGCGTGCGCGGTTGAGCGATCACCGCGCCGCGAGAACTACCGCGCCGCGAGAACTACCGCGCCGCGGGAACTACCGCGCCGCGGGAACTACCGCGCCGCGGGAACTACCGCGCACTAGAAAGTCACTGCGCGCCTTGGAAGATGCGCAGCGCGCCGGGCAGGCGCTCCATCGTCCGAACGCTGGTGCCGCCAAAGCGGGCGGCAATGTCCATCAACTTGCTTTGGGCTTCGCCGTACGCCAGATCTTCGTCCAGCGCGGACACCATGTCGAACAGCGAGGCGAAGGATTGGAGGGCGCGCGCGGTCTCACTGACCTGGACGTAGCTCGACGTCGCGAACTCCCGCAAGCGGCCGCCGATGAGGTTTGAGCCCAGAATTCCCTGGCCCTGGTTCTGGTCGGGATCGATCAGGCGTTTCGCCAGCGCCGGATCACCGGCGATCGCGACAAAGTTGGGAGCGGTCGCGACGTAGGGTGTGATGTCCGCGTCACCTTCGGCGATTTCGATGCGCCGCAGGAGGCCTCCGCCCACCGACTCGGGAGCGGCCATGGTCGCCAAAGGCATCGACTCGAGCATGATCTCGGCGCTGTCGAGCAGCAGCTCGCTGTCGTGGGTGCCGATCAGGAAACCCATCTGGTTCGAATACCAGGACTCGGGGCTCGCGGCCGCGGTGGGGCTGCCGCGCCAGAAGTTGACCATTTCGCCGGTCACCAGGTTGATGACGTCGTCGCGCAGGTCAACGCCCATCATTCCCGACCCCATGTCGAGCAAACCCTGGACCATGTCCCTGCCACCCTCTTGGAATTCGTCGGCGAGTTCAAAGACCAATCCGACGAGGCCCGCGAGGTCGTAGTTCATCGCGCTGACTGACGCCGCATCCGCGGGAACCCGCGCGAGCAGTCCCATCGGCAGCGGGCGCATGAAGTCCAGCGCGCGCGCGAGGATCGTCCCGGGAGGCACGTCGATGATCATCTCGAAGTCGAGCTGCTCACCCTGGCCAACACCCATGCGGGTTCCGATCCAGCTCATCTTGGCGACACCCGAGCGCTGAAACGCCTTCGAGCCCAGCGGGTCGTCGATGGCCGCGTTGGCCATCGCCATCATCGGCGTGAGGTCGAGGAATCCATCCACCTGGCCGGGAGTGCGCATCGCTACTTTTTGCAGCGCATAACGCGGGTTAGACTCGAGTCCACCCGCGCGCGTGGGTGCGCTGATGCGGCCGGCGAGGGCCTCGAGTTCTGCACGCACCCCGGTACCCGTCCCGATGACAACGCCGACGTGCTCCGTGCCGACGACGACGTAACCCGCGTCGTCGAAACTCTGCGCGGCGTTCCATGCAAACACCGACGAGCCCGCGATTTGCTCTGTGCTCGGCGCACGCCCAAGGTCTTCGCTGATCAAGAGCGAGAGCTGCGCGCCGACGGACTGCGACGCCACTCCCGTGCGAGCGACGAAGGCAAACACGGGCTCGGCTTCGACCGGGTCCATCCGGAACCACATCGCCGCGCCACCGTCGATCGCCCGCGCGAGGCGCAGGTGGTTGCGACTCGCTTCGGACATCAAGGCCTCCGCCTCGGCGTCCACAGTGGCGGCGGTCCATGCGCGCAGCGCCAAAACAAGGTCCCGGGCGCCTTCGTCCGTTTCGGCAAGCGCCAACAGTCCGTCGGGATCGGCGAAAGCAGTGAACCACGTGTTCGCGGCGATGGCGCCGCGCAGGGCGGGCACGTCCGCGATCACCAGCGCTCCCCAACTGTCGGGGGAAACGAGGTGGCGAATGTCGGTCGATGTCGAGGTGTTTTGCGCCGCAAAAATCAGCGGTACGAGTGCGAGCTGCAGGATCATGGTTGAGCGGGGGAAGACGCCTCTTGAGCGCGGGGGACGAAGGCGCTGACCCTAACACGCCAACACCCGGCGATCGCAGCGCCGCGCAATTTTCGTCCGTCGCGCTCGCGGGGGTCGATCACGCGGCCTTTTGGCTCTTCAATTCGCTGGCTTTCGTCGCGCGTTGGGTCGCCCGCAGGGGTTCGGTCGCGACGTTCAAGAGGTCGCAGACGTCCTGCAGGTGGTCCCCGTCGCGGATGCGGCAGGGCTCGGGTTGGCGACCATCGGCCACCGCGTGCAAGAAGTGCCGAAAGCGCACCAGGGGGCCGAAGATGCGGTGGGTACCGGCGAGGGCCAGGAACATCAGCCACGGCACCGTTAGGCCCAGGGCGAGGAGCGCATTCCAACTAAGGAGGGCGGGCAGACGCGCGAGCATGCGGTTGCCGTCCTCGGGGAGCTCCGCGGCAAGGCGCGCAAGGCTCCAGGCGGTGAGGCCGGTGCTCAGGAACACCGCGCTCGCGGCGGCGAGGGCGACGATCACAAGGAAACGGACCTGAAGGTCGCGGTCGACGAGCAGGCGTGTGCGGCGTTTGGGGTTCATGGTGCGGGGGCGCAAAGGAGGGTCACCACACGGCCGCTTCGAGCAGCGACACGTAGGAAGGTGTGAAGGGCGGGAGCGTGTTGGGATCAGTGAAGCGCTCGTCGAAAACCCAGGTGCGATTGGGCGCGTGGTAGTGGTCGCTGCCAAGGACGAACTTCCCGGTGGCCTTGCGGCTCCATCCAGGACACACGATCGAGCCCACGATCTTGGCTTCGAAACCGCGCCAATCCTCGTGGTAGCGCGCAAGGTTGACCGCGCCGCCGTTCATGTTCTTCGGGCCCGGTTCGGAGTCGCCGAGGACGAGCGCGACGTTGTAGGTCGTGTCCTTCGCGGTGGGCAGCTTGCCGGGCGCCTTCTTGCCATTCCACGCTTTCGACAACAGGCCGACGGCGTCCGCCATCACGGCGGCGGACTTCTGCTTGACGGTGTTGAAGTCGCCGTGAATGTACACACTGTCCGGGGAGACGACCGTCAGGGGCGCGTTGAGTTCGGAACCCTTCGTCAACTGGAAGCCCTTGACGTCCGTACCCGTGCCCGCACCCATGCCGGCGACGTAAAGGAGCCCGTTCTTCGGGAACAACCCCGCTTTGCCGAGCGTTTCGAGGTCGATGACGGTGTTTTGAAGGTAGTCCTTCGAACCCGCAGCCTGGCGTGCGTCGTAGATCGAGCCGGACGTCACCGCGGTCGCAACCTTGGCGGTCACGTCTTTACCCGCGCTGTCGTAGGCGCGGTACGTTCCGTCGGTCTGGGAGATGATCGAAAGCCCGGCTTGGCTGTAGTAGTTGCCCTTTGAGTGGGTTCCCTCGCCCGGCTTGGCGGGGACGTAGCTCGCGGACTTTTCGTCCCACGTGTAATCCGTCCCGGGCACGTACATCTCAAAGCTGTCAAGCGCCGGAAGGGTGACAGAGTTGTCGCCGTGTTCCTGCGAACTGAGCGTGTGGCCGGTGCCGTTTTCGTAGCCACTCGGCGGTCCAAAACGCTCGAGCACCTCGGCGGAGTAGGGCAGGATGTCCAGCAAATCGTCGAAGTCGCCGTCGCCGTTGGAGTCGAAACCCTTGAAGTCCGAATCCATGCCGCTTGCAGTCGTCGCACCGAGCTTGCCCAGGCTGTTTTTCGTCGACAGTTCGGAGAACTTCACCGGCTCGCCCGCATCAAACGGGTGCTCGACCCAGCGGCGGATCTCGGGGTCCACGGACGCCCCTTCCCACCAGGCCTTATTCCCGCCGTACCAGTCGTCGTAGGGCGCGCGCAGGTGGACTTTCCCAGCGACGCGCACGTGGTTCGTGTCGAACACGAGGTCGCGGCGGCTCAGGATGTGCAGGTCGCCGTTCGTGTGGACCGGGCCGTTGATGCGCAGCGGCGCGGGGTTGAAGAAGTTGAGGTCGTGCTCGTGGACGAGCGCAAACTGGAAAAGCGGCACGCGTCGACCGACCATCATGCGGCGTTCGCGCGCCGTGGTGCCGTTGTGGGTGCCGAAGGCTTCAATCGTGAAAAGCTGGTCGAATCCGCTCAAACCGGACCCATCGGAGACGAGCTCCGGTGCTCCGAGGGCGGTGATCGCCCACGTCGCCGTACCGGTCGTCAGCGTGAGTTCACCCGTCGTTGGCGGCGTCACTTCGGCGAGCAGCGCTTGGCGCAGCAGCTCGGACGCTTCCATCGCGGCGGACGTCGCGATGCGTTGGGCCGTCGAGCGGCGTAACTTGCCCTCCGCGACGCGTTTGGTGGAGGTCGCGACCGAAACGGAGATCAGGCACGCAGCGAAGACGGCCATCGACGCGAAGGCGGCCCAGACGAGCAGCGTTCCGCGGCGCGCGGACTTCGCAGCGCGTGTGGGTGTGAGGAGCTTCATTCGCTGAACCCCCCGTTGAGCAGCGCAACCGATCCCGCCGCGGTGCGCTCGATCAGGAGGCCGCGGGAGCGCCTCCCGAGCGTGACGGTGTAGGTGGCCGCACGCAGCGGGATCGCAAACCCGGTGTCGGCGCTCGTGGCGAAATCAAGCGCGAGGGCACGGCGCGAAAGCACGCGTTCGGTGCCGTCGGTGCGGGCGAGGATGAGCTCGTGGAAACCGTCGGCGATGGGGCGAATCAAAACCGCGCGCACGTCGGCTTCCCACACGACGCGGTTTTGGCTATCGAGGTCGGGCCAGTCGTCGTTGTTGGCATCGGCCGGCGCGACGTAGACGATCTCGCGGGCCACCGCGGCGTCCGGAGCACCGGTGTGTTTGAAGTCGGAGGTTTCCCCCGCGTCGGAGATCTGCGGGTAGGCGGTCCCCGCGTGGACCGCGTAACCCGAGCGGCGCAGTTCGCGTCGCAACGTGTCCTGGACTTCGGAGAGCTCCGATTCGAGGTCAAACACGGCGCCCTGGGTGTCGGCGGTACGCCCGGATGCGCGTGTCGTCATGACAAAAGCGGAGGCGATCATGCCGAAGATCGAAACGCTGAAAACGAGCTCGATCAGCGAAAAGCCGCCCGCGTGGCGAAAGCGAAGGTGCGGTTTCATCGGATGAGGCCCGCGAGGACCATTTGGCGCGCACGGCCGGTCGTCGACACGAACTCGAGGCGCAGGACGATTTCAAGCATGTGCGGCGAGGAACCCGCGATGAAGTTCGGCGCTTCCACGAGGATGCGCTGGTCGCGCAGCACCGGACCGGGCATCGCGAACTCGCCGCCGATGGCAAAGCCGGCCGTGTTTGTGAGCACGTCGAGGAGGCGCGTGTCCTGGACCTGGTCCATCGCGCCTTGGAGGACTCCAACCGCGATGTTCGTCTGCTGGGCTTCGGACATCGCGCGGCTCGCGTCCATTTGGGCGCTGGCGCCGGCGAGCACAGACACGAGGAGAATCGTCGAGCTGATGACGACCTCCAGCATCGAGAGCCCAGCCTGGGCAGCCTGTGGGGCGGGCACGCGGCGCGCGGAGCAAGGGATGTGGGTCACGCCGTCCAGATCGGCACCACGGCTCAGCGGGTGGAGCCCTCCACCGAGCGCCGTCCCGTGCGCGGGCCGCCCCCCAACCCTGGATCAGGCCGGCAAGACGCGCCAGACCGTCGCACGGCGCACCGCGCGGTCCTCGATCTCAAGGGTAGTGGCGACGTCGTAGGTGGCGAGTTCGCTGAGCCCGCCCTTGGGGGCAAACGTGCGGCCCGGATCCCCGAGCAAAACCGTTCGGCCCGTCCCAGCGAGCGCTCGCAACCAGTTTTCGACCCGCTCGGCGAGGGGGGCCTCGTAACAGATGTCGCCCGCGAGGATCACCTCCTCGGCGAGGTCGAGGCTCCCGACCAGGTCGACGGTCGTGGTGGTCACTTCGAGGCCGTTGTGAAGCGCGTTTGCGCGAATGGCGACCGCGGCCAGGGGGTCCACGTCCGCGCACCGCACTTCCCTGGCGCCCACCCGCGCGGCGGCCAGGCCGACGAGCCCCGACCCCGAGGCAAAATCCAGCACGGACCGACCGGCGACCAGGTGCGGGTGGTCGAGGACGTACCGGGCGAGGGCCTGGCCCCCGGCCCACGCAAAGGCCCAAAACGGAGGCGCCAACCCGACCGCCTCAAGATCGACCTCGGTGCTCTCCCACAGGGGCACCAACTCGCTCGCCAGGTGGAGCTCCAGCTCCGGCAAGAGGTCCGGGGCCAAGACGCGGGTGTGCTCCCGGAGGAAACGCTGGCGGTCGGGCGGGAGGGATGGCATTTCGCCCCGCAGGGTGCGGACTTGGATCCGCGTGCGCCAGGCCGACCTATTCAACAGCTTTCCGACCACACGGCCCAACCGGCGGCCGATGGCCGCCTTTCGCCCTCTGGCGGCACTTTGCGACCACGGGCGTCCGCGTTGACCTATTCAAGGTCGACTATGGGTCCCGCGGCCGCAAAGCACCACCCGACGACGACTTGGGCTCGTCTGCTCGAAAACCTGATGAAAAAACCCGGGCTAGGACGCGGAGATCCTCTGTACCGCGCATGGCTGTGGGTCGGTTTTCGATCGTCGGGTGGGTCAAGTTTCGATTGCCACTTCGAGGAGCGGGACACTAGGCTCTTGACGACGATGAAGATCGCCCTCGTGCACCTGCGGCACGCCCAAGTGGGCGGCACCGAGCGGGTGCTAGACGAGGTCTCGCGCCGGCTCGCGCTACGCGGCCATGAGGTCACGATCGTCTGCCGTTCGCACGTGGAGCCGTCGCACGAGGCGATCCGCTTCCATGTGCTGAAGAGCCCCGTGATCGGCAGCGCGTGGCGAATGTGGGCCTTCGCGATCGCCGTCAAGCGACACGTGCAGTCCGGGCGCTACGACCTCGTGTACTCGCTCGGGAGGACTTGGAGCCAGGACGTCATCCGCTGCAGCGGCGGATCCCACACGACTTGGATCGAACAGGTCCGCCGCGCAAAGACGAGCAGGTCGCGCATCATCCCGCCGTTGCACGCACTCAAGGACCGGCTCGCGGTCGCCATCGAGCGCCGCGCCTACGCGCCGGGCGCGTACCGGAAAGTCATCGTGAACTCGCGGCTCGTCGGCGACGACCTCGCGGCGCGCTACGGGATCCCGCGCGAAGCGCTCAAGATCATCTACAACGGCGTCGACCTCGCCCGTTTCCGTCCGATCGACCCCCGGCAGCGCGCCGAGCACCGCCGTGTCCTTGGGGCTTCGCCGGGCGAGATCCTGTTCCTCTTCCTCGGCAGGGGCTTCGAGCGCAAAGGCCTGGAGCGGCTGCTGAGGGCCTTCGTCGAGGTCGCGGCCCGGGAGCCGCTCGCGCGACTCTCCGTCGTCGGCCGCGACTCGACTCAGCCGCGCTACGAGGCGCTCGCCGCCGAGCTCGGGCTGGGCGACCGCGTCCGCTTTCACGGCGAGCGCCGCGATCCCCAACTGTGCCTCGCCGCCGCCGACGTGCATGTGCTGCCGACCTGGTACGACAGCTTTGCGTTCACCGTTCTTGAGTCCCTGGCGTGCGGCACGCCGGCAATCACCACCGACCATGCTGGCGCCTCCGAGCTGATCGACCGCGGAGTGCAGGGCGACGTGCTCGAAGCCGACTGCGATCCTTCGGCGCTCGCCAAGAGCCTCCTCGCGTGGTGTGACACGGACCGACGGCGTGTCGCTGGACCCGCGGCACGGACGCGCGCCGAGTCGTATGGATTCGACGCAACGATGGGCCGTATGATCGACGTTCTGGAGGACGCCGAACGCGAATTGCGCGCTGGAGCGCCGGGCGACCCTCCGCCGCCACGGGCGCGCCCAGCGTGATGGCTCGCGCTCGCGCCTAGGCGTAAACGCGCACGCTGCGGGTCGCGTCCGACCCCAGTCGTGGCCGCGGGGTCCAGCGCCACGCCGTCGGCAGAATGATTGCACGTCGCGCGAGCGCAGCCCACGCTTCTAAGCTGATCCGGGCAGCACTCGCGCAGCAGGACATCGCCCTTGGCCAGGTCGCGCTCGCAAGCGCACTTCAAGACCGCGAAGTCCCGTCCCAGCTACCCGGAAGGCTTCGGCTCGCTCGAGGACGCGCAAGCGCACTTCGTGCCCTTCTTCGACGGGTACCACGACGTCCATCACCACAGCGCGCTTGGCTGGATGACCCGGCCGACGTGCATCTTGGCCGCGCTGTGGAGCTGCGCGAGCGACGCACGCCGAGGTCGCCTCGATTGCGACCAGCAGGGCACAAGTATGCGACTTGGCCGCAGCCTGAGTGCAGCGCCGGGAGCCGCGCTCGCGCAACGCCGGGTCTTGATAGCATCGGTCGCGCATTAGCCGACGGCCATGTTCCGGGACCGGCCCGCCCTTCGATGCTCGACCTACCGTCCGTGCTGCACATCGACGCCGAGCGCGGATTCTCGGGCGGTGAGGTGCAGGTGTTCCTATTGATGGAGGGCCTGCGCAAGCTCGGCTGGCGCCAGGCACTGGCTTGCCCGCCGAACAGCGCGGCAGAAGCGCACGCGCTCGGGCGCGGCTTCGATGTGTTTCGCGTGCCGATGGATTCGGACCTGGCGCTGCTCGCGCCGGTGCGGCTGGCGGCTGCGGCGCGGCGCTTCGGCGCGGACCTGGTGCACCTCCACACCGGCCGCGCGACCAGGCTCGGCGGCCTCGGCGCGTTGCTGGCGGGCGTGCCGGCGCTGACCACTCGCCGGATGGATCGCCGCGTCCGGCGTGGCTGGCGCACGCGCCTCGTGCACGAGCGGCTGACGAAACGCACTGTCGCGATCTCGCCCGCCGTGGCGCAGTGCCTTGCCGAGGGCGGCGTGCCGCAGGATCGCGTGCGCACGATCTGGAGCAGTATCGACCCCGCGCGCGTGCGGGCGGCGCGCGGGCGCGACGAGGTGCGCATCGAACTGGACGTCGGCGCCGGGGACGTGCTCGCTGTATCGCTGGGCACCCTGATTCGGCGCAAGGGCTTCGACGTGCTGGTCGAAGCCGCGGCGCGCGCGGCGCGACCCGAACTGGTGGTCGCAATCGCGGGCGAGGGGCCCGAGCGGGAGGCGCTCGCCGAGCGCGCCCGAGCGACCGGGGTGCGGCTCCTTTTGCTCGGCCGGCGCGAGGACGTCGGCGACCTGCTCGCCGCAGCCGAACTGTCGGTGCTGCCGTCCCGGCGCGAGGGTCTCGGTGTCGCGGCGCTCGAGGCGATGGCCGCGGGCCGAGCGCTCCTCGCAACCCGCGTCGGGGGACTCGGGGAGGCGGTGGTCGACGGCCAGAGCGGGCTCCTGGTGCCGGCCGATGATGCCGACGCCCTAGGCACGGCCCTGGCCCGGTTGGTCGCAGACCCGGCGCTGCGAGCCCGTCTGGGGGCGGGTGGCGTCGCGCGCGTGCGCGAGCGCTTCCTCGCCGCCCACATGGTCGCCGCCTACGAGGCGCTCTACCGCGAGCTTCTGGACGAGCGCTCGCCCGGGTTATTCATCAGGTTTTCGAGCAGACGAGCCCAAGTCGTCGCCTGGTGGTGCTTGGCGGCCGCGGGATCCACAGGCGACCTTGAACAGGTCAACAAGGGACGCCCGTGGTCGCAAAGTGCCGCCTCCGCCGTCCCGGCGGTGCGCTCCTATGCTGTGGGCATGCAGCCGTCCAACGAAGAGGTCCACGACCGCTGGGACGCGGGCGACATGGGTTGCGGCGAGCTGGTGGTGCTGCTGCGACAGCGGGTCCGCAGACTGGAGCCCGGGCAGGTACTAGAGCTGGTCGCGCGGGATCCGGGCGCCCCGGAGGACCTGCCTGCCTGGTGTGGTATGACCGGGCACGCCCTGGTGGCGGCCAGCCCTCCGCACTATTGGATCCGGCGGGCCCCGCATTGACCGGTCGGGTCGCCCAGGACTCGCAGCCATCAGCGCTCCCTGCGCTCATCCAGGACTCAACCCGTATCGTTCGCACGGCGGTCCCAAAGACCCCAACAGCTCCCCAGCACAAGCTCCAAAGGACGCCCCTATGGCCGGCAAATTCTGCGTTTCATTGAACTCCGCCAAAGACAACCAGGACAAGGCCACGGTGGCCTTCGTGATCGCCAGTGCGGCGGCCGGCTCCGACAAGTCGACCATGGTGTTCCTGTCGACCGAAGGCGTGCGCCTGGCGGTCCAGGGTTATGCGGACGACATGCACGAGGAGGGCTTTGCGCCCCTCAAAGACCTGATCACCAACTTCGTCGGCGCCGACGGCGTGATCTATGTCTGCTCGCCATGCTTCAAGAAGCGTGGGCTCGATGAATCCAAGCTGATCCCCGGCGCCAAGATCGTCGGCGGGGCCAAGCTCGTGGAGTGGTTGAGCGACGGATCGCCTTCGGTCTCCTACTGATCGCCGGACAGGCGAACCCGGCCAAGCCCGCAACGTCCATGGACCTCGAACATCCCCACCGGGCCCACACGGCTTTCGACGGGGGTGATCTGGATTGCGGCAACGGCCTGCTGCTCCAGATCCGCAAGCACATCGATCCGCTCGAGCGCGGGCAGCTCCTGGAACTCCGCTCGACCGAGATCTCCGTGGACGAGGAGCTGCCCGCCTGGTGCCGGCTGACCGGCAACGAGCTGGTTTCGTTCCTCAAGCAGGGCCGCCAGCGCAGCTTCCTGATCTCCAAGGGGCCGTTCCAGGCGGGCTCCGTGCCCGCTTCCAAGGGCGCGGCCCCGGCTCCTGGTCCACGGCCATCGGTGTCCGCCGAGCCGCAGTCGCCCGCGGCCAGCGCGCCGGTCCTCGGGCCGCGCGAAGCTCCGCCGATCCCGCCCTTCGCCGTGCTAGGTGTGGGCTCGTGGCCGCGCCCGCGCTGGCTGATGGAAGCCCTGCACCAGCGCCTGGAAGGCCGCCTGGCGGAAGCCGAGTTCGAAAGCGCCGCCGACGACGCTGTGCGCCTGTGCGCCGCGGCCCAGCAGCGCGCCGGGGCCGACGTGCTGAGCGATGGCGAGCAGCGCCGCGACGGCTACGCCAGCTTCGTGGGCGCCAAGCTCGAAAACTGCCAACTGATCCCGATCACGGACCTTTTGCCCTACGTCGAGGATCCTGAGGAGTTCGCACGCGAGCTGCGCGCCCTCGATGTGCCGGCCGAGAAGGTGCGCCATCCGGCGGTCTTCGGACGCATCGGGCGGGCCCAGCCCTTGGCCGTCCACGAGGCGCACTTTCTGGCCTCGATCCACCGCGGGCCGATCAAGGTGGCCTTGCCGGGGCCGTACCTGTTGACCCGCACCCTTTGGCTGGAGTGTGTCTCCGAGCGCGCCTATCGGACCCGGGATGCCTTGGCCGCCGATGTGATTCAGATCCTGCGTGCCGAGCTGGCCGAGCTGCTCGCAGCCGGCGTGGCCGTGGTGCAGTTCGACGAGCCGGTCTTGAGCGAAGTGGTCTTCGGCAAGCCCACGCGCCAGCGCTCGTTCATGTGCGGCGCCCTGGGCGAGCGTGGCGAGCCCGCCGCTGAGCTCGACTTCGCCGCAGAACTGCTCGCCGCGGTGACCTCAGGCAGTCCCGCGGAGCGCCTGGGCCTGCACGTCTGCCGGGGCAACTGGACGCCGGACGAGAGCGCTGCCCTGAGCGGCCCCTACGATCCGCTGATGGGTTACCTGGCGCGGGCGCCGGTGGGCACGCTGTTCCTCGAAGCCTGCACTCCGCGCGCCGGAGACCTCGAGGTGCTGCGCCGACTGCCGGCGTCGAAACGCCTAGCGCTCGGATTCGTGAACCCCAAAGACCCCGCGGTCGAAACGGTGCATGCGATCCACGCCCGCGCCCAAGCGGCCGCCCTTCAGCTCGGCTCCGAGCGCCTGTGGCTGACCGCCGACTGCGGCTTCGCCACCTTCGCGGACAATCCCGTCGCCTCCCAGGCCGCCGCCGAGGGCAAGCTCCAAGCCCTGGCCCAGGCCGCCGCCCGGCTGCGCGGGGCCTGAGGCGAATCCGCCGCCGAACAACGACGCGCGGGTCCATCCGCGCTGGCAGCCTATCGGCGGACGAAATCGACGGGCTAACCCGGATGATTCATGCGCTTTCCAACCGGACGGCCCAACCGGCGGCCTAGGCCGCCTTTCGCCGTCTGGCGGCACTTTGCGGTGTTCGGATTGGCCAAATCGGTGGCCACCTCCCTGGGCATGCAGCTTGAGATCTTCTCGCTGATCCTGCTGCGCAAGGCCTTCGACCAGCTGCCCCACCTGCCGGAGCCGATATCCCTGGGCGGCGAACTAAAGACCGTGCTGCGCATGGCCTCCTTGGGACTCTCGGCGCTGATCGTCTTCGCGCTCCTGATCCCCTACAGGCGCCTGCAGCGCCACGCGCCGATCTCAAAAGATCCCGAGGATGTGAAGCGCTTCGTGGGGCTCAAGAAAGCGGTCTGCCTGGGCCTTCTGTTGGCCTTCGTTGCCACCGGAGCCTTCTTTGCGCTCGGCGATCTCACGGTCTGGAGCCCCGACGGAATCCCGTCCCTCGACTTCTTCAAGGTCTTCTACACGATCCTGATCTTCACGGATCTTTTGATCGTCTTGGCCTCACTGACCGTGACCCGCGACTACGCGATCGTTTTCCGCAACTTCGCCTTCGCCCTAGTGACGGTGTTCCTGCGCCTGGCGCTGACCGCGGAAGTCTACACCGAGGCCCTGATCGGCACGGGCACGGCGGTTTTCGCCCTGGCGGTCGCCTAACTCTTCGAGCAGAGCCGGGGAGCTGGGGCCACGGCCGCAGACGCACAGCCGCCGCGGACCGACTGAGACCTGCGCCCGTTCAAGTGTGCGTATTCAGGCCCCGAGTTTGGGCTTCGAGGCGCTGCGCAAGCCGAGCGCCAGGGCGGAGAGTTCGCGCATCGAGTCGGCCTGGTGCAGGCGCTCGTGCGGCGGGATGTCCAAAGCGCGCAGCGCCCTGCCCCCAAGTGCCAGGGTCGGCCCCGCTGGCAGGCGCTCCAAAAGACCGATCAGCTCCTTGCGCCGCTCTTTGGGGTCCGGCGCGGCGGACAGCGCCAGCCACACCAGGTGCGGGCTGAACTCCGCGACCGCTTCCTCAAGCACAGCCAGGGGCGTATCGGGCCCCAGATCGATGGCCTGGAAACCCTGGGACTCAAGCACAACCCGCGCCATGGCGCTGGGCAGGCTGTACGGATCCCCGGAAAGACCGCAGCCCACGGCGCGGAGGTCCCGCTCGGTCGGCAGCAGGGTGCCCAGGCGGTGCACGATGCCCAGGCAAACCGCGGTGGCCCGGTGCTCAACCAGAATGCCCTCCATCCCGCCCTGCCACAGCTCGCCGATCTGGGCCATGGCCGGGCGGATCCAGAGGTCGAAGAGCTCCGCGACGCCCCGGCCGGCCAGGTACTCGGCCAGGAGCGAGGAACGGCCGCCCCGTTCGTCCCCCGCGCGCAAGGCGCGTTCGAGGGCTTCGATCGAGGCGGGGCTGCCGGGAGCCGGGAAACCTCCGGCCGGAGACTCGATGTGCTGCCAGGGCAGGCCGGCCCGGCGGGCATAGGCGAGCGCGTCGGCCAGGGCGATCCGGCGGTGGCCGCCCCGGGTGCGGTGGCTTGGTATCTCACCCCGGTCGACCCAGCGGCGCACCGAGGATTCGCTTACGCCCAGAGCCAGCGCCAAGTCGCGGGGGGAAAGGGTGTCGTGGTCGTGCACGTTTTGCAAGCTTTGCGGAGCGGGGACAGATAGGCCCCGTGGGTCAAAAATGCCAGACTTAAGCCATAAAATTGGCATTTATTGCCCTTGAAGAGGCTCGGCGAGCGTTCTAGGTACATGGCAGTTTTGACAGTTTCCACCACCCCCCCTGACGGGCACCCCCACGACCGATGGAACTCTCCACCCTCCAGTTCGAGCTTGTCCACAACCTCCTTTCCCTCACCGTGGCGGCCATGTTCGCTGCGGGGCTGTTCTTTTGGGGTTCACGCGACCACGTCGACCACCGCTTTCGGCCGGCCCTGCTGGTCTCCGCGATCGTCGTTTTCATCGCCGGCTACCACTACCTGCGCATCTGGCAGAGCTGGGGCGGCGCCTACATGGCCCAAGATGGCAAGTTCGTGCCCAGCGGGGTCGGTTTTAACGACGCCTACCGCTACGCCGACTGGCTCTTGACCGTGCCGCTCTTGCTGGTCGAGCTGATCGCGGTGCTGTCCCTGGCGAAGTCAGAGGCCCGTGGCCTGCTGAAGAAGCTGGTCGTCGCCGCCGTCCTAATGATCGCACTGGGCTACCCCGGTGAGATCTCCGACGTGGCCGGCACCAAGTGGCTTTGGTGGGTCCTGTCCATGGTGCCCTTCGTGTACATCCTGGTAACCCTGTTCGTGAAACTCGGTCCGGTGATCGCGAAGGAGTCCGTGGAAGTTCGCGGGCTGATCTCCTTGGCGCGCAACGTGCTCCTGGTGACCTGGCTCTTCTACCCGATCTCCTACCTGTTCCCGATTTTCGGGCTCGGCGGAGCCCAGGGCGAGACCCTGTTGCAGGTTGGCTACACGATCGCGGACATCACCGCCAAGGCTGGCTTCGGTCTGGTGATCTACAACATCGCCCGGGCCAAGTCGGAAGTGAGCCTAAAGGCGGCCTGAGCTATCCACCAAGCGATCTTCGATCGCAGGGACGGCTCGGCCAAAAACCCCTCGCGCCGGGCCGTCCCCCCTCTCCTCCCGCCGCATCCAGGAGCCCGTGCGCCATGATCTCCCTTGACGACCGAACACCCGATGGCGTGCTCTCGCGTGCGCTCGAGACCCTACCGGAGGGCGAGGATCGCAACGCCTGGCACGCATCCAAGGATTGGATGGACACGCTGGAGGAGCGCCTGAAGTCGGCCCTCGATCAATCCCCGGGCATCAGTCAGGCGGGGCGCTACCACCTCACCAGCGGCGGCAAGCGCCTGCGCGGCCGCCTCGCGCTGGCGGGCGGTCTCAGCCTGGGCTTGCGCGTGGACGACGTGCTGCCCGCCGCCGCGGCGGTGGAGCTGCTGCACAACGCCTCCTTGGTACACGACGACCTGCAGGACGCCGACGTGGCGCGCCGTGGGCACGAAACCGTCTGGAAGCGCTTCGACAAGGACACCGCGCTGCTGCTCGGCGACGCGATGATTGCGGCCGCCTTCGCGGAAGCAGCACAGGGGCCCTGCCAGGCCACCGGCGAAGTCGCGCGTTCCATGTCGCGCTGCGTCGCCATGCTGGCCGACGGCCAACGCATGGACACCGCCCCGCCCGACATCGAACACTGGTCAACCGCCGCCTACGAGGAACTAGCGCGGCTCAAGACCGGCAAGTTGTTCGCTCTGGCCCTGGATCTGCCCTTGATCCTGGCCGGTGCCAGCCCAGAGGATCGGCGCGCCTCGGCTCTGGCCCTCGAATGGATCGGAGTCGGCTTCCAGATCCGCGACGACCTGTGCGACCTGTACGGCACCAAGGGACGGCCGCGGGCTTCGGACCTCAGGAGCAGGCGCATGTCCGCCGTCTTGGTGCACCACCTGCGCATGGCCGAGCCGGCCGAAGCACGGCGTCTCGCCTGGAGGGTCGATGGGGCCCCGCGTCAGCCCGAGCCCGAGCTCGGCCTTGAGGCGCTCCTGGCCTCGAAGGCCTTGCCAGCCTGCCTGGCACAGCTGCGCGCAGCCCTCACCGTGAGCGAAGATCACCTGCGCGAACTGCCGGAAACCCTGTGCAGCACGCTCCGCGGAGTCGGTGCCGAAATCCTCGCGGAATCCGCCCGCCTCGTCGCGCTCCACAGCCCCTCGCAGCCCGCCTGGGCTGCGCCTCAAGCCGAGGAGCTGCCCCATGTCCGGCACCGCTAGATCGACCGCTCCCCGGAGCAAGGCGCCCGATCGGGCCGGCCAAAGGCCTGCCGGGGGGCAGGCTCGGAATGCCCTGGTGGTGGGCGCTGGCTTCGGTGGCATGGCTGCCGCATTGCGGCTTCGCGCCCGGGGTTACGAGGTCGAGCTGATCGACCGCTTGGAGCGCCCCGGCGGCCGGGCCCAGGTCTATCGGCGGGGCGGTTTTGTGTTCGACGCGGGCCCGACGGTGGTGACTGCCCCGTTCCTGTTCGAGGAGCTGTTCGCCCTGTTTGGCAAGCGGCTGGACGGCTACGTCAAGCTGGTGCCGGTCGCGCCCTGGTACCGCTACCTGTTCCCCGACGGGCGCCGGTTCGACTACGGCGGCTCCCTCGAGGACACCCTGGCCGAGATCCGCGCCTTCGCACCCGAGGATGTGGATGGCTACCGGAGCCTGCTGGCGGCCTCGGAGAAGATCTTCGACAAGGGCTTCACCGAGCTCGCGGACCAGCCCTTCGATCGCTGGAGCACCATGCTCCGCGTCGTGCCTGACCTCTTGCGCCTGGGCAGTTACCGCAGCGTGCACGGCCTGGTCAAACAACACCTGAAGAACCCCGACCTCCGCGAGGCCTTCAGCATCCATCCCCTGCTGGTCGGGGGAAACCCGTTCGACACCACCTCGATCTACTCGCTGATCCACTTCCTTGAGCGCAAGTGGGGTGTCTGGTTCCCGATGGGCGGCACTGGCGCCCTGGTGGACGCCCTGAGGCGCCTGATGCAGGAAGAGGGGATCACCCTGACGCTCGGCCGGACCGTGGAGGAACTGCTGGTAGAAAACAGCTGCGCCCGCGGGGTCCGTCTGGACGACGGGAGCGTGCGCCGCGCGGACTGTGTGGTGATCAACGGAGACGCGCCGTTCATGCACAAGCACACCATCCAGGCCACCGACCGCCGGCGCTGGACCGACCGCAAGATCGAGAAGTTGGCCTACTCGATGGGCCTGTTCGTGCTCTATTTCGGAACCGATCGCCAGTACCCGGACGTTGCCCACCACACGATCGTGCTGGGCGAGCGCTTCAAGGGGCTGCTGGACGACATCTTCCACAGGAAGGTCCTGGCCGACGACTTCAGCCTCTACCTGCACCGCCCCACCGCCACCGACCCGAGCCTGGCGCCGGCCGGGAAGGACAGCTTCTACGTGCTGTCCCCGGTGCCGAACTTGCAGGGAAACGTCGACTGGGACCGCGAAGGGCCGCGTTATCGCGACCGCATCGTGAAGGCGCTCTCGCGACGGGTCCTGCCGGGGCTCGAGCACACCATCCGGGAGGACTTCTTCGTCACGCCGAAGACCTTCGAGCAGCGCTTCCTGTCCCTGCACGGCAGCGGCTTCTCGCTCCAGCCGATCTTCCGTCAATCCGCCTGGTTCCGCTTCCACAACCGCTCCGAGGACATCCGGGATCTGTACGTGGTGGGCGCCGGGACGCACCCCGGCGCGGGCATGCCGGGGGTGCTGTGCTCGGCCAAGGTGTTGGACCGGGTCGTGCCAGCGCCCCGCTGACCCCCATGCGGACCTCGCCAACACTTGCGCTGGACGTGTGTCAGCGGCCGGATGTGGCGCTGGCGGTCTACGGCAAGACCTTCCGCTGGGCCAGTCGGCTGCTCGGACGAAACACGGGCTCGCGGGTCAGCGCGCTCTACGGATTCTGTCGCTACGCGGACGAGTTGGCCGACACCGTCGGTGGGGCCGAAGGGCGCAGTCTGCTCGAAGCACTCAAGGCTGACCTGGCCTCCGGCTGGAGCGCGGAACCCGCCGTACAGGGCTTCTTGAAGGTCGCGAGGGAACTCGCCGTCGACCTCGAACCCGCCCGGCTTTTGGTTCAAGGGGTAGAGAGCGACTTAGAGCCGCGCGGCTTCGCGCGGATCGACGACCTGCGCCGCTACGGGTACCTGGTCGCAGGGACCGTGGGGCTTTTGATGTGCGCTCTGGTCGGCGTCAAAGATAGCCGCGCGCAGGCCTTCGCGATCGATCTGGGCATCGGCATGCAGTTCACCAACATCGCCCGGGACGTGCTCGAGGATGCCCATGCCGGGCGGCTCTACTTGCCGCTGGAGTGGCTGGATGGGCCCCTGGATCCCAAGGATCTGGTGCAGGATCGGGGCGCTGCCCGCGCCCGGGCACTGGCAGCGATCACCAAGCTGCTGGCCCTCGCGAACGAGCACTACACAAGCGCCGACAAGGGCCTGGGTTTTTTGCCGTGGCGTGCGCGGGCTGCGGTCAAAACCGCTTCCCGCTGCTACGAAGCGATTGGCCCGCGCATCCTGTCCCGCGGCGCGGGCTACTGGAACTCGCGCACCTTCGTGGGCACGGGCGGCAAGCTCATGCACACCCTCGGCGCTCTCGCCAGCTTGGCCTGCGAGCCGCGCCTTTTGCCTTCGGGCCCGGCCCCCACCCACTCACGGGAGCTGCACGCAGGGCTCCAGGGACTGCCCGGAGCGGACGCATGAACTCGGCTAACGCCCCCATCGCGATCCTGGGCGGCGGCTGTGCCGGCCTGAGCCTGGCCGTGCGCCTGGCCGACTCCGGATCCGCTGGCCGGCCCGTGGTGGTGCTCGAAGAGCGCGAGCAGTACCGCCGCGATCGCACCTGGTGCAGTTGGAGCGTCCGGCCGCACCGCTTCGATGCCTGTGTCTCCCACCGTTGGAATGCCTGGAGCGTGCGCCATCGCGGACGCACGACACTGCAGCGCTCGGATCAAATCCAGTACGAGCATCTTCCCGCCGATGCGTTCTACCGGGAAGCCTGCGCGGCGCTCGAACGCCACGGGCAGACCGAACTGTGCCTCGACACCCGGGTCAGAGGGCTGGAAGCCGGGCCGCATGGGGTCCGGATCGAGACCTCGAAGGGTCTGCTGGAGGCCTTTGTCGTGATCGACACACGGCCGTGTGCACCGCCGCCGGGAACGCTCCTGCAGCACTTCATCGGCTGGCACGTGCGGCTCGAGGACCCGGTGCTTGACCCCACCCAGGTCACTTTGATGGACTTCGACGTGTCTCAGCAGTGGGGTCCCCAATTCCTCTACGTGCTGCCCTTCGGCCCGGACGAGGCGCTGGTCGAGGCCACGTTCCTGGGGGCCGAGCCCCTGGCGGCTGAGATCTACGAACAGAGCATCAAGGACTACATCCAAGGCCGCCTGGGGACGGCGGTGCGCGAACGGCTGTGGAGCGAACGGGGCGCGATCCCGATGACCACGGTGCCTGCCCGCCCCACCGGCTCCCCGCGCATCCTGCGCGCGGGAGGGGCGGCGGGAGCGATCAAACCGAGCAGCGGTTATGCGTTCTCGAACATCCAGCGGGAGAGCGACTACCTGTGCGCTGAACTCCAAAAAGGTGGGCTGCCGCGCCCCCGACCGCCGCGCAGCTCGCTGATGGCTGCGATGGATCGCACGTTCCTGCGCTTCCTAAAGCGCCATCCAGAGCGTGCGCCGGCGACCTTCGAACGCCTGTTTCGATCGGTCCAGCCCGAGCCACTGGCGCGCTTCCTGATGGAGACCGGTCGACCTACGGACCTACTGAATGTGGTGGCTGCGATGCCCAAGCTGCCCTTCCTGCGGGCCGCGCTTTCGGGAGGCAGGCCCTGAAGCCCAATCCCCGCTGGCTCGAACGCCGCCGGGTGCACCGGCGCGTGGCCTTGCTGTTGACCGGAGTCTGTGTGGCCCTAGTGGCGCTGTTGGGGCCGCCGGCCTTCGGGACTCAAATGGTCCTGGCCGGCGGAGCGATCCTGCTGCTCGGTGTGCCCCACGGGGCCTTCGATGCGGTGGTCGCTGCGCGCGCTGCAACGAGTCCTCGGACGCGCGCGCGCGCGCTGTTTTTCCTGTTGAGCTACAGCGCACTCGCCGCAGCGATGGTGGTGCTGTGGTTGCTCAGCCCGCCGGCCGGACTGTTGGTCTTCCTGGGGCTTTCCTGGCTGCACTTTGGCCGCGGAGATCGGCTCGCCGCAACAGGCGGTTGGCAGGAGCGGCTGGAGGTTTTTGTGCGCGGCGGACTGCCCCTGCTGCTGCCGATCGCCTTCCACCGGGACGAGACCCAGATCCTGTTCGTGTGGTTGACCGCACTGCCCGAGAGCGCGGTCCAACAGGGCCTCGACCTGGCCCTGCCGGTCCTCTTGACCCTGTGGGGCCTCGGTGGCCTGACCTTGGCGGCGCTCGAATGGCAAAGCGTCGCAACCACAGGCGACTGGCGCTGGGCGCAGATCGAGTTCCTGAGCCTGGTCCTGACGTTCTACCTGCTGCCGCCGCTGCTCGGGTTCGCGGTCTACTTCTGCATCTGGCATTCCGCGCGGCACCTGATCGCACTCGATGTGCTGCTGATCGATCCGAACAGTCCGCGGATCCGGCTGCTCAAGCGGGGTCTGCCGATCCTGGCTGCCACGTTGGCGCTGATGGCTGCGGGTTATTGGATCCTGGCCGGGCAGCGATTCGAACCCCGGGCCCTAGTCCAGGTCCTGTTCGTCTCCCTGGCCGCGTTGACCGTGCCCCACAGCTTCGTGACGCTGGAAGTGGACCGCGGTCTCGCCCGCCTAGATTGATCCAACCCGTGGCGCACCTCGGCGTGGGCTGCGGGCCGCCAAAGCCGCGCCGCAGCCATGCAGGACAGCTCGATCGTTTCCCGCTTTCTAAAGCCCGCGTGCCCAGTCGGGTCGGAACGGCGCGCGGCGCGGGTTGACGAGGATGCTATCGAGCGCCGCGAGCAGCATCGGCTGGTCCTTCGGCAAGCTGCCGCCGAGCGCGAGGTAGTTGCTGGCGTGGTTCGATCGAAAGACGCTGGAGTGCAGCTGGAGCGCGCCCAAAAAGTCGCGCAGTTCCCGCGCGAGCTCCAGCGGCTCGAGGTGGTCCACTGCGCCGCGCGCATCCCATTCTCCAAGCGGCGTGCCCTCGACCGGCGTCATCACCAGCGTGGACACAAACCGCGGTTGGATCGCATTGACCACCGCCGCGGACGCAAGCGCGTGCTCGCGCGACAGGGCGCGCCCGCCCGCGCCCAGAAGGATCATGACCGATAGGCGCACTCCGGCGTCGTGCGCCTTGAGCGCCACGCGCACCATCTCCGCGCTGTCGACACCCTTCGTCAGCTTAGCGAGCACCGTATCGTGCCCACTTTCGATGCCGAGGTAGTACTGCGTGAGGCCCGCCTCGCGAAGCTCCCGCATCTGAGTTTCTGTGCGAACCGCCAGCGATTGGGGCGACGCATAACAGGCGATCCGCTGCAGCGACGGAAACGCGGCGTGCAGCTCGGCGATCACACCGTGCAGGAACGCGGGTTTGGCGATCAGCGCATCGCCGTCCGCGAGGAACACCTTGCGCAGGTCCGGCCCGATGGCCGCCCGCGCCGCCGCGATCTCCGTGCGCAGCTCCTCCATCGGTCGCACGCGGAAACGCACCCCGCGATACATGGCGCAGAAAGCACACTCGTTGTAGGAGCACCCGTAGGTGGCCTGCAGGATCAGGCTGTTCGCTTCCGAGGGCGGTCGATAGATCGTGTTCACGGAGGTCTCCGACGCAAAGAACCACCAAGGATCGACCCTCGGGTGGAGCGCGGCCGCACAGCGTACGGGTGTGCGCGCCGAGCGCGGCCCGCGATCGATCCGCGGGGCGATTCGCGAGCGGGTTCAGGGCCATTTCCCGTGCGCCGTGTACCTTCCAAGGTCGCCCGCGGCGGGGGACGGGGATCCTCCCTTGCCCGCGGAGCTTCCGGAGCCCAAACTCTGACCCCCACGTAAGACTGCGCCCCGCGATGGCGCCCACCCCCACTCTGACTGCCATGAGCCCTGAAACCACAGAACTCGTCTACGACCAACTGCGCCAGGTTTTCGATCCTGAAATCCCCGTCAATATCGTCGATCTCGGGCTGATCTACGACGTCGCCGTGGACGGCAGCGTGTGCAAGATCACGATGACGCTGACCAGCCAGTCGTGCCCGGAGGCGAAGACCATTCCGGACATGGTGAAACGCCGCGCCAACTCCGTCCAAGGCGTCGAAGAAACGCAGGTCGAGGTGGTTTGGGAGCCCGCCTGGGGTCCGCACCGCATCACCGGCGAGGGCCGTTCGATCCTCGGTCTCCCTGCCGAGGGCGAAGAAGAGAGCTGATCCCTCGAACGGCTCGGCAGGGCCCCGATTTTCTTCGCTCTGACGCTCTGCGCTCCCATGGAACACCGACTCCTCGGCCGCAGCGGACTCAAAGTCCCCGTCCTCAGCCTCGGCGCCGGCACGTTCGGCGGCACGACGGAGTTTTTCAAGCGCTGGGGAACGAGCGACGTGCGCGAGGCCAGTCGCTTGGTCGACATCTGCATCGAGCGCGGCGCGAACTTCTTCGACACGGCGGACATCTATTCGAACGGTGCGTCGGAGGAGATCCTCGGGGCGGCGTTGAAGGGCCGACGCGACAAAACGCTGGTCGCCACGAAAGCCACGTTCCCGACGGGTTCGGGCCCGAACGAGAAGGGCGCGACTCGCCACCACCTTTTGCGCGCGCTCGACGCCAGTCTGAAGCGCCTGGGCACGGACTACGTCGACGTTTATTTCCTGCACGGTTTCGACGCGCTCGTCCCCGTCGAAGAAACCCTGCGCACGCTCGACGGCATGGTCCGCAGCGGCAAAGTGCGCTACATCGGGTGCTCAAACTATTCGGGTTGGCACCTGATGAAGTCGCTCGCCGCAGCGGACCGCGAAGGCCTCGAGCGTTTTGTGGTGTACCAGGGTTATTACTCCCTGATCGGCCGCGATTACGAGTGGGAACTGATGCCGCTCGGTCTCGACCAGGGTGTCGGGTTGATGGTGTGGAGCCCGCTCGGCTGGGGCCGGCTGACCGGCAAGATCCGTAGGGGAGCGCCCCTGCCCGAAGGCCGCATCAAGCAGGGCGGCGACGTCGGTGGCCCCAAGGTGGACGACGAGCACCTGTTCCGCGTGGTCGACGCCCTTGACCAGGTGGCCGCGGAGACCGGCAAAACCGTGCCACAGGTGGCGCTGAATTGGCTGCTCGCCCGTCCCACCGTCTGCAACGTGGTGATTGGAGCGCGCAATGAACGCCAGCTTGTCGACAACCTGGACGCGGCCGGCTGGACGCTCTCGGAGAGCCAAATCGCGCAACTGGACGCCGCGAGCCGCCGCGACCCCGTCTACCCCTACTGGCACCAGATGGGGTTCAACGAGCGCAACCCCAAGCCGACGGCCTGGTAGGCGCGGCCCGGATGCGCTCTGGCCGGGGGGCCCTTGAAGGGGGCCCGTGAAGCCCGTGAAGAGGGTATCTGGGGCACATCCGAGGCGGCACGCCCCCGAAGTCGGCTAGGGGGCGCTGGGGCCGGGAAAAGTTTGGGTTGCGAAAAAAATCAAGGTTCGCATACTCAAGTTCTGCTGGCGTTCGCTCGACGACCTGCTTGCCCCTTCGGAGAACCTCCCATGAGCCTCACTTTGCTCGCCGCGGTTGCGGCAACGATTCCGTTCACCGCGGCGCGTCCACAGAACCTCACGGTCGCTGATTTCCATATCGCCCTCGCGGCCGCGGCCCAACTGAGTGGAACTCCGCCGGTTCCCGAAGGCGCGGCCACTCAGCGTGAACTCCCGAATGGCGACTGGGGCAGCGGAAGCGTGGACGGTGAAGGTCAGATCACCATCGTCGTCAATACCCCACAAATCGCCAAAGACCTCGATACCATCGATCCCGAGCGCTTGATGGCCGTCGTGATCGTCGTGCTTCACCACGAAATGCACCACGCGCAGGGTTGGGGCGGCACGGGTGAGGGGGACGGTTGGGCGACCGGTCCGGCGTCGCAGCCCGCATGCGAGCACGTGGCCATTTACGTGAAGGATCTCAAAGCGGCCTGCCAACAGGCGCAAACGGCCGCCGACAATCAAGAGTTCGCGGCGTACTACGAGCTCTGCGATCTCCGCGACGACGACAAAGAAGATTTCGAAGAGGATGGTTGGCTCGCCAACATTCTAGATGCATGCCAAGAGGCGCAGGCGGCGACACCCCCCGCGTACGTTCCACCGAACGCGAGCCTCGAACTTCCGGCTTCACTTCCGGGCTGCGAGGCGTGTGATGGGAATTAGTGGGCCCCACCTTGTTTGGGTCGCGGCGACGGCTGCCGCGGTCGGTTTGGGGTGGGCGATATGGGAAGCGCGAGAACCCGCCACGCACGTTTCCCTTCCCCAAGCGGGAGAGGTCACAGGGGTTGCCGAGGCCGCCAAAGCGCCGGTGAGTCCGCAGCGGGCCAAACGACGCGGTCGAAGTGGCTTGCCGGAGGGTCAGATCTCGCCGCCGTCCGTTCTCGGAATGGCCATGAACTTCGGCCCGGTTTTCAAGCCGGGAGAAAAATGGGTGGGCGGGCTGTTGAAGGAATACGGTGAACCGACAGCCAAGACGACGACGACCTGGTCGACGTCCTACACCGTCGATTCCGTAGCGGGTCGAGGGACCCAACTGCTCGTCGTACTCGGTACGGCGCGGGAGGGCGACGTTTCGATCCTGGAACGGTGGGACCTTCCGCCCCTCACGGGCGCGCCGACCGTGACGATCGCTCAGGCGGTCATCGCCGTCGGGGTGCCCGTAGCGACCCCTCCGGTCAGCGTTGGATTCCACGGAGGGATGTGGATTGCGCCTGCGCAGCGCGCGACTCAACCTCAACCCGTCCGGACGGAATGTTATCGCGGACCGAAACTAGGCGAGGATCTGGAGCTGGAGGTCGATCCGGACGGTCGATTCGCGCTGATATTGGCACGGGACCACGGGACGTTGTATCAGATCATGCTCAGGGAGGGCGCCGAACCGGTCGTGGTCTACGACGACACGTCGGTTTCATCGCTCGGTTTTGTCCACGGGATCCAAACATTCCGCCACGCAACGCTCGGCCGACAAGTTTCCGGACTCATTCGAGCGCCCGGACTCGCGACGATCATCTTCTACGACTACGACAACGACGGAATTTTCGACTCCGTGGATGAAGTGTCGTTGTCCGTGCTGAACAACATGAATCTTCCCGAGGACTGGGTCGAGGATTACACCAACTACAGCGGTGTGTTTGCGCCGACGAATTGGTGAACGCCGGCACCTGGGCGCCTGTGTCGTCGCACGACGTGCCTGGCTTGGACGGGCGCAATCCCAAGCCGACGTCCCGGTAAACCCGGGGCGCGCACGCAGCGCGCCGTAAGGGATCGGGAAAAGTGGCGACGAACGGGTCCAATCGTGGGCCCGTCGATCCGCAAAAAGCGCATCTCCCCGGGGCAGTTTGCCCTGTCCCCTCGCACGCCGCAGGGGTTTTTGGTCCCCGTGACGCCGCCCTTCGGCTCGCGGGACCACCACGGATCAAGGAGCTATCGCAATGCGCAGTTGGGTTGCCGTCGTCGTGGTTGTCGCTTCCTGTGGCGGGGGGGGGCGGTTCGTCCAAGGACGCCGGAGCCACCTTCAACCGGGCGGGAGGGTTCGACCAAGCGCCGGTGGCCTTGGCCGTAGACGAGTACGAACGGCTTTGGGTGGGTGGCCGTCTGAGCGCGTACACGGACCAACCGGTCCAGAACCTCGCTCGGTTTGAAGGCAGTCTCGGTCAGATCGACACGTCGTTCGACCTCGGCAGCGGCCCCAACAACAGCGTCAACGCAATCTTGCCCCTCGCCAATGGCAGCGGCGCCGCATGGATCGCGGGTGCGTTCACGGAAGTGGACGGCGCACCCCGCCGCGGCTTGGCCCTCATCCAGAACGTCGGAGCACTCGAATCGTTCTTCGAGCCGGGCTCTGGTTTCCTCGGCGTCGTCAATGCCTTGGCCCTCGCGGACGACGACAGCGGGGACGTTTGGGCCGGTGGCACGTTCAGCGCCTACGACGGCACACCCCTTGGCTCCATCGTGCGCATCCGTGGCGACACGGGCGCAATAGCCTTGGGTTTTGCGACCGGCGGCGGGTTCGCTTTGGCCTCGGCTCCGAACTTCCAAACGGTGCGGGCCCTGGCCCTGGTGGACGATGGCAGCGGGGATCTGCTTGTGGGCGGCAGATTCGACAGCTACGACGGTGCGAGCGCGCCGTACCTCGCGCGCCTTCGGGACGACGGTTCCCTCGTAACCGCGTTTGGCGCGGCGGGATCACCGGACGGGACCGTCGAAGCCCTCCTGACAGTGGGAGACGGCTCCGGCGACGTTTTTGTGGGGGGCTCGTTTGGCAGCGTGGCCAACATCCTGCGCCTTGGAAACGATGGGAGCCTCCAGATCCAATACCCCGTGCTCGTCGGCGCGGGATTCAGCCTGTGCCGTGATGGGCTCGCGGCGAACCGTTTCTACGTGGCGGGCGCCTTCAGCCAAGTGGGCTCCCACCTCACGAAGAACATCGCGCGCCTCGACGTGGATGGCGGTGCTCCCGATGGCTCCTTCACGATCTTCGACGCGCCCGGCGTCGGACCAAACGGCGCCATCAGCGCCGCCATCGCCACACCCGACGGCGCCATCTTGGTCAACGGCAACTACACCCAGTGGGACGGGGCCACCGCGCGCAATCTGGTCAAAGTCGACGCGGCCGGCCAGGACTACAGCAACGCGGGATTTGTCGACGGCGTGGTGTATGACTACGCCATCGCACAGGACGGCAGCGGGAGGGTCTGGGCCGCGGGCAACTTCAGCGTGTATTTCGACTCGTTCTCACCCGCCCCGCGGGTGGGCTTGCTGCGGCCCGTCGCGGTGAACTTCTACGAGCTGGATCCGCTCTTTGCACCGGGCTCCGGCTTTGGGGGCGGGGTGCCGCGTGCGCTCGCGATCCGACCGCAGACGGCCCAGGTTTATGTCGGGGGAGACTTCGCGGAGTTCGACGGGCAACCCGTCCCCCGGATCGCAAGGCTCAATACGGATGGCTCCCTCGACCGCTCGTTCGAGCCCGGCACGGGGTTCGATGGGGCGGTGCAGAAACTCGCCGTAGCTGCGGACGGCACCGGGGACATCTACGCTTTCGGCGACTTCGCCGAGTACGACGGCACTCCCGTGTCGAACTTCGTGCGGATCAAGGCGACCGGAGCCCTCGACCCGACGTTCGCCAACTCCAAGGGCTTCAACGGCACCGTCCGCCGGATTGCGCCCCTGGGCGGGGGCAGCCGCGAGGTCTACGTGGCGGGGCTTTTCACCAGCTACGGCGGCGTGACAACGGGGAGCGTGGTGCGGCTGAGCGCCGGTGGGTCCGTGGACTGATCCGCCAAGATTCAGGGCCGGCCCCCCGCGTGCCGAGCTTGGGCGTTACCGTGTACGGATGAAGCTGACCGTGCCCGCCACTCCCTGTAAGTTCGTGGCCCTCGCCGGACTCTTGCTCACCGTAACCGGATCCGCCGCTGCCGACGTTCTCGTCGTCGACGCGCAGTGGACGCCTGGGACCTTCCCCACCATCGAAAGCGCGGTTCAAGCGGCCACGGACGGCGACTTGATCCTCGTGAAGAGCGGCTCGTACCCCAGCTTCTACCTCGACAACAAGTCGCTGACCATCACGGCGGCTCCGGGCGCGTTTGTCCAAGTGACCATCGGGCCGCGGGTCGTGAATCTCGACGCGGGCAAAACCGTGGTGCTGTCGGGCATGCAACTGCGCGGTGTCGCGAACACGTTCCTGATGGCGGGCAACGGCCTCAACCTCATCAACAACGACGGTCACGTCCGTGTGCAGGACTGCACGTTGATCGGCGCCAACAACCTCACCAACCCTTCCAGCTGCAAGGGCATCGCCCACGGCAATGGCTGGCACGGGCTTGCTGTCTCGGGAAGTTCGGATGTCGTCGTCGTCAACTCGTCGATCAACGGCGGCCGCGGCACCTACCTCGACTCGCTGGATTGCATGGACCCGTTCTACCCCGCGGGCGCGGGTGCCAACGGAGCCCATCTCGTGGACTCGAACGTGTCGTTCTACGACTGCTCGCTGGCCGCGGGTGCGGGTGGATCGGCCGCGATCGGTGCAGACGGCGGGCACGGTGTGCGTGCGATCGGGGCCACGTCGTTTTTCCTCTACGACACCGGCGCGTATGGCGGCGAGGGTGGCGGGTCCTTCGACTTCATCCCGACAGTCGGCGGGGATGGCGGGAATGGGATTTTCACGACGGAAGCCCAGTTCTCGAATGTCGTGAACACGCTTGCCGCGGACGTTCAGGGTGGAGCGCCGGGATTTGGCGTTCTTGGCGGAGGTTTTGGCCAAGCGGGTGCGGCGGTCGTCGGCACGTCTCCGGCTCCCTTCACCGCGGCGCCCCGGGGGTTTGATGCCACCGCGGCCGTGGCCGTAGGCGGCGTCGCGAACATGACGTTTTCGAGCACCCCGGGGGACTTCGCCCTGCTGATGCTGGGCGGCCCAGGCGGCAGCCTGCCCTTGGCGGGCTTGCAGGGGATCCTGCACCTCGCTCAGCCGGCCGTGATTCTGCCGGTGGGCCAGGTGACTTTCTTCGGCGAGCTTTCCCTCGAGCTCCCCGTCGGGCCGTTGCCCGGGGGCCTCGATGGTTTGCGCATCCCGATGCAGAGTGCGTTTGCGACGGCGGGAGCGCAGCTCCTTTTGGGCCCGCCGAGGGACGTGATCCTTGTGGCTGCCGGGCTCTGAACGGCGCCCGAAAAAACTCGTCTCCCCACGGCGTAAGCGTTGGCGTTACCGTGTATGGATGAAGCTTTCTCCGCTGCCCGCGGGCCTGAACGGCCTGCGCATCCCGATGCAAAGCGCTGACGGCAAGCGAGCCAACCCGCGCGTTAAACCGCGGACGTGCGTCGCGCGCGATCCGACGAGAAAGCGGCGATCCGACGAGCGGCGATCCGAAGCGCCAACGGCGCGCCCGATACTAGCCTGGGGCAACGCCCCAGGTCCCCGATGAGAACGAGGCAAGGGCTGAAAGCCCGCTCCATCACCTCACCGTTGCCCGTTCGGTCAGACCCCAAGACATGGTGATAGGAC
>JBBRWC010000024.1:0-40423 GCA_038246255.1 Planctomycetota bacterium
CCTTTGCCAATCTCAAGCGCATCTGCGAGACGCACCTCGCCGGGCAATACCGCATCGAAGTCATCGATCTGCTCAAGACGCCAGCGCTCGCCGCGGGCGACCAGATCCTCGCCGTGCCCACGCTGGTGCGGCGGCTGCCCGAGCCGATTAAGAAGATCATCGGCGATCTATCCAACGAAGAACGCGTGCTCGTCGGCCTCGACGTTCAGCCGGTGAAGGAGTGAGTTGTGTGCAAAAAACCGATGCTTCGCCCGACAACTTCCACGAGTTTGAAGCCGCCGCCGCAGCGCACGGCACGGCCCGCTACGTCCTGCGACTCTACGTCACCGGCACCACGCGGCACTCCACGCGGGCGATCGTGAACATCCGCAAGATCTGCGAGGAGCATCTGCAAGGTCGCTACGAGCTCGAAATCGTGGACATCGCGCGGCACCCCAGGCAAATCGAGGGCGAGCAGATCATCGCCGCACCGACCTTGATCAAAAAACTACCGCTCCCGCTGCGCCGTTTCATCGGCGATATGTCGCAGACCGAGCGCATCCTCCTCGGGCTCGATCTGTAGGAAACGAAGAGCTGAGGCCCTTCACCCCGCGCAAAACGCCAAGGATACCATGACTCCCACCACCTCTGCGGAAGAACAACTACGCGCGGAAAACGCCGAGTTGCGCGGGCTGCTGAAGGATTCGGAAGACACCCTCCGAGCCATCCGCAGCGGCGAGGTGGACGCGCTCGTGGTCTAGACCCCGGACGGCCCCCAGGTCTTTTCGCTCGCCAGCGCGGACGCCGCCTCAAATCGACTCCGCGGAGAGATTCTCGCACAGGTCAGCGACTCCGTCATCGCCATGGATCTCAACGAGTGCGTGACCTACCTGAACGCCGCCGCCGAGCGGCAATACCGGGTCTCCGCCGGCGACGTACTCGGACGTCAGCTCAGCCACATCTTCTCCCGCCAGTGGCCGTCCGCGGAGGCGGAAGCCGCGGCGTGGGTTAGCCTCCGCGAGTCCGGTGAATGGTGCGGCGAGATTGTCCATCGCACGAACGATGGCCGCGAGGTGCAGGTCGAAGCGTGGCAGACCCTGCTTCGTGACGCAGGGGGCGCCGCCGTCGGGATGGTCACCGCCATCCGCGACATCACCGAGCGCGAGCGCAGTGCGGCGGAACTGCAGCGTGTCGGCCTCCTACTCGACACTATTCTCCGCACCGCGCCCATCGGCTTTTGCTTCCTCGACCTGGATCTGCGCTTCGTGCGCATCAATGAACGTCTCGCGCAGATCAACGGCATCTCCGTCGAGGCGCACCTGGGCCGGCACGTATCCGAGGTCGTGCCCACACTTGTCCACACTCTGCTCACCGTGACGGGCCGCATCCTGGCGACGGGCGAATCGGTGTTGAATCACGAGTTCTCGGGCGAGACGGGCGCTGCGCCCGGCGTGACGCGCTTTTGGCGTCAAAGCTGGTATCCGGTGCCCGACGGCGCGGGTGGGATGCTGGGTTTCGGCGCGATCGTCGAGGACATCACCGAGCGCAAGCAGTCCGAAACGATTTTGCACGAGAGCGAAACGCGCATGCGGCTGGCGACCGAGGCGACGGCGGTGGGCATCTGGGAATGGAATGTCCACACCAACACGATGCGCTGGGACGCGCAGATGTTCCGCATCTACGGCATTGCGCCCACGCCGGATGGCTTGGTGGCGTACACCGACGGGAGCGGGGCCGTGCTGCCGGAGGACCTGCCGGAAAGCGAGCGCATTCTGCAGGACACCGTGCGCCTCGCCGGGCAGAGCCGCCGCGAGTTCCGCATCCGCCGGCGCCACGATGCCGAAGTCCGTGTCATCGAAGCCGTGGAAACCGCGCGGACGAACGCGCAGGGCAAAACCCAGTGGGTGGTCGGAACGAATCTGGACGTGACCGACAGAAAAGCAGCGGAGATTCAGTTGCTGCGGTTGGCCTCCGATTTGTCCGAGGCGGACCGCCGCAAGGATGAGTTCCTGGCGACGCTGGCCCACGAACTGCGCAACCCGTTGGCCCCCATACGCAACGGCTTGCAACTCATGAAGATGGCGGGTGTTCCGGCGGTGGACGTCGAGCAGACCCGCTCCATGATGGAACGCCAACTCACGCACATGGTGGGGTTGATCGATGACTTGCTGGACGTGAGCCGCATCACCCTGGGGAAACTCATGCTGCGTAAGGAGCACGTCCCATTGACGGCGGTCGTGAGCAGTGCCGTGGAAGCCATCCGCCCGCTGGTCGAGCAGCTGGGCCAAAAACTCACCGTCACGCTCCCGCAGCAACCGCTCGTGGTTGATGCCGACCTACCCCGGTTGTCGCAAGTGTTCTTGAACCTGTTGAGTAACGCTGCCAAATACAGCGACCCGGGAGGTCACATCCAAATGAACGTCCAACGCCAAGGGAGCGACGTGGTCGTGTCCGTGAAGGACACTGGCATCGGCATCGCAGCCGACCAGCTGCCCCGCATCTTCCAGATGTTCACGCAGGTTGATCAGTCGTCGGAGAAGGCGCGCGGCGGGCTGGGGATCGGGCTGACGGTGGTGAAGCGTTTGGTGGAGATGCACGGCGGCCGGGTCGAGGCCAAGAGCGAGGGGCCGGGCAAGGGCAGCGAATTCGTCGTGCGTTTGCCGATCATAATCGAGGTGTCGAAACCACACGCCTCGGGCGATGAAGAGGAGAAGCCCGTGAAGTCGTCGCTCCGCGTCCTCGTGGTGGACGACAACCGCGATTCTGCCGATAGCCTAGCGCTCATGCTACGCGTCATGGGCAACGACACCCAAAGAGCCTACGACGGGCAGGATGGCGTGGACGTGGCCGCGCGGTTCCGGCCCGATGTCGTTTTACTCGACATCGGCCTGCCCGTACTCAACGGCTACGACGCGTGCCGCCGCATTCGGGGGGAGCCATGGGGTAAGGGGGTTGTTCTGATTGCCATGACCGGGTGGGGACAGGACGAAGACCGCCGCCGCTCGCTCGAAGCCGGGTTCGATCACCACCTGGTCAAACCGCTGGACCCGCGCGCCCTGATGAAAATGCTCGCCGAGTTGCAAGTTGCGAAGCAGTGACTACGGATTGTCACTGCCACATTTGATTGAGTTCGCCCGCTCAGATGCTCCCGGTCCTGAGGCTAGCCCGGGTGATTCACCAGCTTTGCGATCGGACGGCCCAACCCGCGGCCTTCGGCCAGTCTTGCGCCCTCTGGCGGCACTTTGCGACCGCGCGCGTCCCTCGTTGACCTGTTCAAGGTCGACTGTGGATCCCGCGGCCGCAAAGCACCACCAGGCGACGACTTGGGCTGGGCTGCTCAAAAACCCGACGAATAACCCGGGCTAGCGGTGCCGCAGGTTCCCGCGCTGGTGGGAGCGACCGCCTGGTTCCAGGGACTTGAGGGGAGCGGCCTCGCGCTGAGGCTCAGCAATCCCGTCGTGGTGCCGATCGCGGGCTGAGGGGTCGGGGTTCGCAACCTGCGGCGGTGCGGATGCGATCGTGAGGAACGCAGCGGTGTATTGCTGCGCGCGCGCGCTCGGTACAACGTCGGCGAGTGTTTTGCCGTCGAGCACGCCGAAAAACGCTCCCAGTGCGTCGCCCAGCGTCTGTTGCAGCGTGCAAACCGTTGTGATCGGGCAGCGATTGCGCGCTTCGTCGAAACATTCGACGAGGTGGAACTGGGGCTCGGATGCGCGCACCACATCCCCAAGGACGATATCGGCGGGCGCGCGGCCGAGCGCGATGCCGCCGGAGCGGCCGCGGCGGACGTCGAGGAATCCACCCGTGCTCAGGCGGTGCACGACCTTCACGAGGTGGTGGTTGGAGATGCCATAGGCGCGGCTGATCTCGGCGGTGGAAACGTGGCGGCCGGGATAGCAAGCGAGGTGGATCAGGACCCGCAGGGCGTAATCGGTGTGCTGGGTTAGTTGCATGGGCCAGCGGCGATCTTACGCGCCGGAAGCGCGGCTGCGTCGAAAGGATCCGCGAGGAGGTCGCGGCTCGCGGCACCGGCCAGGAAAAACCGTCGTTTGAGACTGCGCACGAGCGACCCATCTCCGCACAGGAACACGCGGCATCCGGCGAGGTTCGGGAATACGGATGCGACGGCATCCCCGAGCGGCGCCACGCGCACGGACGGGTCCGGTGTGGGGCCCTCCAGCACACAACCGCGCACGGTGACGTTTGATGCCGCGCTCGCGATGGCCAGCAGTTCGGCGCGGTAGTAGAGCCCGTTCGTATCGCGGGCGCCGTGAAAAAGTTGGATCGGCCCGGTGTGGCCGCGGTTCAGCGCATCGCGCAGGACCCCAAACAGCGGCGCTAAGCCCGTGCCCGCACCGACGAGCACCAGCGGCCCGTCCTGGCGCTCGGGTGTGTAACAGCACGTCCCCAATGGCCCGCGTAAACCGACGCCATCGCCCGGGCGCGCCCCGTCGAAGAGCCACGAGCTCATCGCGCCACCTATGGTGCGCCTCACGTGAAGTTCGAGCGTGGCATCACCTGGTAGTGACGCGAGGGAATAGCTCCGCTCCAACCCATCGTCGCGTTGCAACACGACGTATTGCCCGGGTGTGTAGTCAAAGTTGCCTTCGCACGCGAGCCGCATCCGCAGCACGTCCTGGCCGATGGTTTCGAGCGCCACGATGCGCGCGCGGTGCTCGAGACCCCCGTCGAGGTCATCAAGTTCAAGATCCTCGGTTGGCCGCAGGCAACACGCAAACGCAGCTCCTTGGGCGGTGAGCACGGGCGCGATACCGCGCCGGGCATCCGCAGGCACGGTGCCCTTTGTCACGCGCACGAGGCACGCGCCGCACACACCCGAGCGACAGCCGCTCTTGAGAGGAATGCCCACTCGATCGAGCGCATCGAGTGCGCTCTCACCCGGGCCAAGTTCAATCCGCGTTCCGCGAAAACCAAAGCTCGCCATGTCACGCCCACCCCGTCATCGCCCCAGCACGTCCGCGCGCACGGACTCCGCAATGACGGCCACTTCGGCGATGGTCGCGGCGTCGACACCCAGTTCCGCCAGCGAAGCACCGAGCTGCTCAATGACGACGTCCACGTGCAGGTCGTCGAGACCGCGGGCGACGAGCGGCGCGTGGGCAGCGCGCATGTCGCGCCCCGTGTAGGAATGGGGTCCGCCAAAGGCCATCGTCAGGAACGCGCGTTGTTTTGCAATCTGCGCATCCATGTCGGTGTCTTCGAAGAAGTGGGCGACCCGGGGGTCGGCCAGCATGCGGCGGTAGAAGAGGTCAACGGCGGCGTCCACGGCGGGCGCGCCGCCGAGACGTTCGAAGAGTTGGGTCATCGGATTTCGGGGGGTCGAGGTGGGGCGATCAGGAAATCCTGCATCGCGCTCACAACATATCGACGAAACCTGCATCGCGCTTGAAGGTTTTCGACGAATCCGGCCTTCAGACCCCATAGCCCGGGTTTTTCATCAGGCTTTCGAGCAGACGAGCCCAAGTGCCGCCAGGCAACGAAAGCCGGCCAAGGGCGGCCGATTGGGCCGTGTGGTCGGAAAGCGGGGGAAGAACTCGGGCTAGCCCAGCGAAGGAGAAGCCCCCTTATGCGAACCCGGTCGCCGTGATAACTAAGAGGGCATGAAGATCCTCGTGCTCGGCGGGACCCGTTTCGTCGGGCGCCACGCGGTAGAAGCGGCTCTCGCGCGTGGCCACGAGGTGACCCTGTTCCACCGCGGCCAAAGCGGTCCGGAGCTGTTCCCCGAGTGCGAGCACGTGTTCGGCGACCGGCGGATTGGGCTCGAAGCGCTCGGCGGACACGAGTTCGACGTGTGCATCGACACCTGTGGTTACCTGCCGAGCGAAGTCAGTCGCTCCGCGTCAACGCTCGTCGACCGCGTAGGCCACTACACGTTCATCTCGTCGGTTTCGGCGCACGCGCACCCCGAGCAGCCCGGCCACGACGAAGACGCGCAACTCGCCGTGTGGGATCCGACCGCCCGCGAAGAGCTGACCGAAGACAACTACGGGCCACTGAAGGCCGAGTGCGAGCACATCGTGCGCGCCACCTTTGGCGCGCGAGCGCTCGTCGTGCGGCCGGGCCTCGTCGTTGGACCGCACGACCCCACCGACCGGTTTTCCTGGTGGGTCGCGCGCCTGGCGCAGGGCGGAGAGATCGCCGCACCCGCTCCGGCCGGGGCAAAAGTGCAGTGGCTCGATGCGCGTGACCTCGCGCGCTTCATCGTAGACCTCGTCGAAGCGCGCGCGCGTGGGGCTTACCTCGCCGCCGGACCGGAACGCGAAACCACGCTGGGCGAGATGCTCGGCGAAGGTCTCCAGTTGGGTGGCGGCGATGGCCAGCTCGTCTGGATCGACTCGGGTTTCCTGCTCGACGAGCGCATCGCACCCTGGAAGGACCTGCCGCTTTGGATCCCCGAAGACGGCCCCCGCGGAATATTCAGCGCCGATGTCGCGCGCGCCCGATCGGCGGGACTGACCACACGCTCCCTGGGCGAAACCTTCGCGGATACCCTCGAATGGCTGCGGGAGCGCGGCAGCGGCGCAGCCTGGCAAGCGGGCTTGTCCCCAGCGCGCGAAAAGGCACTGCTCGATCGCTGGCGTGCCGTCCCCCGCCCACGCGCATTCGCGCTGCCCGGCGGCCGCGAAATCTGATCACGGCCGCGCGGAACAGGGACGTGGGCCCCGCACTCGTTTTGCTCTTTGCCGGGCTCTGCCCGATGGGTGCGGGGTCAGGCTTTGAACCGGCGCGCGAGGTCCGGCGGCAGGAGCGGGCAGGCCCCGTCGGGCACGGGGGCGATTTGGCGCCGGATGCGGGCTATGGCGCGGTAGACGAGGTTCCCGACAAAGTCGGGGACGCCGCGCAGCAGTCGGGCCGCGAGTTTCCAGCGCAGCGCGCCGCCGTCCCCGAGCCGCTCCGCGATGCGGCGCACGGCGGCGAACTCGGACCAGACCTCGCCAGAGTCCGACAACACCACGATGCTGTCCGGCAATGGGCCACGCCCCCCAAGCCGCGTCGTCGCGGTAGGGCCCCCGAGCGGCGCGAAGGAAAAGCGCGATCCGTCGCGATCCCAGCGCACGAGCCGTTTCACGGCGCCGTGGCACATCCCGCAGTCGCCGTCGTAACAAACGAGGTCGACCGCCGTCGTCGTCCGCGGCGCTGCACTAGCCACTGTCACTCCTTGGGCTGGCGGATCGTCGCGTCGATGTCGAATGTCCAGCGGTCCCCGCCGACCTCGTGGGGCCGCGCGCGCTGTCCCGACTCAGGTCGGATCGCGATGCGCGTCACACGCACGCGGCGGCTGTCGGCTTCCAGCTTGTAGAGGAAGTTGGAGATACTATCCCGGGTGTAGGCGTTTTTGCCACCGCGCGGCGGCTTGATCGTGATGATCGTGTCGATCGCACCCTGGCGCCGCTCGTTGTCGCTGCGAACGGTGTCCACGGTGCCGATATTCACGTAATTGTGCGATGCGACCGAGCGCATGTAGTACTCGGCGTCGTCGCGCTGTTTGAACTGCTCGCGGTCGGCGAGCCGTTGCAAGTTGGCGAGCTCGAGCGCCCGCGTCTGCAGTTCGGCGACGAGCTGCGGCGCGCCGCTGGGCCGCAGTCGCTCGTCGAGTTCGGCGAGCTTCTGCTTCTGCGCGTAAACCAATCCGCCCATCGTCAGCGCGCCGATGAAAGACCCGATGATGATGATGCGGGTGGAGTTGAGCGAACGGAACAGCTTCATCAGAGGGCTCCTTCGCTCGCGCGCGAGGGCGGTGGAATTTTTTTGGTGTCGATGTCGATCCCGAGTCCATCGACGTAGATGCCGCCCCCGCCCTCGAGGGTGTTGGTAGCGCGGCGCGCCACCGCAGTCACCCACGGCTGGCGCTCGAGCTCGTTCATCAGATCGTTGTAGGCGCGTGTCGCCTCGAGGTCGCCCCAGAACGTCATGTTCAGGACGATGCTGACCGAATCGGGTGCGCCGGCGGTCCCCGGCCGGTACTCCGCGCGCACGACTTCGCGGATCGCGAAGCGCCCGAGCTGTTCTCCCATCCCGTGGATGACGTCGAGCGCCGCGGTCAGGGCCTCGAGCGCCGATTGGGGCGGCTCGATCTCGGTGCGTGTGCCGAGCTCGTTCTCGAGCCGCACGATCTCGCTCGCGATCAGGCCGCGCAGCCGCTCCAGTTGCTCAAAGCGTGTGCGTTCCAGATCCCCGTCGGGCCCCTGGGCGATGGCGCGCGAGTAATTTTTGATCGCATCCGGCGCGAGGGGCAAGCGCCCGCGCGTGTCGTTGGTCGTCGAGCCCAGCAGATAGTTGTCGTTCGAGCGAATCCAGGCCCCGAGGTCGAGCTCGCGTGCCTGGACGACCTTGTAGTCGACGATGTAGAGCGCGGTCGTCAGCGTCAACAGGAACAGACCAAGCACACCCAGCGGCACTTCGAGTCGCTCGAACTTGCCCGCGTAGCGCAGGTCCTCGCGCCGCAGATGCGGCGTCAGGCCGTTGGCGCCCAGGCCGTGCAGGGCGGCGCCAAACGCGGGCACGAGGCGCAGGCGCTCGGCGAGCGCGAGTTCGGGTGCTGCTTCGCGCAGGGCGTCAAGGGGCGCAAGCGGAACATCGGCGATCACAGCGTGGGGCCCCGTGGCGTTGCCCTGTGCGTCGAACTCAACCAACTCGGGAAGGTGCGTACCGCAGACGTAGACCGCGGCGATGGCGAACTCGCGCTGGCCCGCGGAGAGGGTGCGAAGCAACTCGCGCGCAAGGCGCTCGGCCACGTTGCGGCGGCGCTCGGGTGCGGCGACGTTGGCGGGAAGCGGCGCCGCCGTCGCGAGGTCGTCGGGTTCGCCTTCAGCCGGCACGGGAGCGTCCTGCGGCGCGCCGAGCAGGTCGAGTTGCAGCGCACGGATCGACGCGAGCCGTCCACCTTCCGCCACGACGAGCGTCGTGGTCCGCTCGCCGACGTGCACAAGCAACTGGGCGGCGTCGGTCGCGAGCAGCGCCCCGTGGCGCGCGGCTTCGAACAGCGCCGACGCTTCGATCTCAGCGTCGTGGGGTTCCAGTCCGGCGCGGGTCGCGACACCGATGCGCGCGGCGAGATCCGCCTTGCGCACCGCGACGACCATCAGGTCGGACTCGACCGGAGTCGCGCGCCGTACGTGGAAGTCGCAGATGACGTCCTCGATGTCCCACTGGGGGAGGCGACTTTCGATTTCGAACTTGAGGACCTCTTCGATCTTCGCCTTGTCGGCGAAGGGCAACGACAGGGGCCGGAACGCCGCCAGGCCCGAATCGATCGCCAGCCGTATTTCCGCATCCGCGAGCTTCAGCTTCGAGCTGCGAACGGCGCTCTTGAGCGCATCCGCCAGAGCATCGAGGGGGTCTTCGCCACCGACGGGGGTTTCGACCTCCAAATGGGCGCGCAGCTTGGGCCGCTTCGCGCTGCCATCGAGCAGCACGAGCGACGCATGTCGCTGGCCGAGGCGGATTCCGCAGGATCGAGCCATGGAGGAGAGAGGGTCGGAGAGTGTGGACGGGTGGACCGCGGGGGGCAGGCCGCGGCGGGGGGCAGTCTATCGGTCGGCGTCGGCGCCCCGCAGCGACGGGCGCGATGCGGCCGCGACGAGGTCGTCGAAACGGGCGCGTTGAGACTCGGGCAGCACGTAGTCGCGCACGAGGTCGCGGTACTTGAGGCCCAAACGCGCGAGTTCGGGCTCGAGGGCCTCGGCCTGGCGACTGGAGAGGTCGTCGAGTTCGCGGCGGTAACGCTCGAGGATGCCCGCGAGGCCGCGCTCCCGCTCCGCTGTGAGCGCGAACTCTTCGACAAGCCGCACGCGGTAATCGGCAAACGCTCCGGCCGGGGCGGGCGGGGGTGCGAGACGGCGGGCCACCAACAAACCGCCCGCGAACCCCGCGAGGAACACGACCGCCACGAGCAGAGCGATCCAAAGGCGCAGGGTGTTCACCTCAGCGACCCTTGTGTGGGCGCGGGGAGCGCTCCCACAGCCGCGCCGTCCACTCGACGCTGCGCTTCCCGTCGCGCCGCATCCTCGGCGCGGTTGAGCTCGTCGAGGCGCTGCAGCGCTTCGGGCAACGGGTCCGCCCGCAGGCCCGCCGGGGCCGCGGGGCGGCTGTCGATCGCGAGGGCGAGGGAAAGCGCGAGCAGTGCGGCCGCTGCGGCGGCGACGAGGCCCGTGGTGAACGCGAGCAGACGAGGGATCTCCGTCGGCGCGGTTGTCGCGCCAACAGCCGACGGGACCATCACGGCCCCCACCACGGCCAAGGCGGCAACCCGCGCCGAGAAACCCGACGGCACCGCCGAGGGTGCACTCGGGACGAACCAACGCTTCAGCGAGCGCTGGTCCTGGAAGTGGGCACGGCACGCGGGGCAAGCGAGCAAGTGTCCGCGCAGGTGGCTCGCGTGCTCGTCCTCCAGTTCGCCGTCCAAGTGGCGCGGCAAGAGCACCCGGGCTTCGGCGCACTCAAGGCCGAGGTCAAAATCGCCCGGGGCGCTGCCGGACGGGATGCGGCCGATAGGGCCGTGCGGATCGTGTGTCATCGGGAGGTCTCCTCGCGGCCGTCGCCCCCGCGCTTGGAGCGCTTGCGCGGCTCCGGCAGTCGCTGCGGCTCGGCGTATTCGGGGTGCAGTTCGATCAGGGCGGCGCGGAAACGGGCGCGCGCGCGGAACAGGCGCGATTCGACGGTGCCGATCGAGATGCCGAGGACCTCGGCCATCTCCTGGTAGGAAAGGTCCTCGAACTCGCGCAGGACCAGCACGGTCCGGAAGATCTCCGGCAACTGGCCGAGCGCGCGGTGCGTGACCTGTGCGATTTCCTCGCGCTCGAGCCCCGCATCGGGCGCGATCACCGCCCGCGAGGGCATGCGGGCTTCGGTGGCGAGTCCTTCGGGATCCTCGGCGGTGGAAACCGGGTTGCGGCTCTTGCGCTTGAGCGCGTCGAGGCACGTGTTCACCGCGATGCGGTGGAGCCAGGTCGCAAAGGATGCCTGTCCTCCGAAGCTGTCGAGGCGCCGGAAGGCCTTGAGGAAGGTCTCCTGGGCGAGGTCCTCGACCTCCGCCGTCTGCCGTGCGTAGTGGCGCACGACGCGGAATACCCGGTCCTGGTGGCGCTCGACGAGCTCCTGGAACGCGGTCGCACGGCCCGCGCGGGCGTCCTCGACCAGGCTCTCGTCCGAGCGCAGGGGGTGTTCCATCCGTTGTGCGTCCATGGCTGGGAGGTGGACGCCCGGCCGGCGTGGCTATTCCCGGGCGCGCTCGGTCCCGGCCGGGGCCCCGGGGATGGCCCCTGGGGCGGCTCCGGGGGTGATGCAGTCACCGAGGTCAGCGTCGAGCAGGTGGCCGAGCTTGTCGCGCTTTGTTCGTAAGTACTTGCTGTTGATGGAGTTAGACGCAACCTGGAGCGGCACCTGCCCCATTACTTCCAGGCCGTGGCCCTCAAGGCCCACGATCTTCTTGGGGTTGTTCGTCAGGAGCTTCATCCGACGAACCCCCAGGTACGTGAGGATCTGCGCCCCGAGGCCGTACTCGCGCAAGTCCGGCGCAAAACCCAGGGCGGTGTTGGCTTCCACGGTGTCCATGCCCTGGTCCTGGAGCCGATAGGCCTTCAGCTTGTTCGCAAGGCCGATGCCGCGGCCCTCCTGACGCATGTAAACCAGGCAACCGTGGGTCTCGGCGCTGATCCGCGCGAGGGCGAGGTCGAGTTGGGGACCGCAGTCGCAGCGCAGGGAGCCGAAAACGTCGCCGGTCAGGCATTCGGAGTGCACGCGGACCGTCACGACGTCGTCGACCGGTTCACGCGGGCCGTCGAGCCCCGGACCGGGCATGGCTTCGGTCGTCAGCGCGATGTGCTCGCGCCCGTCGAGTTTGGAGCGGAAAAGGTGCGCACGGAACGTCCCGAACCGCGTGGGCAAGGGCAGATCCATCTCGATCGGCTCAATCAGCCGTTCGGTCACGCGCCGGTAGCCGATCAGGTCCGCGATCGTGACGATCTTCAGTCCGTGGAGCGTCGCGAAGACCTCGAGGTCGGGCATCCGGGCCATCGTCCCGTCGTCCTTCATGATCTCGCAGATCACACCCGCGGGGCGCCCACCCGCCAGGCGCGCGAGGTCGACGATCCCTTCCGTCTGGCCACCGCGCACCAGCACACCCCCCTCCCGCGCGCGCAGCGGGAAAATGTGCCCCGGGCGCGCCAGGTCCGCGGGCCGTGCGTCGAGCTTGCAGGCCGTGCGGATCGTGTGCGCGCGGTCGGCGGCGCTGATCCCGGTTGTGACGCCCGATGCGGCTTCGATTGAGACCGTGAACGCCGTGCCCATGCGGCTTTGATTGCGCGAGACCTGGGGCGGCAGATCGAGCTGGTCGCACAGCTCCTCCGACATCGGCATGCAGATCAGACCGCGCGCCTCCTTCGCCATGAAGTTGATCGCGGCCGGCGTCGCGTACTCGGCGAGCATGGCGAGGTCGCCCTCGTTCTCCCGGCCCGGGTCGTCGACGAGGATGATCATCTTGCCCGCCTTAAGGTCGGCCAAGGCGTCGGGGATCGTGTGGAGGGGCATGGTTCGCGGCCGGCGGCGGTTCAGCGGTTCATAAGGGGGCGGGTCCCGGGGCGGGTCGCACCCGCTCGGCAGCGGGACGCGCGCTCTGGTCCCTCGCGGGCCGACCTGACATGCTAACCCCTCGCCCTTGCCGTTCGCCCGGATCCGTCACGCCGCCCCGCTCCCGCCGCCAACCCATGCCGAACCCTCCGCCCCGATTCCGCGCGTGGCCGCTGCTGCTCGCCGCGCTGCTGGGCGTGCCGGCGATCGCGGGATGTCGAGCCGTGGACCCGGACGACCGGCCCGAGGCGGACCTGAGCCTGCGGTCGGGCCTCGTCGGAGCCGCGATCGAAATGCCGACCGCGACGGCCCTGATCGAGATCGCGCGCTGCGAAGCGGGCCGCAGCCTGGGCGGCGGTTATCTCCTGGAAGCGCTGCAAAGTGGAGACGCGAACGTGCGCTCGCGCGCGGCGATCGCGCTTGGGCGGATGCCCTTCCCGCGCTACACCGAAGAAGTGACCCGGCCCTTGTGCACGGCGTTGTCGGACCCCTCGCCAGACGTGCGCGGTGCGGCGGCGTTCGCGCTCGGCCAACGCCGCGACCCGGCGGCGGCGAGCGTGCTCGCAAGCGCGTGGAATGACCCCGACCCGTTCGTGCGCGCACGTGTCGTCGAAGCGGGTGCGCGCTTCGAAGACCCCCAGTTGCGCCAGCGAGTTATCGCATCCCTCGCCGACCCGGACGTGGGCGTGGCCTGCGAGGCGGCGTTTGGCGCGGCGCATTGGGTTCAAGACGGACCCGCAAAGGACGCGGTCGATCGGGCGCTCTTCGCGCCGTTCGCGCCCATGCCCACCCTGGGCGCGCGCCCCCTCGAAGCGAAGCTGAGCTGGCGCTTGATCTACGCCCTGCAGCAGCGCGCGTCGGAAATGGGCCGCGCCGTGTTCCACGAACACGTCACGAGCGCCGATATCGATTCGCGCCTGTTTGCGGTCAAGGGGCTCGGTCGGCTCGTGCCGAACCTTGAGAGCGCGCGTGCCCTGGAGGCCGCGCTCGCCGATCCCGACTGGCGCGTTGCGGTGGAAGCTGCCAACGGGCTGTCGGCGCACCGCTGGCCCGAGAGTGTTCCCGCGCTTTTGGCGAAGCTGACACATCCGTCGTCTCACGTGCGCGCTGCGGTGCTGCGCGCGCTCGGCAGCCTGCCCACCCAGCGGGACGCTGTCCTCGCGGGCATCCTGCGCGGGGCGCGTGATTCGAGCGCCAGTGTGCGCGCCGCGGCGTTGCTCGCGCTCGCATCGGTGTCCGCACCGGTGCACGCCGATGCGGTGGCGGCGGAACTCGCCAAACACCGCCGCGATCGCGACCCGGTGCTGCGCGCTGCGGTGGCGCGCGCGGCGGCGAGTGTGCCGCCGGAGCACTCCCTCGACCGACTGCTGACGATGTCGCTCGATGCGGAGCCCTTGGTTGCGGGCGACGCGCTGCGCTCCCTGGGCCAACTGGGTGTCCCCGCGGCGCTTGAGCGCCTGCGCGAAGCTCTCGCGGGCTCCCCCGACCTCGGGCTGCGCCTCACCGCCCTCGCCGCATACGCAGCCCACGCGCGCCCGGACGACGCGGGACTCGTCGCGCGCGCGATCGAGGGTGCGAGCGGCGACGTGTCGCATGAGCTGTGGCTCGAGGCCTTGGCCCTCGCCGGTCGACTCGGTGGAGAGCCCGCGCGCGCGCTCGCACTGCGCGGCCTCGAGCATCCTTGGTATGGAGTGCGCGACGCCGCGCGCCTGTTGCTCGAGAACGACCCGAAAGCCGCGCTCTTGCAGTTGCCGCCGCAGGACGAGCTGCTGCCGGCCGAAGTGCCGATTGCGGGCCGACATTTGCCCAACTGGACCACCAACCCGATGGTCGAGGTCGAAACCTCCCGCGGGCGCATGGTGTTCGAGCTGTTCCCCGCCGAAACCCCGCTGCACGTCTACAACTTCCTTGAGTTGGCGCGCCGCGGTGTCTACGACGGCCTCACATTCCACCGCGTGGTCGCGAACTTCGTCGTCCAGGGCGGCGATCCGCGCGGCGATGGCAATGGCGGGCTGTCGTGGCGCGGAGTTCCGCTGGGACAGGAGTTCACAGCGCGGCCCTTCGTGCGCGGTTCCCTCGGCATGCCGCGCTCCAACCATCCGGATAGCGGTGGTTGCCAGATCTTCGTGACCCACCGGCCCACACCCCACCTCGAGGGGAACTACACGGTGTTTGGCGAGCTGCGCCGCGGTTTTGACGTGCTCGATCGCATCGAAATCGGCGACCGCATCCTCGCGGTGCGGCGTCTTGACTGACCCCGTCTGATCCACGTTGCCCCGCCGTGCTCCACATCACGCCCCCCGGCGATGAATCGATTCCTCCTCGTGTTCGCCGTCTTTTCGTCCGTGGTTTCGGCGCGCTGCGCCACCCAGGGATTCCCGAACCACGGTGGCGGTAAGCGCTTTTTCATCGAACAGCACCTCGTCGCGCGTTCCGCGGACATGGCGCTCGACGACATGGATTGGAGCGCCGTGCCGCGGGACGGCGCCGTGCGTCTTTCCTTCGTGGCGCTAGCCCGGGTTATTCCCCAGCTTTGCGATCGGACGGCCCAACCGGCGGCCTTCGGCCGTCTGCTGCCGCGCGGG
This sequence comes from Planctomycetota bacterium, assembly GCA_038246255.1. Classification (GTDB taxonomy): domain Bacteria; phylum Planctomycetota; class UBA1135; order UBA1135; genus RI-242. The sequence goes on from JBBRWC010000024.1 coordinate 15,153, forward strand.
CCCCGCGGCCCTCGAGTTGCGTGTGTCGCCGGTGGAACGCCTCGCGCTCGCGCTCGAAGCTGCGCAAGACACCGCGCCGGAGAACACAACTCCCGAGGGCGACGACTCGGAACAATCCGCCGTCGACACCGCGCCGCCGCCCGACGCGGACCGCCTGTCCGAACCGCTCCTGACCCAGCCGATCACGCGCGTCGACCCCGGCCCGGTGGGTGGACTCGCGCACAGCCTGATCCGCGGGCGGCATCCCGTGGTGCGGCGCGAGGGCGAAGTGCGTGTGTCCGCCTCGTACCTGCGCACCGACAACCCCGTGACGGGCCGCGAAGACGACGGTCGCGGAGCGTTTGAATACGGCGTGACGGACCGCTTCACCCTGGGCGCCGCGGTGGGTCCGCACACGACGACGCGCAGCTTCGCGCTCACCCGCGGGGACTCGCTCGACCACTTGGAAGTGAGCGCGATGTACGGGCTCGCCGAAACGCGCCGCGACGCGCTTACCAGGTCGCGCTCGGCCTGGCGGTCGTGTTCTGAAGGCTTCGTCCTCCGCGGAGTTACCCGCCGTCGCGCGCTGCGAGCGCAGCTTGGATCGCGGGAAAGGGCGGCAACCGGCGCGATCGGCCGCTGCGGTGGAGAACTCCGTCAGCAAGTCCTCCAAAACCCAGGGATGAGTCGTGCAGAAGCTGTGGACGGGGCGTGAAGCCCGATCGGAAGATAATCGTAACCCCCTGTGAGCGAGTCACTTGCGCCCAAACCAAGGCTCCGCTGGTCGAGTGTGGACAAGCCCGCTCATCCACCCGGATCCCCGGCGCCGATGATTCCGGCTATGGCGTAGCGCCGCGCCCGATCCCCACCGCCCCGCTGGCCCCCAATGCCCCGCTGGCCCACCATCGCCATCATCGCGGCCACCGTGCCGCTGCTCACCGCGCTCGGCGTCGTTGAACACCGCCGTCTCGATCTGCGGTTCCAAGAACTGTCGGCGGAAACCCAGCAGCGGCGCGCCGAGAATCGGGCGGCGCTGGAACGCGCCCAGCGGGAACAGTCGGAGCGCACCCTCGCCCTCGAAGCCGAGTTGGATCTTGAGCGCACGCTCAAGCGCACCAGCGAACTCGCGGCAGAGCTGGCGGCCGCGCGCGCGCGACTCGCCGCGCTCGACGCAGAGTTGGAGCGCAAAGGGCTGCTCCTCGAAGCGCTCGACACCACCGTGGGTCAGTCGCGATCCGAAGCACTCGCCCAGTCGCAGCGGCTCGTGCAACTCGAAGTGCTCATCAACACGCGCCTCGACGGCACTGCGCGCGCGATCGAGAGCGCCGAGCGCCGCCTGGCGCACAACGACGGTTCCCTCGCGGAGCTTTCAACGGCACTGCACTCGCGCCCTGACAGCGCCGCGCTTTGGCGATTGCTCATGGCTCCCGTCGTCCAGATTGCGGGTCGCTACACCGTGGGCAGTGGAGTGCTGCTTGAATCCCAACCGCATCCCGACGGCGAAGGTTGGCGCACATTCGTGCTGACGGCGTGGCACGTCGTGCGCGACGTCCAATCGGACCCGGACGACCCCCGCGACCCGGTCCCGATCGCGATCTACCTCGAAGGCGGCGGCAAGCGGCACGAGTCGGCGCGTTTGCTGGCCCACAACCGCCGTTTGGACGTTGCGCTGCTCGAACTCGACTCACGGACGGCGGTGCCCTACGGAACGCGACTCGCTTCCCCCGAACGGCTTGCCTCTCTACGGCCCTTCGACCCCGTGACGGCCGTGGGCTGCCCGCTTGGCAACGACCCGTTGCCAAGCACGGGCCAAGTGTCGTCCAGCGACCACCGCGTCGACGGCACGCGTTACTTGATGGTCAATGCGCCGACGTACATCGGCAACTCCGGCGGCGCGATCTACGACGGCATCACGCACGAACTCATCGGTGTGTTCGCGAAGATCTACAACCACGGCAGCGCGCGCCCAATGATCGTGCCTCACATGGGGCTCGTGGTGCCCCTCGACGGTGTGTACACCTGGCTCGCAGACGAGGGTTACACCTTCGACGGTGCGATCGCCAGCCTCACCCACGCGCCCCGGCCTGCGATCGGGAAACAAACCCACGACGCGGCTCCCGACGAGCCAGCGTTCTTACCGCGCCCGCGCTGAACCGCGGGGACGATTCCGCGCCGCCCACCAGGAGCCATCGCCTCAGTGGCGGAAGTGCCGTAGGCCGGTGAACACCATGGCCGCGTTGCGGCGATCGCACACTTCGATCACCGCCGCGTCCCGCACCGAACCCCCGGGCTGCAAGATCGCCGCCACACCCGCTTCGAGCGCAAGCTCGACACCGTCGGGGAACGGGAAAAACGCGTCCGAAGCAAGGACCGCACCGCGCGTTCTATCCCCCGCTTTCTCGATCGCGATGCGCACGGAGTCGACCCGGCTCATCTGCCCGGCTCCAACTCCAACGACGTGCGCACCATCGGGGTGGGGTTGAACGAGAACGATCGCGTTTGATCCCACGTGCTTGCAAATCCGGGCGGCGAACAGCAACGCCCCCCGCTGCTCCGCGGTGGGCGCAGTGGCCGTCACCACGCGACAATCCTCGTCCGTCTCCGTGCGCGCGTCGGAGGTTTGCACGAGGAACCCGCCCGAAATGGGCCGCACGAGCGGCTCTTCCCGGGGCGGTGCGACCTCGCCGACCTCAACCAAGCGCACGTTCTTGCCCCACTTGGGCCGCGTGGTCAGGATTTCCAGGGCGTGCGGTTCGAAACGCGGTGCGATCACGGCTTCGACGAAGCGTCCGTCGGCAACAAGGAACTCCGCGACGGCGCTATCTACGGGGCGGTTGAAGGCGAGCACTGAACCGAATGCGGACACCGGATCACCCGCCCACGCGCGCGCGATGGCACTGCCAAGCTGCACGTCCGTCGCCGCACCGCAGGGGTTGTTGTGTTTGATGACGCAAGCGAACGGTGCATCGAACTCGCGCGCGAGCCGCAGCGCACTCTCGAGGTCGACGAGGTTGTTGTAGGAGAGCTCCTTGCCGCCGAGCACGCGCGCGCCCACGAGTGTGCCCGGACCGGCGTCCGTCGCCGCGTACAACGCGGCGAACTGGTGCGGATTTTCGCCGTAGCGAAGGCTCTGCACACGGCGGCCGACCAGGCTATAGCTCGCGGGGAATCGCTCGTCAGTCAAACCGTCGCGCCGCTCGTCGTCGAACAGCCAACGGGCGATCGCAGCGTCGTAGGCTGCGGTGCGCTCGAACGCTTTGAGGGCGAGTGCGCGGCGCAGGGGCAGCGCAAGACTGCCGCCGTTTTGCGCCATGTCCGCCAGCACGCAGTCGTAGTCACCCGGATCGACGACCACGCCGACATGCACATGGTTCTTCGCGGCTGAACGCACCATCGAAGGCCCGCCGATGTCGATCTGCTCGACCGCGTCCTCGCGCGACACACCCGGTTTGGCAACCGTGGCCTCGAAGGGATAGAGGTTCACTACGACGAGGTCGATGCGCGCGATGCCGTGCTCGGCCATTGCCGCCCGGTGCGCGGGAAGATCCCGGCGCGCAAGGATGCCGCCGTGGATCAGGGGGTGAAGGGTTTTCACCCGGCCGTCGAGCATCTCGGGAAAACCGGTGTGTTCACCGACCTCTCGAACCGCGATCCCGGCTGCTTGCAACACGCGAAACGTGCCACCGGTCGAGATCAGCTCGACACCGCGGTCGACCAGGGCCCGGGCGAAGGGCGCTAGGCCCGTTTTGTCGGAAACGCTCAGGAGCGCGCGCTGGATGGGTGCCATGGGGAATCGCTGAATGTCCGTCGTCGGGAGGGACATCGACGCGGCCCCGCGCCGATGTCCGTGAAATCATCGTCCGTGAAATCATCGTCCGTGAAGTCAACGTCCGTGAAATCAACGTCCGTGAAGTCAACGTCCGTGAAGTCAACGTCCGTGGGATCAACGCGCCGCGCGACTGCGCAGGTACGCCGCCATGAAATCGTCGAGGTCGCCGTCGAGCACCGCTTGGATGTTGCCTTTCTCGAAGTTCGTGCGGTGGTCCTTGACGAGCTGGTAGGGGTGCATGACGTAGGAGCGGATCTGGTTGCCCCACGCCACTTCCCCCTTCTCGCCGTAAATCTTCGCCATCTCGGCATCGCGCTGGGCCTCCTTCATCGCGACGATCTTGGCCTTGAGCAGGCGCAGGGCCATATCGCGGTTCTTGTGCTGGCTGCGCTCGCTCTGGCAGCGGACGACGATGCCGGTCGGCAAGTGCGTCATGCGCACCGCGGACTCGGTCTTGTTGACATGCTGACCGCCGGCCCCACCTGCGCGCATGGTGTCGACACGGATGTCCGAGTCGGGGATGTCGAGGTTGAGGTCTTCCTCTTCGAGCACCGGCGTCACGTCCAACGACGCGAACGACGTTTGACGGCGTGCGTTGGCATCGAAGGGGCTGATGCGGACGAGCCGATGCACACCCGATTCCGCCTTCAGGTAGCCGAAGGCGTACTCACCTTTGACGAGCAACGTGGCGCCGCGAATGCCCCCCTCGTCCTCTTCGGCGAGTTCAAGCACCTCAACCGCGAACCCGCGGCGTTCGGCCCAGCGGGTCACCATGCGCATCAGGATCGCCGCCCAATCGCACGCGTCCATTCCCCCCGCGCCGGCGCTGATGGCGACATACGCCCCGGCGGGGTCGTGTGCTCCACCCAGCATGACCATCATGCGGAGCCCCTGGAGGGTTTCGGTGAGCTCGGATTCCTTGGATTCGAGCTCACCCAGCACCTCGGCCTCGCCCGCCTCCTCGCCCATCTGGCACAGGAGTTCGACCTCCTCGAGGGCGGTCTCGACCCTCTCCACGGGCTCGACGGCGAGCCGCAGTGCCTTGGCCTCCGCGACGAACTTCTGCGCGCGGACGCTGTCGTTCCAAAAGTCCGGCTGAGCCTGGAGTTCCCCGATTTCGGTCAGGCGCGCGCGTTTGTGGAGGTAGTCAAAGACCCTCCTTCAGCTCAAGGAGCTGAGTCTGGGTCGCCTGGAACAGTTCGCGGTAGTCGTCGAGCCGGGTCATGGTCCGCGCGATGGTAGCACAGGAGCGCCGGGGAAATCAGCGCCGGATGGGGCCGAGCTGGCGCAGGGCCTCGATCTCCGCTCGCGATTTTGGAACCGCCGCGGAAAGCACCTCGCAGCCATCGACCGTGACGAGCACGACGTCCTCGATCCGGATGCCGATGCCCGCTTCGCGATCGTAGAGGCCGGGCTCCACGGTGAACGCCACCCCCTCCACGAGGGTTCCGCGCCGCACGTTGGTGTCGTGCACTTCCATGCCGACCGTGTGGCATACCCCGTGGAGTCGATACTGCATGACGTCGTGGGCGGTGAACACCGCATTGGTCGCCGCTTCGATCGTCGCGAACGTCGCGCCGGGTTTCACCGCGGCGATGGATGCGAGCTGCGCTTCCAAAACAATGTCGTAGAGCTTCGCGGCGCGCTCGGAAAACTGCGTGTCGACTGGCCAGGTCCGAGTGACGTCGCTCACATAACCATCCACTTCGGGGGCGTAGTCCACGAGTAGAACCTCGCCGGCGCGCATGCGCCGCGATGCGGCACTGTAGTGCAGGATGCAACTGTTCGGGCCCGAGCCGACGATGGGCAGGTACGCGGGCCCAGTCGCACCTTCGAACTGGTGGACGTAGGTCAAGCGCGCCGCAACCTCCCACTCACCCATGTCTGGCTGCGTATAGCGGATCCCGTCGACCATCGCGATCGCGGCGCTTTGTGAGGCGCGCCGCAGGGCCGCGATCTCTTGCGGTTGTTTGATCCAGCGCAGCTCTTCGATCTGGCGGCGAAAGTCGCGCACCTTGGCACCAAAGTGCTGCTCAAGTCGATCGGCCAGCGCGTCCGCGCGCGCCACGCGACCGTCCAAACGGTCCGCGCGCTGTTTTGCGTCGAAGGGCATCGCCCGATCGGCGCCTCCGGCCAGCACGACTTCCGGGTAACGGCTGATCCAGATGACGGGGTCCGCGGCGAGCCGTTCACCCAGCATTTCGAACAGCTTCAGCGCCGGAAGCACATTCGTGATGCCGGTGAGTTTGCTCACCCATGCGTCGCCCGCATCCCACAGTTCGCCCTCCCACACTTCCATCATCGGATTGTGGTCCGGAAGGAAGAGGATCTCCGCGCCGGTCTTGGCGTCCATGAGGAGCGCGGCGTCGGGGCTTTCGATGCCCGTCAAATACCAGAACGTTTTGTCCTGGCGGAACGCGCTGTAGTCGCGCTGGGTCGGCAGGCCGCGCACCAGAACGAGTCCCTCCCCGAGCAGCGCGCGCAGTGCCGCGCGCCGACCCGCGTGGAACGTTGCGCCAAGGCCCGCAATCGGCGCCCCGTCGCCGGCCCGCGCGAGCGCTTCCACGGACACCGCCGGGGGTGCAGCCTGGGACGTTGACGCATGGCCGAGGGTGCTGAACGCGAGCGCGGCGACGAGGCAAATCGGCAACATCGCCCGAAGGTAACCGCCGGCCCGGCTTTGTGGGCAGGGGACACTTGGGCGGAGCCGCGGCCTGGGTTAGAACGTCCCCGTGCATTTCCAAGAGCCGCCGCTCGAAGGCCGTTTTCTGCGCCGCTACAAGCGCTTTTTCGCCGACGTCGAGCTCCCCGACGGCTCCGTCGTCACGGCCCATTGCCCCAACACCGGAAGCCTCGCCGGGTGTCTCGTCGAAGGCTCGCCGGTGTGGCTGCGGGACAGCCACGACACCGCGCGCAAGCTGCGCTTCACCTTCCAGGCGATCCGCGTCGGAACCACCTGGGTCAACGTCGACACGTCGCTCCCCAACCGTGTGGTGCGGACCGCATTCGAAACGCGCCGCGTGCCGGGGTTCGAAAAGTACGCGCGCGTGCGCAGCGAAGTGAAGTACGGCACGAACAGCCGGATTGACGTGCTGCTCGAGGACGACCACCTGCCGCCGTGCTACGTCGAGGTCAAGAACACGACCCTCGCCGACGGCGAGTGCAGCATGTTCCCCGACGCCGTAACCTCGCGCGGCCTCAAACACCTGGGCGAGTTGTGCGAAGTTGTGCGCGGCGGGGGTCGGGCGTTGCAACTGTTTTTTGTCAGCCGCGCCGACGTGCGGATGTTCCGGCCCGCGGACGCCATCGATCCCGAGTACGCGGTCGCGCTGCGCGCTGCGGCGATCGCCGGCGTCGAAGTCCGCGCGTTCACCGCACAGGTCAGTGCGCTCGTACTGGAGCTGGGCACGGAGCTTCCCGTCGATCTGTGCGCACCTCCCGCTCCAACCGGGAGCGTGGACGAGAAGAGCGCGCGCGCAACGGGTCGTTCGCGGGCCGCCGGCCGCAAGCGGCGCCCGTGAAGATCGCGTTTTTCGACCTGGACGGGACGCTGCTCGACGGCACGACCGAGGGGGAATGGGCGCGCCTCTTGGCCGACGAAGGCCGCCTGGATTTCGCTCCGTTCGAGCGCTTCCGCTCCGATTACCTCGCGGGCAAGCTCGACATCGCTGCGTACAATGCCTGGCAGAACGCGCCTTACGCGACCCTGCCGCTCGCAGCGCTGGAGCGCCTGCGCGACCGGCTCCTTGAGTGCCGCATTCTGCCGCGCATCCCCGCCGCCGCACGGGCGCTGATCGCCGCCGAGCGCGAACGGAGCGAACACCTCGTCCTCGCGACAGCAGCCAGCGACTTTCTGTGCGCGCCGATCGCCCGCGCGCTGGGTTTCGACGAACTGCTCGCGACGCGACTGCGGTGGAACGGCGGCCGCCCGAGCGCCGAACTCGACGGCGAACCCTGTTACCAGGCGGGAAAGCTGCGCCGCGCCGAAGAGCTAATTGCGCTGCGTGGACTGCCGTCCGACACCTTGCGCGCCGCGTCGTTCCACTCGGACTCGTTCAACGATTTGCCGCTGCTCGAGCGCGTCGGTCGTGCGGTCGTCGTCGACCCGGACTCCGCACTTGAGGCTCGCGCGCGGGAGCGCGCGTGGCCGATCCTGTGGATCCACCGCCCCGCTCCGAAGCTCGCCTCCGCGGAGTGACGTCGAATCGGCCGGGACCGGCGCCTTGGTCAGTCGGGGTCAGCGACGATCGCCGGCGCGTTGCCCCGCGGAATCCCATCCGCGTCGTACCAGGCATCCAAGATCAGCCCGTTGATCGGGTGGGCCAGCATTTCGAGGATGCCCGCGCCGAGCGGGCCCGCAAACAGGGGGTCGGTGGCGCCTTCGCGCAACCCGGTGGCCGGCGAGCCCGACAGCAGTGCGTGGTTGTTGGACGCGTTCGAAATTCCGCTCCACTCGACGAGCCGATCGAGGTCGTAAACCGCCTTCGCCGGATCGTAGACGCTCGCGGGCGCGACGTTGTTGGGTTTGCGGTTCGGATTGTTGTCGATCGGGTTGACAGGAGCTCCGTCCTGGTCGAAGACGAACATTCCACTGCCAAGCCCCGCAGCCATGTGCACGAAGAACGGCGAATCGAGCTGGTTGCCCGGATTGCGCCCGATGTGCTGCTTCAGAAGGTCGTAGTCGAGCGCACCGTAGTCGCCCGCCGCGATCGCCGCCCGGAAAGCGTCGTACTGGGCGCCATAGTTCGCGACCGAGTTCTCGGTCAGGTGGCAGGCGACGCAGTACCGCGGTCCCTCCTGATTGGGCCCGACTTTGCCGCGGATCGAGTGCGCCATGAAGGCGTTGTGCGGCAGCGCGCCCAACCCCGAGCCCGCGCCATTGCCTCCACCATTGCGGTCGGTGAACGCGAACGTCTCCGACCGCTCGTTGTTGATGTCCTTGTAGCGGAAGAACGCCTTCGTGTTCGCCGCCAGGCTGCCGATCTTGCCGTGGGCGTTGATGCCCAGTTGGAACGGGAGCGGCGTCTGGTAAACAAAATCCGCGAAGCGCTCGCGGTACACGATGCGCTCGCCGGTGATGTTGGAAAAATTGTTGCCCGTGTTGTACTCCCCCTCCAAGTGGCACCCCGAGCACGTGTTGGTCCACGCGGAGTGGCACGTGGCGCAATCCATGCGATCCGTGTGGCTGAAGCCCGGATGGCTCGAATCCGACTGAATCGGCCCAAGGCCGTTCGCTTCGCTGCCGTCGACACGCCCCATCGCGAAGGACGCGGCCGGACTGTAGAGCGGTTCGGCGTTGAACGGATTCGCAACTCCCGTGTCGACCGTCACGTCGCGGGTCTGCGGGACGAAGTGCTTGGCGCCCGTGAGGCGGCTGTAGAGGTACAGGTGCCCGTCCGCTTCGCGGCGCACGTGTTTGAGCACGTTGCCTTTGCTGTCGACCACGTGTTGGCCGGCCTCGCCCAGGTAGTTCGCGGCCGCGAGGGTCGCTGCGTAGGCATCCACACCACCGTGGCAATCCTCGCACCGGATGGACACCGCCTGCTCTTGACGCGACAAGATGGTGTTCTTGCCGTCGCCGACCTTGCCGCCGTGCAAGTCGTGGCTGCCATGGCAGTCGATGCAACCCATTCCGGCCGCGTGGTGCACGTCGGGAGGTGTGTCGTCACGACCGTCGCCATCGTAGTCCTCGAAGGCGAGGTACTGGAAGCGGTTGCGGCCGTTGAACGTGTCGTTGCCGACCGCGGGGTCGAACAAACGCTCATCATTCCCCGTCCCGGTCCAGGTTACGGGGTTGGCAGGGTACTGGCGGTTGTTGCGCACATCCTGGTTCTGGTCCAGGCGGATACCCCAGTACTGCATCACGGTGCGGTTCGAACCCTGGTGGCATCCCGCACACGTCAAGTCGTCCATCCCCTGCATTTGGACGCCGTTTGGAAGCTCCTTGTGCACACTAACGATCCGGTGCGCGCGCACGTGGGCGCGCTCGGGCGCGTCAATGTCGTCCGGATCCAGCGGTTCGAGCTTGTCGACGTGCGGATCGAGACTACCGCTGCGTCCGCCCAAGCTGTAGGGCATGTGACATGCCGTGCATCCGGACGATCGGAAGTCGCCCGCGCGGTTGTTGGCGCCGGCGCTACCGAGGTGGCAGTCGCCGCAGGTGAACGCAACCTGTTCGGTGAACAGCTTGTGGAGCTCCGAACCGGTCACGACCTGCCCGTTGAACAGCTGGTCGTCGAGCAGGTTGGCCGCGGTGTAGGCCTGGTTGTTGTGGATCTTGTCCGGTGCGTTCGAGTTGTGGACGCTGTAGACCGGATATTCGATCAAGCTGCCCACCGAACCCATGACCGCCGAGCCCTCGTCGAAGTTGGAATCGGACTTCGCTCGCGAGCCAAGGTCAGCGGCGGTGTCCAAGTGCAGCCCCGTGTTCGCAGGGAGCGCGTTCTCCGCGCCGATGGCGTACTGGGCCCCCGAGAAGATGCCGGCGGCACTGGCAAGAAGGCCGTTTGAGACGCTGTTGGAGTGCTCCGTGTGGCACTGGCCGCAGCCCTGCCCTGCCTGCGTGATGCGCAGGTCCCCAGGATTGATGAACTGCAGGAAATCCAGCGCGGTGTAGTTCACACCATCCGCTGCATAGTCGGGGAACTTGTCGATGCCCGCGAGGGTTAGGCGGTTGAAGTACGCAAGAGCGTTCGTGATCAGCTTTTGATCATCGCCAATCTGGGGCGGCGGCGGCACGTGCGCTTCCTCCTTCGATTGGCCGTCCGGGTTGCCCCCGTGGCACACCGTACAGTCGAGGCCCGCGGCCGATCCAAAGGGGTGCGGGTCCTCGATGCCGGGACCGCCGTAGTGCTCGTCGAGCGTGCCGTTGTGGCACAGCATGCAGGAGCTCACCTGGCTGGTTTGCAGGCTCGAGGTTTCACCGCCGCCGCAGCCCAGTGCCCCCAGCGCAGCCGCTGCCGCGAGCACCGCCGTCGCGCCGAACCACGCTCGCCGGCGCTCGGTCGTCCCGTCCATCCGCCCCGGCGCTCCAGGCGCGCCTTCGGCCTCCGATCCCGTTTCCATCGCCATCTGGACCATCCCCCCCTTCGCGGTCCCCAAGAGTGCCGGCAACGCCCCGACGTTCCCGACTCGTCCCTGCTTCTCGGCCGGGTGGCTCGGCGGCCTTGAGCGCCACCGCGCGGAAGTTCAGCGGAGCTGGATCTCGGCCTGATTCCACGTTGTCGGGAGGTGGCAGCGGTCGCAGCGGTCGACCCAACCCAGCCCGAAGTGGTCCGGCAACTGGGCGCGCGCGAGGTCCTCGCGATGGCAGGAGAGGCATTCGATATCGGTCGGGACGAAGCGGCCGACTTCCGCGCCAGCGTGGCAGCGGTGGCAGCTCGTGACTGCGTGCGCGCCCACGAGCGGAAAGCGTGTCCGATCGTGGCGCTCGACCTGTCCGTAGGGCCGCCAATCGTGCTCCAGATGGCAACTCTGGCAGTCCGTGCCCAACTGGGCCTGGTGCACGTCCTCGTGGCACCCGCTGCAACCCTTCGACGCGAACACTGCCACGTGACCGCGGTCGTTGTGGCAGCGCAGACAGCTCGCTTGTGCGTGCGCGCCCGTGAGCGCAACTCCCGTTTCGGCGCCATGGTTAAACACGAAGTCCGCGCGGATGCTGTTCCACCCTTCACCAACATGGCAGAGCGAACAATCGGCGGGAAAGTTGTCGTGGGGAATCACGGGACCGAGTCCGGCCCACCAACGGTGGACAGCGACGCCACCGGGGCGTTGGAGGGCGCACGCGATCGCGACGTACGCGAGCAGCACCGCCGCGAGCACGCGGCCACGGGAAGAGCGCAGCGTCAGAAGGTCCATTGGGCGTACACGCCTCCGGCAAAGTTCGAAAGGTTGTCCCGCAAAATGGTTTCTACGTGCGCCGACACGCTGAAGTTGCGTGTGGGTCGCCACCCCATACCGAGGCGCAGCCGTTGGTGCAGGAAGTCGTCGTTGTCTGTTCCAAATCCCTTTTGGCGCTGGTTGGCCAGCTCGTACGACAGGTCGAAGCTCGTCGATTCGCGCACCACGCCAAGTCCAAGCCGCCCTCCGAGGCTGCTCGTGAATTCGCCGTCGGTGCCGTAGATGCTGCTCCGCAGACGACTGCCCGCCCCGAACAAGCCGGCGAGCTCCGCCCCAAGTTCTGCGTCACCGCCGTTTTCGTCCGCGTCCTGCCACACCCCAAGCCGCGTCAGCACGCGCGTGTCCGGCATCAGTTGGAACCAGGTGTCGGCGCCGAGCCGATCGACGGCCTCGTCGGCCAGCACGTCCGGGTCGATGATCGGAAATACCTCGTTGCGGTCGAGTTCGGGATACGCCAGCCGCGAATACACGAGGTCGAGCGTGTTGCCGGTGCCAAAGTCCCGCGTCGCGGTGGCGATCGCTTGTGTCACCTCGGCACCCGATCCCTTGGCTTCGTCACCGGACGTGTAAAGGTCGACCCAAAGGGTCGCGAAATAGCGCCAGCCCTGTCCGGGAAGGTAGTGCCCGTCCACGACGACGAGGTCACGATCGGCGTTGCCGTCGTGCCAGGTTTTTTGGTAGCCGACGGCGGCGCTCGCCGTTTCCAAGGAGTCGGACACCCAGCGGTACCAACCGGCGATCTGGAAGTCGTGGCCCGATTGGTAGTCGCGGTCGGGTTCGGGCATGAAACCCAAACTCACGCCGAAGCCGCTCGCGCCGGGCTCGCGGCGGCTCCATTCGACACCGTCGACGACGCCGAGCTGGGGCAAACCGCGTTGCAAGAAGCGCCCCACCTCGACGCGGTCCCGTTGGAACCGGGTTCCGCCGACGGCGTAGGAGAAGCGCTCTACCCGAAACGTGCTGTCCGCGAGGTCAGCCTCGTCCGCTCGACGTGTGCGACGGCTGTTCCACTCGGCGTCAAGCTGCAGTCGCCCTCCCTCCGCGAAGGGGTTTTCATATTCGACATCGATGCCGCTGCGCACGAATGTGTCCGATCGGCCCGGTTCGTCTGGGAAGATGGCGTCGAACGACGACCAAAGGCGGCCGGTGATGCTCGAGCGACGCTCCGACGGCCTGGGCACATGCACGCCCGCAAGGAGCGGCATTCCCGCGCGCCAGTCCTCGTCCCGGTTCTCGTATGCGCCAGGCGCACCCGGTGCGCCGACGTCCACGGATTCCAGGGCGGCGTCTGGCGCTTCCGCCCCGCCGTCGGGTTCGCCGTCCGGATCCACGTCTTCCGTCACCACTTGGGGCGCGGTGCTCTCCAACCGCGAAAGCGGCACGCGGACTTCGCCGCGCATGCCCGGTTCGAACACGAGATTTGTGTCGAGGGCTTCGACGATGGCGCTGCGTCCCTCGACCCGTACGACCCGTGCGCGCCACCGTCCACCGGTACGCGGCAGGAACTCGACGTCGTCGCCGACGCACAGACCGTCCTGGGAACCGCGGTCGACCGCAGCGCGGCCGTCACCCAGGGGATTGCGCACGCGCAGTGGAACGATCAACTCGCCGGCGATCGGCTGGCTTTGACCTGCTGCGGGCGGAACGTCCTGAGTGCGTGCAAAGAGCACCGGAGTCAGGAATGTGAAGGCCGCGGCCAGCAACCAGGCAGCGCCGCGCTTCCTGGGTGCTTGCTCGCGCGCCTTCATCGTGGATCTCCGCGGCGGCGCAGGGATCCGGTCTGCACGCCGTGGCAATCGGTGCATTCCATTCCGAGCGGCCGGTAGTGGTAGGTGTCGACGTCCCCGATGCGCTTTGGCTGGTGGCACGCCGAACAGTCGAGCGCGGCATGCGTGGAATCCAGCGGGAAGCGGGTGTCCCAGTTGTGATCGAACGAACGGGGCATCCAACTGGAAGGGTCCTTGTGGCAACGGGCGCAGTCCACGGCTCCTTCGCGCGCGAACTGGCCGCCGTGGGGATCGGCGTGGCAGTCCGCGCAGTTGTTTCCGTGCGCCGCCATCCAGGTGCGGCCCGCGGCGTCCGGGGGCCACAGGGGCCCGTGGCACTGGGCGCAATCGAGCGCTCCGTGGGCGCCGCTCAGCTTGAACCCGGTCCAAAGTCCGTGGTCGAAACCGCGCGGCAGATCGCGGAACGACGCCGACCCGTGGCAACGAGCGCAGCCGGTCTCGCCGCTGAAGTCGGCGGGCAAGTGGGGAGCGTTAAAACCGCCTGCGTGCGGATCGGCGTGGCACACCGCGCAGGCTTGCCCGACTTCGGGACCGCCCGCGAGCGGCGGGAAGTGCCCAAATAGCTCGGCCGCGCGTCCGAAACGCCGTCCGGTCGCATCCGGCTCGCGACTGGCGTGGTGGCACGCAGCGCAGCCCTCCTGCGCGTGGGCGCCGTCCAGGGGGAAACCGGTCCACGGCTCGTGGTGAAAGCGCTCCGGGGGCACCGGCGCGAAGGCCGTCGCGTCGTGGCAACGGGCGCAATCGCCGTGCATGATCGGTTCGAGCTGTGCGCTTCGGGCGTCGAAGAACCCAGCGTGTGCGTCCGCGTGGCATGCACCGCATGCGTTGGGCGTTTTGTGAAACGTGCGCGGAGCGTCCGTGTGGGGTGCGGTGTGGCACGCTTCACAGGCAACCTCAAGGTGCTGGCCGTCGAGCGGCAACGACGTCCGTGCGTGCAGATGGACGTCGAAACTGTGCGGCGTGAACCGCTCGCGCCCGTGGCATACAACGCAGCCCTGCTCGGCAAAGGGACCCGTCGCGAACTGCCCGCCGTGCACATCCGTGTGGCATGCCGCGCATCCATCGCGGTCGCGTCCGGGGAAGCGCTCTGCGAACGTGGTGAGCGCGGGATCGTGGCACTTGGCGCAACGGACCTCCTGGTGGGGCGGTACCAACGGGAAACCGGAACACGCGTGCTGGTCGGGGTCAAGCACGAGACTTTGGTCGCGGAACGACGTGTGCGCGGGGACATGGCACCCGACGCAACCGGACTCAAGACGAATACCCGCCAGCGCCGCGTTGCCGGCGAGAAACGGTGCGCCATGGGGCGAAGCGTGGCATTCGGCGCACGTGCGTGCGTCTTGGCCCTGCGCGGCGAGCCCGTTCGATGGCCCTGTCGCTGGCGCAGGATAATTCTCAAGAGCGTGCGCACCGGCCGCGTCGTGACACGTGCGGCAGTCGAGCGCTCCGTGGCCCCCGATCAGGGGCAAGTGGCGTTCGTGCCCAACGCTTAAGTGCTGGTCGAACGACGACTGGGTGTGGCACTCGGTGCACGCACGCGCCATGGCGCCCGCGTGGGGGTCCGCGTGGCAGCTCGCGCAGTCCTGCGACAGCCCGACGTAGCGGCGCGCTCCCTCGGGCAACACCTTCGTTGCGGCATGTTCGTGGCATTCGGTGCACGCCAGTTCGAGGTGTTTGCCCTCCATCGCGAAGCCGACCAGCGCGTGGTCGAACTGCGCGGGATCGGCCACGCCGGCCTTCGCGAAGCTGTGCTGCCCGACGAGATCGAAGTCACCGCCATGATGCTCGCTGTGACAGGACGCGCAGTTGGCGGCGAGCGCGCCGATGGCGCCGTGCAACCCGCGGCCCGACTCCATGTGCTCGCCGATGAAACCGTGGCAGTCAAGACAGGCCGCCTGCATCGATTCAAACCATCCGCCGTGGCATTCAGCGCAGCTCGACGCGCCCGCAAGTTCGACGATCCGTCCGTGGGCGTTGGACAGCGCGCCGGGCGTCGTGCGCTCGGTCGAAACGAGCGCCATCGACGCCACGACGATGGCACTGGCGAGCGCTAGCCACCACTTGGGATCCCCGAGCGCGCGGCGTGCCTTGGCCGGCTCCACGCCGTTCACGTCAGGCGGTCTCCGAAGAAGTGCGCGCCGTAGAGCAGCGCGTAGACGACGTGCAACGCGATCAGGAGCACAAGGAGCAATGCGCCCCAGCGATGCAGCCAGCGCCAGCTCGCAAGCAGTCCGCGCAGGTCCTCAAGGTGCGCCGCGACCAGCGCCGAGCGGTGCGCCTGGCGCGTCAACACCACCGCCGCCTCGACCTGCGAGGGCGCCAGCCCCGCGCCGAAGCCGGCCGCACGCAGGTCGCGCACGAGACGGCGCAGGCCGCGCTCAGCGCCAAACAGCGCTGCCAGGCGCGCGGGCAAGCTCGTGCGCCATTGGCGACGTTCGACGAGTTCGCCAACACCGTCGCGCACGAGCGCGGCGATCGAAGGGTTGACGCGCTCGAAGCCGTCTGCGAGGCGCGCGAGGCGCCCGCGCACCTCGGCCAACTCTAGTTCCCGGCCGTTGGCGGCGCGGGGAACGTAGGCGTAGAGGTAGCGGCCAAGCGCGCCGGTTGCCAGCAACCCGAGAATCAGCCAGAACGCCTGCCCGCCGACCGTGTCGCGGGGTGCAAACGCGGCGTGCAGCAGCACACACAGGAACGCGAGAACACCGGTCGCGACATGCACGGTCATCCAGCGTGTCAGCGAGCCGAAGCGCATCCAGCGCCCGCTGCGCCGCAGGATGTAAGCAAGGTTGGCCGCGATCAGCGTCGCACCCGCGATGCCAAAGCCCAGGCCCAGGCCCAGCCCCGGGCGCAAAAGATCGTGCTTGGAATGTGCGGGGCGATCGATAGGCGCAAGCCCGTAATAGTCCCGCTGCCAGAGCGCGAACGCGAGCGCGAAGAGCGCGAGCGCAAAAGCCGCGCCGACCGCGCGAACGAGACCCGTACCTTGTTCGCCGAGCTCGGGCGCTTGCTCCCGTAGGGCCGGGTCGAACGACACTCCGCTTGCTTCCAACAATCCGAGCGGGGGTGTTCCCCCCGCCATCACCAGGACGTCGTCGTTGGCGATGCGTTCGATCGCGCCGTCGCTGTGGCGCAGTTCGACCGCACCGTCCGCAATGCGCTCGACATGGGTGCCAAACGCCGCGCGGATCGAGCCCTGTTCGCAGGCTGCATCGAAGCGTGTTTGGTTCTTGGGTTTGACGCGCACGAGCGCTTCGCGCCTGTACGACAGTACGACGCGATTGCTTCCGTTGGCGGCGAGTCCAAGCGCCGCTTCGATCGCGCTGTCGCCGCCCCCGACGACCAGCACGTCCCGATCGACGTAGGAGTCCGCATCGAGCAGGCTGTACGCCACGTTCGGACGCTCTTCGCCAGGCACTCCCAAACGCTTGGGCACACCGCGGCGTCCCACTGCGATGCAAACGTGCCGTGCGCGTGTCACCGCGCCCCCCGCCCGCACCTCAAAACCACCGTCGGGCCGCGCCGTGAGTCCTTCGAACGTCGTGCGCAGACGCACGGGCAGTTGGTGCTGCTGCACGAGCCGCCGCCAAAGTTCGATCAGCTCCTCTTTGGCGTAACTGCGTTTGGCGAGCCTGCCGTGCAGCGGCAGTTCGATCGGCTGCGTGAGAACCAACTTGCGCCGCGGGTAACGCGCCACCGTGCCACCCGCTTCCGTCTCCTGGTCGATGACCTCGAAGCGCAGTCCCTGGCGTTTGGCTTCAAGGGCGGCGGCAAGGCCTGCGGGCCCGGCTCCGACGATTACGAGGTCGAGTTCGTCCGGCGCCGCCACCGCGCTGGTGCGCGAGCGTTGCGCGACCTCCGCCGCGACGAGCACACCGTGGTCGACGGCGGTCTTCACCAGCGCGTGGGCCGTGACTTCGCCGGCGAGAAACAGTCCCGGTCGACCGATGGCCTCAAGGTGCTCCTTCAGCACCGGCACATCGCGCCGCTCGGCCAGATCGGCAAGCGTGACGGTGATCGCGCCCGTCGGACACTCGCGCGCGCATGCAGCGGTTCCGACACAGTGCGCTCCGCGCACCACTGCGGCCTGGCCGTGGACCAGGGCAAGCACACCGTCTTCCGGACAGGCGCGCACACACGTACCGCAGCCGAGGCAACGCGAGAGGTCAATGACCGGGTACTGGAGCTCTGCTTTGTGCGCGCCAACGTCGATCGCACGCTGCCGTTCGCCGAGCGTGGTTTGGATGCCACGCAACTCCCTGCGACGCGCGACGAGCGCCGCGAACGCGGCGCCGAGTCCAGCCGTCAACGCGATCAAGAGGACCCAGGTCACGTCGCTTTCTCCGCTGCATCAGCACAGCGCGGGGCGCAGCCCAGCCTGGACTCCGCCGCGCGCCCTGCCGACCGCAGTGCGTTCAGCGGCCGCTGGATGACGTCGCGCCGGTGAGCTGAACCTTGCCGAGCGGGACGGACGTCCGCACGTACTCTGCCGTGGTGCGCTGCAATACGTCGACACGCTGGTCGACGATCGCGAGCAACGTGCGCAGACGGTCGAGCTCAGACTCGAGCGTGGTGACGGACGAGGCGTTGAGGTCGTTGCTGAGGAACAGCGCGTGGTCGCGCAGCGTCGCGTTGAACGACGCCAGCGCGAGATCGGCGGGCTCAAGCGCGTTCATGATCGCCAGGTAGCGCTCGCCCGCCTGCATACGGCGCTCGGCGCTCTTCTCGCGCAGCGACGGGCTGAGGATCGATTGGGTGTCGACGGCCCAGGACTCAAAGACGCTGGCCGCGGCGCGCTGCATCGGCAGCACCGCGACGCGCATGCGCTTCAGTTGGGTGGCCGACCGCTCGACGGCGGCCATGAACTCCGTGTGCGCCTGCGCGGCGTCAGTACGGAGTTCGCCGCGTACCATCGAACGCAGTGCGGCGACCGCTTCCTCGGTGCGCTGTTGGGCGAGCTCCGCCTCAAGGTCGAGGCGCTCGATGCGCGCGACCAGACTGTCGACCTGCTGGATGCCGGCGGCTTGTTGCTTGCCAGCGCAGCCGCCGAGGAACGGGGTGAACGATGCGGCGGCGATCGCGAGGATCGCAAGGGTTTGCCTCTGCAAGACGAGTCTCCTGGAACCTTCGACGTGGACGTATCCCGGCCGCCCACTGGCCGGATCACCGTCCCCATCCTTCGGCGCCGCGGAAGGCCGGCCTGAATGTCGCCTCGCCAAATCCGGCCGCGCCCGGCCGGATTCCTTGACCCTTGCGTCAGGTTGCGGGCGTCGTGGTCCGCCCGCGCGCGCTCGTGGCGGGCGGCTCGCTCACTTGGCTCTTCACCATCGAGGCCTCACGCACGCCCACAACGAGCGCCAGGGCGCAGATCGACCATTGGATCCCGTAATACGTCCAGAGGGCCGAGTTGATGCCCTCCGTGAAACCGTAGCTGTGGAGGCCGACACCGAGCAGGTTGGTTCCAAACCACGAAAACGCGACGATCGTGCCGGCGAAGCAGGCCGCGGCTGCGATGCCGAGTTCGCGCAGGATGCCCCCAAGACGAGCGTGCAAGATCGCGACCTGGGAGATGCAGATCAGGAGCGCGCCGTTTTCCTTGGGATCCCAACCCCAAAAACGTCCCCAGGAGTCGTTCGCCCAGATGCCGCCGAGGATCGTCCCGACCAGGGAGAACACAAGGCCGAAGGCCAGCGTCCCATAGATCATGCGGCCGAGTGAGGTGAAGAACTCCGGCGCGGAGGCGCGGCCGCGGATCAGCCGCACGACGATATACACGCTGCCAAGGAGCGCGGCGAAGACACCCGCCGCGTAGCCGATCGTGATGACCGTGACGTGGGTGGCGAGCCAGAAGTTGGTGTCGAGCACCGCAACGAGGCTCGGCATGGTGTCGCGCTTGTCGAGCGTCTCGTAACCATTGGACAGGAACATCCCGACCATCCCGAGCGCCGCGGTTGCATAGAGCGCGATGCGTCGGCGGTTGATGAGCTCCATCGAGAGGCCGATGATCGCCCCGGTCGCGGTGACAAATAGCAGCGTTTCGTAGAGCGTGCTGACCGGGGGGCGTTCGCGGATGATGCAGCGCAGCGTGATGGCGACGACCATCAACAGCGTGCCGACCGTCGCCGCCCCGAACGTCAGGCGCGGCAGGAGCGCCGCGGCGGGTCGCAGCCAGGAAAAGGCCGCAAGCACGAACGCGAGGATGTACGCGGCGAGGGCGTACATCAGAAGGTCGAGACGGTAATACGTGACCTCGAGGTCGAGGCGGCGCGTTTCACCGCGTGCCGCGGCAATCGGGCCCGTCGACGCGTCGAGCGCAACGAGAGCCGCTTCGGCCTCTGCCATGTCGACGGTGTTGTCAGATCCCAGACTCGCGCCCAGGCGCTCGAGCGCGACGAGCCCCGCGAGTTCCGCCGCCGTCGCGGGCATGCCGTCGAAAGCGGACGACAAGAGTTCACCCGGGGTGTGCCACGCTTCGCGGGCGGACAGCACCGCGTCCGGGGGTTGCAGCGCGACGTGCAGGCTCGCGCGTCCGAGGTCCGCGGCAAAGCGCAACACGGACGCCAGCTCGCGGCTCGCCTCGCGCTCGAGCGGATCGTCGCTCTTTTCGAGCCGGCTGCGCAGCGCGGATAGGTCGCCGCCGCGCCGCACGAGGTCCGAGAAATTGAGCCTCGCCGTGCCGAACTCCTGCGCCAGAATTCCGCCCTCGCTGAGTGGAATCGGCATGCGCGCGAAGTCGAGGAACCCGGCGAGGCCGAGGTAGATGTCGACGGCCTCCGCCAACATCACGACCTGCGCCTGCATCGTGGTCCGGTTTTTCCCCTCGATCTGCGAGTACTCGTGCGCGAGATCGAAGAGCTTGGGGACCGCCGGACGCAGCTCTGCAAAGGACCAACGGTCGCGCTTCTTTTTGGTGTCGACCTCTAGGCCGATCGCGTGAACGGTTGCCGAGTCCTGGACCTGGAAAATCGGATACTCCCCCGAGCGCCGCGGGTCCACGAAGGTGTCCAGCAGCCACCGCATGGAGTCGAGTTTTTCCCCCGCCTGGTCTTTCGCGGTGCTCTTGCCGTTGAGTCGCAGCAGCGTGAAGTTGGCGAACGTCGAAAGCGGTTTGACGCGCCCGCCGTCCTGGATCGGCAGCGATCCTGCAACCACAAGGCTCGTTTTGCTCCAATCGACCTTCCGCGCGGTCACCGCCGGCCGAGCGCGGACCGCCGGTGCGATCGGTGCGGCCTCGGGGGCTGCCTGGACCGCGGTGGCCGACGGGTGCGCCGCCGCAGTCAGCGTAGGGGCGGCGCTCACCGCGCGGCTTCCCAGTGCGAGGGATCCCACGAGCAGAAGCAGCACCGCGGTGCGGCGGAGCGGAAGGAAAGCATTCAGCGAAAGTTGCGTGTTCACGGGCGTGCGACCTCGCGCGAAACGTGGCGGATCAGTTTGCGTCCAAAATGCCAGAGCAACCCGGCAGCGATCACGATGCAGCCCCACAGCGGCCATTGGTCGGAGGGGTTGCGCACGACCGCGAGCGACGAGAACAAGGGATCGCCCGGGCGCGCGTTAGAAGGACCCCAGGACGCTTGATAGAGCACGAGCCCATCTTGGCGCAAGGGCTCGTTCATGAAGATCGTGACGAGGCGCGAGGATTTTCCGCTGTCGACCGTGACGTCGCTGGAGAACCAGCGCGGCATCCCCGTGCGCGGGTGATCCTCCTTGCGGAAGCGCTCCAGGCTGACGCGGAAAGGCATCGGAAAGCGCTTGCGGCGCAGGTCGAGCGCGTAACGCTCGCCGGCCACGTCGAACGTCCACGGATGGGCGTCGTAAACCCAAAGCAGTCCGTTCTGGACGCTCCCGTCGGCTGCGATCACATCGACGTACACCGCCGCGCCGTTCTGCTCATTCAGTTTTTCGCGCGGCTTCGGGCGCGCGAATACGCCGTCGATGACCGGCGTCGGGGCGTCGAACATCGGTCCCTTCGGCATGACGCCCGCGTTCTCGAAGTAGCGCGTGACCTCCACGCGGAACGGCAGGCCTTGACCGTCGACCACGGCTGGGTGGCTCGGGTTCGCATGGGCGAGGGAAGCCCCATCGACGGTGCGCTCTTCGATCTTGCCGTCCGCGAGCGGCCGCAGGAGCGCGAGTTCTAACTCGTGGTAACTCTGGAAGTAACTCTTCGACTCCCCTTCGTAGAGCGTGGTGTGGCCGTCATTAGAAGCTTGGAGCTTCACGAGCCCCGCTGCAAACAGCATTAGGATGCCAACGTGGACCACGATGACTCCACTCACGTTTTTGCGCCCGCGCATGCGCCACAACCCGCCGACGAGGATGTTCACCGCGAGCAGACCGAGGACCAGGTTGCCCCCGGGGAGCGGAATGCCGAGTGCTCCGACCCGGTGCACGAGGAACAGGCTTTCGAAATACTCCTTTTGCACCTCGTAGAGGCCACGATCGACCTGCGCCAGCGTCCCAAGCCAGGTCAAAAGCCCGAGGAACACGAGCAGCGTGACCGAGAGCCGGAACGAAGAAAAGACGCGCAAGAGTCCGGTGCCAATCGTGCGCAGCGGATTCATTGGGCGCCCTCCAGGGACTGCACGAACGCGCGAAAAGCACCGCGCTCGGCTTCCACGGTGCCCGTTGGCCCGACCAGCTTCACGAACACGGTGCGTTCGGCGCTGCCGCCGTTGGTTTGGCTGAGGACAGCACCGAGCATCAGCGCGTCTTCCACGCGCTCGCCGGACATGCCGCGGTACGCGCCGGGGACGTCGATCAACACGGCAGCTCCGCCGAGGGATGGCACGCGCTCGAGCCCGGCGAGTTCGGCGCTCGACAGGGGTCCTGCGCCCATCTGCTGCCGCCAACGGTCAAGGTTCGACTTGAGGCCGCCGCCGTCGCCGCCCAGCACCGCGACGTAACACTCCGCTTCACCCTGCGGCCCAAGGAGATACGTGACCGACCGCATCTGGCGGTCGGGTGCCTGGCGCCAGCCGCTGGGGGGTGTCCAGGAAAGGCCGTCCTTGGAGTTGGGGAGCAGGGCCTCGGGCGCCTCCACAACGGGGGCACCCGATGCCGCATCGCCCGCGGTCGCCGACACCGCCGGGGGAACACCCACACTCCCCGGCGCGGCGTCCGGATCTTTGACGCGCAAGGACGCCGCGAAGGCCTCGAAGCTCGCAAGCTCGGTCGCGATCAGCGCCGCGGGACCGGTGAATTTGAGGAACGCCGAGCCCGCAACATCGATGGCGAGCAGACCCACCATCCGGAAGTCGGACTCCGCGGTGGATCCCATCCCCGAGTACGCGCCGCTGGCGTCGAACCGCACGGCGGTTTCACCAAGCAGCGTTCCCGTGGGCAACCCTTCTGCCTCGCCTTCGGGCAGCGGAGCGAGCCCCAGTTGGCCCCGCCAGCGGTTGACGTTGGCGCCGATGCCTCCGCCGTCGCCCGCAAGGAGCACCAACGTGAGCTCCACGCGCGGATCGTCCTCGTGGCCCAGGTTGATCAGGCGCATCGACGTCGGCGCGCGCTCGACCCAGCCTTCCGGCAGATCGTAGAGGAAGGCATCCGCGGTGGGACCCTGCGCGGGCGCCCCAGCGGCGCTCGCCCCGCCGGGCGCGCTGGAAAAGCCAAAACGCTCCGACGTCGACACGCCGAAACGCGTCCCGAAGTTCTCGAACGTGAGCGGCTCGCTGAAGGTCGGGGACTCGTCGTGGCCGCAACTCCACGAAAGGAAGCCTCCGAACACCACCGCCGCCGCGAACACCGTCCGCTGAATACTGTTCAAGTCTGGTTCTCCTAGAGGACAAGGCCTCGCGGCCCCGCAACCCCGGCTGGCCAGGCTAACGCCCGGGGCGCCCGGCGCGGCGCCCATCCCGCGATCCGATCGGTCTGGCGAGAAGATGGGCTTGAGGGATCTCGCGTTCCAGCGATACCGCGGAAAACCGGCGTGTGCGCGCGCCGTAACAGCGGCCCGCGCGGCCCCGCGCGCGCGAGGCCTGCCAACGGACCCCTGGATCCCGTCGTGCCGCGCCCGGCGAAGCCACAGGCTCAGCCCGCAACAAAATCGTAGATCCGCTCCAACGCTTGGCCCTGCGCACTCCTGGAGTAGTGCTCGGCCACGTGCGCGCGGCCTGCATGGCCCCAGCGCGGCCATTCCTGCGCGTTCTGCGCCACCTCCAGCAGCGCGGCCGCGGCGGCGACCTCGTCTCCCTCGGGAAAAATCATCCCGGCGGCACCGTGGGGCACGACCTCGGGCAGGTCGCAGTGGTCGGACGCCACCACCGGCAGTCCCTGGGCGCACATGTCGACCAGCGCCACCGGTGCCCCACCCTCCGCGTTGCCGTCCGGGGCGTGCATGCTCGGAGCAAAGAACACGTGGTAGCGCTGAAGGGACTGGCGCCACGCGGAATAGGGCAAGGACGGTGGGAAATCGATCACCGCGCCCAGCCCGAGTTGCTCCACGAGGGCCTGCAGCCGCGTCACTTCGGCCCGCTGCCCAGCGTCGACCGCGAGCAGCATCGCGGAGAGCCGCATCGAAGGCTCCGAACGGTGGGCGCGGGCAAACGCGCGGATCGCAAGTTCGTGGCCCTTTTTGGCGGTCGCGCGGCCGCAGATCAACACCCGCACAATGCCGTCTGCCGGCGCACACCGCTCCGTGAACGGCACGGCGTCGATGTCGACACCCAGGTGATGGACGCGGATCTTGTCAGGTGGACATCCGAGGGACTCCACCTTCTTGCGCATCGCGTTGCCTTCGACCAGGAACAGGCCTCCGCGCTCAAAAAGCTCACCAAATCGCCCTCGCCAGCGCTCCGAACGGGAGTTCTTCCAGATGTCGGCGCCGTAGAACGACGTGAGGTGCACGAGGCCCGTCGCGCGCGCGAGCGGCAGGTCTTTCCAACCCTTCGTCGCGAAGTGCGAGTGCAGGAGGCGCGCCCCGCTCGCGTGCGCAACGTCGACCATGAAGGGATAGTGGCCACCGTTGAACCGTCGACGCGTCCTTTGGATCAGCTGCCGCACCGCCGGAAGATCCTCCAGCGCGTGCACGTCGGCCAAGGGAAACTCCGCGGTGTTCTGGCGCCGCTTGCAGACCACCACCGGCCGCCACCGGGACAGACTGACGAGCTGGCCATGGATCCAGCTCCCCGTGTCGAACAGGTACGGACAGACCGAGTGAAGGGCGACGGGTCGCAACACAGGGTCCGAGGATAAGCACTCCAAGCGGCGTTTCCCACCGCGTCCAAGGTAGCGCCAGGCCTCGCGTCCGATTGCGAAGCGGCCAGCCCCAGTCCAGGCGCTTCTCCTGCGCCTTTTGCGAAGACCGCCTCACCGAAGCCGTCACCCGCAAGTATTCACGGTACCGGGACCTGAGCGTCGCCAACTCTCGATCCGCCGACTCCGAAATCCGGTCCAGAAACTCCAGACGCTCGAATGGCGCCTGCTTCGCCATGTCGACCACGTGCTTGCGCCTCGTGGCCTTTTTCGTTCTTCCAGTAGGCCTCGACGCAGTCGTCAACCAGGCGGTCGTACACATCGTGGTTGACCAGCGGCCGACTCTCCAAGAGTAGCAAGATTCGCTTGCTCATCGCGCCACTGGCATCGTCCGCGGGGCTGCCCAAGTCTTCAGTCAAGGAGTGCGCGGAGCCCAGGAAGGTCATGTTGCAGAATGTCTGCGCGGTAGATCTTGTCGTAGAGCTGGTAGAAGCGAAACGCCGGCTCTCGCTTGGCCTTTGTGTAGAGCTTTTTGCTGGAGGCACCGGATCTTCTCGGGGGTTGCCAGGCTCATACCAATCTCC
>JBBRWC010000025.1:0-37373 GCA_038246255.1 Planctomycetota bacterium
CAGCACTACCGTGATTCCAGCGCTCCCTACGGCCAGCCGGCCCGTGAGCCCGACGCCGCCCTGCCCAACCCTGTGCCGCGGTCCCAGCCGCCCGCGGGCGGTCCCACCGAGTACGCCGGCGTTGGCGCCGCCGCACGCCCGAGCCAAGCGGCCCTGGGTGGCAATCCGGGCTTCGAGCCCACGCGATCCACACCTGCGGGGAGTGAAGTCCAAGCCTCGGAAGCGGCTGCGGGGGCCGCCGCTGCGGGGGGCGCCGCGCGCCCGGTGATTCCGGCGGCGGGCACCGCCAGCGGCCTGTCGCCGCGCCACCAACTCGAAGCGTGGCTCGCCGAGATGGTGAAGTGCTCCGCGAGCGACCTCATCCTGCGCGCGGGCGGGCGACCGTCGTGCCGCGTCGATGGACGCATCGTGTTTTTGCCCGGGCGTGTGCCCCACGCCGGCGCGCTCGCGGAAGTGCTCGATGGCATCGTCGGACCCGTGCGCATGGCGAACTGGCGCGAGACGGGATCCTGCGACGTGGCGCTGCAACTCGACGGGCTGGGCCGTTTCCGCCTCAACGCCTACAAGCAGATGGGCGAAGCAGCGCTCGTGTTGCGGCGTGTCTCCGACAAACCGCCGCGCCTCGAGAACCTGTGTTTGCCGACCGGCGAACTGCAAAAGATCGGCGCCAAGAAGCGCGGGATCGTGCTGGTTACCGGGATCGCGGGGTCGGGCAAGTCCACGACGATGGCGGCCATGATCCAGTACATGAACCAGCATTCCGAGCGCCACATCATCACGCTCGAGGATCCGGTGGAGCTGATCTTCACCGAGGAGCGCTGTGTCATCAGCCAGCGGGAAGTAGGCACCGACGTGCCGACCTTCAGCGCGGGGTTGCGCCACGCGTTGCGCCAAAGTCCGGACGTGATCCTGATCGGCGAAATGCGCGACGGGGAGACCGTGCAGGCGGCGCTGGACGCGACGGAGACCGGCCACCTCGTCATGAGCACGCTGCACACCGTGAATGCCGCCCAATCGGTCGAGCGCATCATCAGCTTCTTCCCGAACGAGCAGCACCAACAGGTGCGCGACCGCCTCGCCGACAACCTCGTCGCGGTGTTGAGCCAGCGCCTCTTGCCGCGGCGCTCGGGCCACGGGATGGTGCCCGCCCTTGAAATGATGGTTTCGACGCCGCGCGTGCGCGAGCTCCTGTCCGAGGGCCGCATCTCGGAACTCGGGCGCGCCATCGACCAGGGTGGCGAGACGGGGCTGATCAGCTTCAACCAGTCCCTGCGCCAACTCGTCGAGAGCGGCCTGATCGACCTCGAGGTGGCGTTGGCCGCGAGCGATCGCCCGGACGAGCTGATGCTCGCCCTGCGCGGGTTTACCAGTGGCGGCGACCGCCAGCGCCAGCACCTGCGGTTGAGTCCCGGCGCCGAGTAAGGCGGCCCGCGCGTCGAGGGCCCAGGACCGGTGGGTTCGCGGGCGCGGGAAGAAACCCCCGGCTCGGGCGTCCACGCTGGGCCGGCCCCCTCCCGCGGGATGGCACGCCGGATCGGAGCCCCCCTGCGCTAGATTGGGGGGCCCGACCGCCACTCGCCGTCGCCCGCGCTCCCGATGAACCTCACAACCCTCAAGCTGCTGATCTGGATCGCCGCCCTCGGGGCGCTCGGCTATCTGGGATTTTTTGTCTACGCGTGGGCGATCATGGGCAAGCAGGACGAACTCACCCGCACTCGCGCGCCCCACGAGTTCATGAAGCGGGTCCTCGACGAGGTCCCCGAACCCGAGCCGCCGCGCACCACGCTGGTCGATTACGAGCGTGTCGTAGCGACGTTCCACGAGATGAACTGGACCGGCGCCGAGGCGCCTCCGCCGCCCCCGCCGCCGCCCCCGCAAGCCGAAGAGCCCACGACGCGGCCCAAACCCGTCGTCGCGAAGCTGTTGCGGGTCCTCTACGTTGAGGTCGACACGGATGCGCCCGCGGACAGCCTTGCACTTATCGTGTACGACAACGCGGACCTCAGCCGCACCCATCCGGGAGCCGTGCCGCTGAAGATCGGCGACCGGCTGCACGGCGCGTTTTCCGGCGTGCGTGTGCACGCGATCCAGCCCGAAGGGCTCGCTTTCGTCGTCGACGATTTCGAGGACGATGGCCCGGAGCGGGTCGCGATCTGGTCGCCCTATGGCCCTGGCATCGTCTACGTGGGGGAAGGTGGCGCCCAGTTGCCGTCCGTCGTCGGCATTCCCCAAGCGCCGCTGCGGATCATCGGTCGCCCGGAGCGCACCGTCGAGCGCCGGCCAAACACGTTTGTCTTGGGCACACAGGACGTGGAGCGCTTCGAAGCCGATTACCTCGACATCCTTTCGAACGAAGTCCGCCACCGCCAGTACCGCGACCCGCGCACCGGCAAGTGGGAGGGTGTGGAAGTGCTGCACGTCGAACCGGGCTCTGCGGTGGCCCAGCACGGCGTCAAGACGGGCGACATCGTCAAGAGCATCAACGGCACGTCGGTCAACAGCGTCAGTCAGGCGATCAGCTACGTGAAGAACAACCAGGACCTCTACACCGTGTGGGAAGTCGTGGTATCCAACGCGGGCAAGGACCGCACGCTGATTTACGAATCGAACAAGTAGTCCCGCGCGGTTGGTGCCCGCAAACGGACCGACCGCCGGGCCAGGGGACATCGCCGTGGACGTTCTTTGGACCCTTGACCTTGGCAATAGTGCGCTCAAGGTCGCGCTTTGGCCTGCCGCGCCCAATGCCGGGGATTCGCACGGACTTCGTGGAGATCCGCGCGGGCCGCTGGCGCGCGCGCGTTTCGAAGAACCCGAGCACTGTGAAGCGCTGCTCGCGGCGTGGATCGAAGCCGAAGTGACGCAGCGCGGGTTGCGCCTCGTGGGAGGCGCGCTCTCCGGCGTGGCTGGCCCCGAGGTTACCCGTCAGGTGGCCGCGTGGGCCCGGGCCGCGAGCGGGGCCGATCTGCTCGCACCGCCGCCCCACAGCATCGTCAACACCTGCACGAACCCCCATACGGTGGGGCTCGACCGGCTGTTCGCCGCGCGCGCTGCGGCGGAGCGGGTCGGAGGTTCCGCGGTGGTGATCGACGTGGGGACGGCGATGACCGTGGATGCGGTCGAGTGGTCGGGGCCGGGGACGGGGCCCGCGCGCTTCCTCGGCGGGGCGATTGCGCCAGGCCCGCGCTTGCTCGCGCGCGCCCTGGGCGCCGCGGCACAGCTTCCCGTGGTCGAGCCTTCGACACGCGCTCCGGCGCTCGGCAAGGAGACCGTGGAGGCGTTGCGGGCGGGCATCGTGCACGGGCTCCGGGGTGCGGCCGACGAACTCGCGCGCCGTGTCGGGCAGGAAGCCGGCCTTGCGGGGGTTCCACGGGTGCTGACGGGCGGTGCGCTCGCGTACCTGCTCGAACCGACGCCCTTTTGGAGCGGAACGCTGATCGTCGAGCCCGACCTCGTCCATCGGGGGCTGCTCGCCGCGCTCGAGGACACCCGCGTTTGAGCGCCCCCCGCGTGTGGCTCGATCGCGAGAGCGTCCGCGGCGCCGGCGCGATCGCGGTGCTGGCCCTTTGGGGTCCAGACGCGAAGACGCTCCTCGTGGCACTCGCGCCGGGTGCGGCCAGCCTTTCGCCCGGGGTGCCCAAACTCGTGCGGCTTGCCGCGGACGGCCATTTGCTCGATGAGGCCCTGGTGATCGAGCGCGGCTCCGACCGGTTCGAACTGCACCTGCACGGCGGTCCGGCCGTCGTGGACGGTGTCGCCTTGGCCCTGCAAGCCCGCGGGGCGTCTGTCGCCGCGGGCGGGCGCTCCATCGAGGCCCGCGCGCTGGAAGCTCTCGCGGGTGCGCCGGGGGAGTGGCCTGCCCGGGTGCTGCTCGACCAAGCGGAGGGTGCACTGCGGCGCGCGTTGGACCGACTCGTGCTCGCGCCGCCCGAGCGCTGGCGCGCGGGGCTGTGTGAACTCGTCGAACGCGGGCGGCGTTTTGCGCGTGTGCTCGCGCCGCCGCGGGTGGTCCTCGCGGGCCCGGTGAACGCTGGCAAGTCGACCCTCTTCAATACGCTGCTCGGACGCGAGCGCGCGCTGGTGAACGACGAGCCGGGCACTACGCGGGACCTTTTGGAGCAAACGCTCACCGTCGGGGCTTTTACGGTGCGGCTCGTCGACACGGCGGGGGACCGGGAGCCCACCGGGCCCGCCGCCGACACGGAGCGCGCGGGGCAGAACCTCGGCCGGGTCGCGCGCGAAGCGGCGGACCTCGTGCTGTGGCTTTCGCCGGCGGACGCACCTGCTGCGCCTCCGCCGCTCCCGACGGGGACACCGGTCCTCGTGGTCCATTCGCGGGCGGACCTCGCACTTTGGTCGCCGCAGGGCCTGTGCATCACGGCCCAAGCGGCGCCCGCCGCCGCGCGCGCGGCGCTGGGCGCGGCGATCGCGGAGCGGCTCCACCTTTTTGCGGCGGACTGGCCCCTGGGCCGCGCAGTGCCCTTCCACCCGAGCGACGTGGACAACCTCGAGCGGCTCGCGCGCGAGCCGTACGCCTGCGACGCGCGGGCGCGGTCCCTGGCTCGGATCACCGGACCGCGGTCGATCGCGTGGTGGGATTGATCCTTCGCGGCGGGCTCCCTAAGCTCAGCCTTTCGGGTCTTCGGCGTCCGGGAACACGCGCAAGCGGTGCAAACGCGGCACCGGCGCTGAGTTCGAGGTCAATCCGCCGCGGCCCCGAAGCATGACCGAAGCCAGGACCGGGCCGCTCCGCCACCTCGTCTCCATCGACGACCTCTCCCTCGCGGAGATGCGGACCCTGTTCGAGCGCGCCGCCGAGTACGCGGCGGACCCGCGCGGTTGGTCGCACCTTGCGCGCGGGCGCATCTCGGCCAGCCTGTTCTACGAACCGTCGACACGCACGCGGTTGTCCTTCGAGTCGGCGATGTTGCGCCTCGGCGGCGGCGTCCTCACCGCCGCGGACATGAAAACGTCCAGCGCGACGAAGGGCGAATCGCTGGCGGACACCGTGCGCGTGGTCGAGGGTTATGCGGACCTGATCGTGCTGCGCCATCCGAGCGAAGGCGCGGCGCGGCTCGCGGCGCAGTACGCGTCGGTCCCCGTGATCAACGCGGGGGACGGCAGCCACGAGCACCCCACGCAGACACTGTGCGACCTGTACACACTGTGGATCGAGCGCGGGCGGCTCGAAGGCATCGACGTGGTCCTCGCCGGCGACCTGCGCTACAGCCGCACGATCCATTCGTTCATCTACGCGCTTGCGCGCTTCGGCGCGAACATCGTCTGCGTGCCGCACCACGGCCTCGAGTTGCCGGACTACGTGATGCAGCGCTTGCGCGAGGAGTACGGTGCCGAACCCGTGCGCGCCGACGCGTCGCGCCTCGGTGACCTCGCGGCGCAGTCGGATGCGGTTTACATCACACCGCAGAAACCGCACCAGCTCAGCCTCTTCACGGAAGCGAGCCGGTTGAAGGTCGAGCATGTCGATGCCGTGTACATGACCCGGCCGCAGACGGAGCGGCACACACCCGAAGAGACGACCAACGACTACCTGCGCCTTGGGCACGCGACGCTCCAGGCCGAGGTTCTGCGCGACGCAGTGGTGATGCACCCCTTGCCACGGCGCGATGAAATCGCGCAGGAACTCGACGCAGACCCGCGCAGCATCTACTTCAAGCAGGCCGCGCGCGGGGTGCCGATCCGCATGGCGTTGATCGCGGCGTTGCTGGGTCAGATCGAGCTCGGCGACAACCACCCGCCCGCGGGCCCGCGCCTCTACAAGGCCGCGTTTTCGAATCCCTGCGCCAATCCGACCTGCATCGCGCGCACCGAGATGCGCCACGTCCAGCCCGCGGCGAAGCTCCTGTCCCGGCATCCCCTGCGCGCGGCGTGCGGGTACTGCAGTCAGGAGCTCGTTTTCGGGTTCGTTGGGTGCTCGGAGGACCGGGTTTATTGGCCCCGGGACTCCGCGGAGGCGAGGCGCCTGCGGCCCGAGCGCATGGTGTTCCTGCGCGACGTGGCCGAGGCCGCGACCGTCGGTTTCCACGCGCCTGCGACCGCGAGTCCTGTGCCGCCCCTTTGATGGGCGCAGGAGCCGCCGCTGCGCCGCTGTTGCCCCGGCTATTCCCGCCCGGCATCCCTGGGGATACCCCTTTGGGGCGCGAGCAGCACCCGGCCGCCGCACGAAACTGTGCGCTTCCGCACGCGCAGTGCCCCACGCGCCGTGCCACCTCGGGGGCGCCGCGAGCGACGGCGCGCGAGAAGTGCCCCTGGATCGGCGTTTGGGCGCGTCCCACGGCGGCCGCGGCTGACCCGGCAGGTTCGGCCGCCCGGCAACCCTGGCGGTACGCTTCTTGCTGATGAGGGATGCCGCACGGATCGAGCGCACGGATCGAGCGCACGGGAAAGCCCCGACCGCCGCCGCCCACCCCTGCGC
This sequence comes from Planctomycetota bacterium, assembly GCA_038246255.1. Classification (GTDB taxonomy): domain Bacteria; phylum Planctomycetota; class UBA1135; order UBA1135; genus RI-242. The sequence continues at coordinate 6,434 of JBBRWC010000025.1, forward strand.
CCCATTCCTTGACCGTTCCTCCTCAACGTCCGACAATCCTCAGACCCTCCGCCGCAAGCCCGCTCCCCCGCGCGGCGAACGCGCCCGCTGGCGCTGGACTGCCCGACGTCCCCCGCTCCTTGATGCCCCGAAAGCCCTAACTGCCGGCCCACGAGCCCTCCCCGGGGCGCCCCGGATGCTTTTCGGGCGCTCGCCGCCTCGATTGATTTTTGCTGCGCCCCTCGCTGCGCCCCTTGCGGCGCCCCTTAACTGCGATGACCCCGACCTCAACCCGCGAAACGATGTACACATCCTCACGAGCCATCCCCGGCGCCGCGCTCGACGCGACCACGGGGTCCCTTGAGCGCCGCTTTGCAACCGCTGGCGATCGCCGCGTGCGGATGCCCCGCTGGGCGCTCGGCGTCGCAAGCGCCCTGATCGCGGTTGTGGCGAGTGCCTGCGGCAGCGCGGGCGACGAAACTCCCTCCGACCAGTCCCCGGCCCAAATCGGGCTGCCGAACCAAAAGCCGGGCGCGGACGGATCGTTCTACGACGGGGCGCTGTACCTGGTTGATCCCCACGACGGCGGCAAGGCGAAGGACTTCCGCATCGTTGGCGGCGCCTGGGGGCGGCTCGTCGACGTGTTCGACTTCGACAGTGCGACGGGCGCGACCAACCTCTTGTATCCCGAGTTCGTCGTCGGCGAGGACGTGCGCACGGTGCCGGGCAAGTGGACGCTCACGTCCAATCCGGTTACAGGCGCGTCGCGCCTGACGCTGCTCGTCGCGAAGACGGCGACCGCCGGTGACGCGTTCGACCTCTTGCTGCAGGAAGCGCGCAGCAACCTGAGCCCGGTCCTGACGAAGGGCCTTCAGCCCGGCGAGGTACCGCCGTACACCGTCCTCGCGCGCAACTCCGTTCTCGAGCTGCAGTTCAACGACCTGATCGATCCCTCTACGGTGCTCCTGAACGAGACGGTGCGCGTGCTGGTGGGCAACCCGCCCACGACGCCGTTCAGCGCCCGCGTCGTTCCCTCGACCAACTTCGGCGGTGTTTCGAGCTCGGGCTTCTTCTCGACGCGGCTTCTGTTCGACTTCACCATCTCCGAGTTCGAGTCTGTCGCGATGGGCGGTGGCATGCCCCTCAACGGGCTCGGTCTGCCGGCGAGCCTTTCGCTCAGCGCGCCCAACGTCGCACTGCGTTTCCCGACACAACTGAACCCGTCGGTCGGCCAGTTCCGCTTGCTGCGCAACCTCGGGGGCGAAACCCTGGTTCTGAACGGCAATGGGCCGGTGGACACCAACTCGCCGACCTTGGACATTGTGCGGGCCCTGCGCTCGGGGGGCGCGCTGGATGCCAATAACGGCTTCCTTCTCGACCTCGATCCGCCCCGCGTGGTGGCTTCCCAACGCATCGCGGTGGCTTCGGCGTCGCCGGACCCCGCGGGACTCCCCGGTTTCGACTTCGTGGTGTCGTTCACCTTCGAAACGCCCACCTGCGCATTCAACCCCCAGCCCGCGGATGCCATCCAGTTCGGCCCCGGTATCGCGGTGGAAGTAACCCAGCCAGGCTCGGCTAGCGCGGGTGGAGCGGTGAACGGCCTGCGCGTTCGCGCGCCGGTCCTCGGTGAGCCGCTCAGCGCGTCCGACCTGCTCGGGACCGCGTCGTTCCTCACGGCGTACAAAACCGAGTTCGCCGCCCAGGGCAAAGCGCCCTGTTTCCTGCGCTTCGTCCCCGAGGCCGGTGAACCGCCGATCGGAAAGGTCGCGCAGAACGCGGGTGTTGTTGTCCGCTTCAGCGAGGCGATTGACCCGGTGACCGTGCGCCCGTTCGACTCCATGCGCGTCCTGCGCGTCGGCAGCGGAACGGTGGGTGTCAAGGACTTCGTGGTGGGGGAAGTGTTCCCCGCCGGCGACCAGCGGGAGTTCCGCCTGCAGCCCTCACTTGACTTCGCTCACAATGGAACGGGGACGGCGGATCCGAGCTACTTCTTCAACCTGATTGGTGGCGCCACGGGTGTGCGCGACCTCGCGGGCAACCCGATCGCAGCGGCACTGCCCCCGGTCGAGTTCAAGGTGGCGGCCGTGGGTCCGGCGGTGAACAGCCGCGGATTTGCGCTGCGCTTCAACAACCCGACGTTCGAGGAGGTCGAGCCCAACCAGGGCCGCGCCGACTTCGTCGGTCAAGTGCTGTTCGACCCCATTAAGGGCGCCCTTCGCCCGCGCACACCGGTGCGCTTTGCGGCAAGCGCGGACCGCAGCCAAGCGCTCGTCGGCGCCATGCAGCAGATCCCCACGGGGGTTGTGACGCCGCTCAGCGCACTCGGTAGCCGCCTCCAACACGCGTGGCGTTACTCCGACTTTGGCTTCACGGTGTCGGAGACCGACTTCACACAGCTCGACCTCGACGTCGAAGGTGTGGCGCTCGCGCCTCTTAGTGGTCAAGTGGTCGCGGCGAACTACCCGCAGTTCGAAATCCGGCTGGCCCACTCGCAGGGTCTGCCCGAGGAGCGCCTCGATGCCTCGACAGGTTTCCCCGCGTTCCTGACTTCCGGCCTCCGCGGTCAGCAGCCGAACGAGCCCTGGTCCGTGAACATCCTCAATGACCCTGTCAGCAGCCAGAAGGTCGTGCATGAGCGCGCCAAAGGGTTCGCGGTTTCCCAGTCCGACGTGTTCGTCAACATCGCCGGAGTGAACATGCTGCGCATGCCGCTCAACAAGGGTGCCGTGACAGACGCTGAGAAGCAGTTCTACACGTGGCGCGACACCACGGTCCTCACGAAGGGCGGCAAGGCACAGTCGGGCGCGCACGCGCACCCGACGATCGTTCCGCCGCCTCCGTTCCCGCCGATCCCCGGTGGCATCCCGCATGCCCAGGAGATCGCCCTGGTGTTCGGCGGTGTGCCGCCCGTGGGCTCGCCTTTCTTCGGAAGCAATTTGCCCCCGACCTCGAACGGCTTGGGTGGCATCCCCTCCGTCGGTCTGCCGCTCCTGATCGAATACCGCACGTTCCCGACGGAAACGTCGAGCCTCAACGTGTTCGATATTTCGATCGCCGTGACCTCGTCGGCGCGTCCGGGCTTCCGGGCCTTCTCCACCGGCGGTGTGAACACCGCGGGCAACCCGGTCACGAAGGACCCCGACACCCAAACGTCGCCGACGGGCGGATTCCAAGCAGTGCCCAACAGCACTCCTGCGGTGGGTGAACCGACGGCGGGCATCGATCCCTCGGTCTACATCGGCCAGGCGGACGTCGTGCTGCGCGTGAGCCGCATGTTCACGCGCCTCATCGACCTGTCGTTGCCGTCCAGCGTCAAGGCCCTGGTCGTCGAGCCCCGTCCTGCCGACCAGCCGGCCGGGACCTCCCTGACGTTCGCCTGGCGCGGCCTCGGTGGCACGATAGCCTCGACTTCGCCTCCCGGGTTTGCTTTCAACGCGCTCAACCTGAACGTCTACGGCGACACGCGCAAGAGCAGCCCGCCGACGGGCAATCCCGTGACCGGCGCCGCTGCAGCTTCGGTCGAGTTGTTTGGCGCCCCGTGGCGCACAACCCTCGCGACGATCCAGACCGTTGGCCAGACGCCACCGCGTTACCTCCAGACGCGGGTCACTTTCATCAGCAACACCGCGACGCAGCTCTCGCCGCGTCTTGACAGCTACGGACTGGCGTACACCCAGTGATCGCCGGCAACCCCCACGCGCGGGGACGCAGGCCGCTCTTTGCAGTGAACGGAGCCGGGACCCGCGGGTCCCGGATTCCAAGACGACACTGATCCGACGGACCCCGCGGTCCGCATGGACTCACGGGATTCGCACCGGCCCTCGGCCACCCTTTTGCACTTGAATACGATGCGTCACACGATCCTGCACACTCGCTCCTACCCGACGGCGACCGCACCCCTGCGGATGGTTCGCAACTTGGCCCTCATGGGGATGGCGATCGGCGTCGCGGCATGCGGGGGCTCCTCGGAGGAATCCACGCCGGGCGGATCGTCCGCGACGGGGTTTGAGCTCGACACGATCTCCGTGCCGAACAACGCTGTCTGGCAGCTCAACCGCAGCATCGAGTTCTCGTTCACTCGGGCGGTGGCCATGAGCTCGATCAACTCGAGCTCGATCAACATCGCCACCCTGGCGGGCAAGCCCGCCCTCGGGGACTTTTTCAAGAAGACCGTGCCTGCGCCGGGGGGCAGTGAAACGGTGCTGCACAACGTGATCGTGTGGCAGCCCCGTTGCCCGACGGTCGCGGACCTGTCCGACGCGGGATTAGACGCGGGCGGAGTGACCTACCAGGTCCTGGTGCAAGGCTCCGACATCTCCGCGGGTATCGCGGTCAAATCCCAGTCCGGCGCGGTCCTGAAGAACTCCCAGGCGCGTTACTTCGCCACGCCGAACTCCACTGACCCGAACGTCGTGTTCTTCGACCCGCTTCCCGGCCCGCCGTCGATCGTGGTGCGCGAGGAAGGGTCGGTCATCTCCGACGCGAGCTACATCGAAGTTGCGAACGATCCCAACCAGCGCATCTACTTCGAGCAGGACGTCTTCGGCAATCCGATCACCGTGCTCAACGCGCCGGTCAACCTCCTGAGCGATAGCACCCAGGCCATCGCGGTCGTGCTCGAGTTCGACCAACCCATCGGGACGGCCCCGGCCAACATCGACTCCGACAAGCTGACCCTCGAGTTTTTCGACACCGAACTGGGTGTGTGGACACCGCTTCAAGCGGACGCGGAGTTGGAAGCCAACTGCACGAAGGCCGGCGCCCGGGTGCGCCTCGAACCCTCCGGCATCCTGCCCCAGGATTCGCTCGTGCGTGTGCGGCTCGGCGCGGGTTTGCTCGACCTCGTGGGGCAGACGGTGCAGTCCGATCAGATCAACGTCGCACGCTTTCGCACCGCGTCGCTGTCCGTCCCGGGTCTCTCGCCCGAGGGTGACCTCGCGGACGAGTTGTTCGAGTCCTTCGACGCGGCGGGGCTCAGCTCCGGCTCCCTCGAGGACACACAGGCGGTGTTCCTCGAACCGAAGGCGCTGTGGGGGGCGGGGGTTCTTGCCCCCAACTTCAGCTTCCTCGGAACCGGTGGCCCGGGCGGGACGTTCGACGTCGAGTTCACCGGCACCACCAACTTCAGCACGTTGAGCCAGCCCGTCATTGGCGGCCCCGGCTTCGTGCCCACCGTGGAACAGATCGCCACCGGCGGCATCCTCAACGTTCGCAACTTCAGAATCGTCGCGGGCGCCCAGGTGAACGTCCAGGGTTCGAATCCCCTGCGGATCTTTGCGACCGGCTCGGTCGAGATCCTCGGGCAGCTCATTGCCGACGGCGTCGACGGCACGCGCGTGGTCCAGCTCAACACGCCTTTCCTGCCGGAGCTGGGCGCGCCCGGCCGCGCCGGTGGCGGTACGGGGGGCACGGGCAGCCCCGTGACGAACAACTCCACGCCCAAGGGCGGCGACGGTCAGGGCGCGTTTGGCGCGCCGGGCCTCGGCGGAATCGGCGGAGAGACTGGCTACCGCCAAGGGGCCGAGGCGCTGCGCCGTGCGGGCGGTGGCGGCGGCGGGAGATTTGCGGCCAACGTCAATGTTCAGGGCACGACCGAGCAGGGCGCCGCGGGCATGGGCGGATCGCCTGATGCCCTTGGCGCCGTCTCCCAGAGCGCACCGCCCGTGGGTGGACTCGTGGGTGTCGTGCCGTTCTTCGACGGCAACAACGCCAACGACTTCTTCGGCCTCCGCCGCGAGACCAACGGCACTCTGACCGTCGGGGAGATGGCGATCCCGCTGGCCGGAGCGGGTGGGGGTGCGGGGGGCGATTCCATCAGCAGCAACACCTTCCCGCAGCCCAACTGGGGCACCAACCAGTCCTACCTCAACGAAGGCAAGGGCGCCGGTGGCGCCGGTGGCGGCGGGCAGATCCAGATCTTCTCGATCGGCAACATCGTCCTCGGCCAAGGCGGCCGCATCTTCGCGCGCGGTGGCAAGGGTGACCGCGGCGAGAGCGCGATCTGGTTCGAGGTGTATGCGGGCTCCGCCGGTGGCGCTTCGGGTGGCCACGTCATCCTGCAGTCGGGTGCCAACATCGTGGTGCAGGGCACTATCCAAACGGGCGCCATCAGCACGATCGGCGGCCTTCCCGGTGAGCCTCCGCAGAACCAGACACTGACGACCGTCCTCGCTCAACAGGCGGGTGGCGGGCGCGGCGGCGCGGGCATCGTCCAACTCCACGTTCAGGATGCGAGCAGGATCGTGGACGGTACCGGGGTTGGGCTGACGGCAGCGCAGCGCAACACCCTGTGTGTGCCCGACCCCTACGTGCTCGTGCCCGAGTTCGACCGGATCTCTAAGGCGCGCTCCAAGTTCGTGCCGCTGGGTGGTGCGAACCAGAACCCCGGTTCGATGTTGAACCAGGTCCTGTTCAACTTCGAGGGCACCGATCCCGACCCCCTGGCGGCGCTCCCCGGTGCCATCCTCACGGTCGGCGAAAATGTGCAGCCGGTGGACCCGATCCTCATTGGCACGCCGCTTTCCATCGACTCGGGCGCGCTGCGGATCGTGCTCGATGCCGCGGACCTCGTCGATGACGACAACGACCCGAAGACTCAGTTCTTCGACGACGTGTACCTGCGCAACCCGAACCTTTTGAAGCAGTTCGGCGTGCGCTTCACGCAGGGACTTTTGACGCGGACCTACACCGTCGCCACTGCGGCGTACGATCCGGTCCTCGTCCGGTTGACCCTCGATCTTGAGCCCACCGGAGCGCCGCTCAGCGACTTCACGCCCGGGATCGCGAACTTCGCTCTCGTCCCGCGGTTCTTCCGTGTGGCCACCGGTGTCAACCTCGACGTGGTGCCGACCAACACCGCGGTGCAGATCCGATTCCAGGCCGTTGCAGCGGGTAACGATGGTCAACCGGACCTCGTGGCGCCGCCGCTTGTCGACTGGACACCCGACATCACCGAGTTCAATAACCCGGGTTTGGGTGGCGAGATCGGCTTCTTCCGCTTCGAGGTCGAGTTCAACCTCGATGTCGGGGGCGCCGGCTTGAACGCCAGCGCTCCGCGTCCGGCCCTGCGCTTCCTGCGCGTGCCCTTCAAGTTCTGATCTGAAACGAGGTGGCCGCGGCGATCCCGCGGCGATCCCGCGGCGCTCCCGGGCGCTCCCTTCGCATCCGCGAGCATCCACGCGCGCAAACTTCGCGGGTGCGGGCGCGCCGGTGTGCTTTGATGGCGCGCGATGGGGCGTCTGGCGTGGCTACGACGGTTCGGCGCGGGGCGCTGCGGGTGCTCACCCGCGGTCGTCGCTGCGATCGCGCTTCTTGGGTCGCTGGCGTGTCGACCCGCCGCGCCCGAACCGGAGCGCCTGGTTTTGGAGCGCTTCCGCCAGGCGGGTGTCGACGGAGTGCTGCTGAACGAGACCCTCCTGTGGATCTTCAGCTCCGAGATCGACCGCACCTCGGTCACCCGCGAGAGTGTGCGGGTCGAAGATCTGGAGGGCCGGGCAGTTCCCGGCCGGCTCGAGGTCGAAGGTCGACGGTTGCAGTTTGTGCCCCAGTTGCCGCGGGGCGCCGACCTGGCCGACGGCAGCTTCCGCCCGGGTGTTCGCTACCGCGTTGCACTAGCGGGTTTTCCGCGTCCCGACGCGGTGCGCGCTCGATCCGGGGCGCCCCTTGATGTGTCGTGGGAAACGCAGTTCCGCGCCGCCCAGAGCGGTCGCGGAATGCGTGTGTTCGAGGATCCGCGTCTGGGTCCGCCGGCGCCGATCGAAGTTGCTGCCTCGCGCATCCGCGCGGATGAGCCGATTCAACTCGTCGTGGGGGAGGCGGTCGATCCCGCGTCGCTCCACGCGGACGATTTCGAGCTCTCGGCCTTTGTGGTTTCGCAAACAGAGGGCCGCTCCCTCGAGCGCCTGCGGGTGGAGGTGGCTCTCGTTCAGAACAGCGCTGGCGAGGCTCGGATCGAGATTTGGCCAGCGCGTATTGCGGGCCGTCGGCCCGAGTTTGCCCCGGCCACGTACCACCTTTGGATCGATCCCGAGCGCTCGGTGCTCGCCGACATGTCGGGCCAGCGGCTGCCCGCAGCGTGGGTGTGGACCACGGGGCGTCCCGCGGAGATCGGCGTGCGTCCTGCGCCCCGCGACGCACCGGTGGGCCGGGTCGCCGAGGAGTTCATCGACAGCCGCCACCAGTCCGCTGAGCCCCCTCCGGGCGCGGACGGCACGCTGGGATTCGGGGGTGGAATCGCGAGCCTGCGCTGGCCCGCGGTTGCGGGCGACGGACGCGATGGCCCTGTGGTGCTCGCGGGGACCGAGCACCGCTCGCACATCACCGCGACGGGCTTGGTGTTGCCCGCGGGGGAATCCGCGGTCCTGGCCGCCAGCGGCATGGTGGTCCTGGCTGCGCAGGGGGCGATCGAGATCGACGGTCGCCTCGTGCGCCGCGTGGAGGCGGACGGCCGCACGTTCGACGACCGCGAGCCGCCGCTCGAATGGCTGTCGCGGCTGCGCGCCGAGGGCACGCTCGAGCCCACCCCGGCTTTGGAAGCACAGCCGGGCGAGGACCTGAGCGCCTTGATCGCGCGCGCCCAGGCGGAGGGGCTGCCGTGGACCGTGCTCGTCGCGGGTGGTGACCTGCACGTGCGCGGGGAGTTGCGAGTCGACGGCGCGCTGATCCTGGTGGCCGGCGGATGGATCCGCGCGTCTGGCCCGGTGACGGCACGTCAGATCTGGCGGAGCGAGCGCGGGGGTGGTGTCGAGCTGCGCCCCGAGCCGACAACCCTGCCCGTCCCCATCGACGAACCCGTGCTCCACCCCTTCGCCGCCGACTTCCGCTTTGGCGCCCTTTCGGGGCCCATCCGCCCCGCGGGGGGGGTCGCGCGATGGCGTGGCGCCAACGTCCTCGCGTCCGGCGACGGGATCCGCGTGCGGTATCTCGGGGAGCGGGACCTGCCGGGGGGCGCCGTGGCGACGGTGGGCCCGTTCGATGACCCGGCGCAATTGGGCGACGCGGCGGCCGTGCGCATTTGGATCGAGTTCGACGTGGGCCCGCGTGCGCCTTTGGTCCGCTGGGTGTCGCCCCGTGTCGACCGGGTGGAGCTTTCCTACGACCCGGCGGAACCGGTGGACCGCGCAGGGACTTCCCGGTGATCCCCGGGTTGGCTCAGGAGCTGGGGGAGATGGCCGAGGGGCTCTTCGGCACGGTCGGGGCACCGGTGGCGCTCGAAGTGGGCATCGCCGGCGTCCTGGGCCTTGCGATCGGGTCGTTCCTGGGAGCGGCCGCCTACCGCCTGCCCAACGGGCTGACGCTGTGGCGGCCGGCGCGCTCCTTCTGCCCCCAATGCCGTCGGCAACTGACGGTGCGAGAGAACATCCCCGTCCTTTCCTGGGTGGTCCAGGGGGGGCGCTGCCGCGGCTGCCGCGGCAGGATCCCCTGGTCGTATCCGGCGATCGAACTGACGACCGGGGTCCTCTTCGCGCTCGCCGCGTGGATTGGGCGCGACGCGGGCCTCGCGGTCGTGTCGATCTGGTGGCTGGTGCTGTCCGGCCTCGTCCTCGCTGCCGCCGTCGACTTCGAGCGCTTTGAAATCCCGGACGAGGTCTCCATCGGCGGGATGTTCGCGGGACCGATCCTCTCGTTCGCCGTGCCCCCGTTGCACCAGGGCACGCGCCTGGCCCAGATGCTCACGGAAAGCTGGGTGCCCGGAGCGCCGGTCGACCGTTTTGGAGCCCTATGTGCATCCCTCGTCGGACTTGTCGCGGGCGGAGGCATGCTGCTCGTGATCGGCTGGATCGGCAAGCGTGTTTATGGGCGCGACGCGATGGGGTTCGGGGACGTCAAACTGCTCGCCGCGGGCGGCGCGTTCGTCGGGCCGGGCGGAGCGCTGGCTGCGCTGCTCATCGGTTCGCTCCTCGCGTCGGTCATCGGGGTGGTCAACGTGGTGCGCTGGACGATCTTCGTGCGCCGCCGGGCCCGCGCCCGGGGCGGGCGGCGCTCGCTCGGCAGGGCGTTGGCGGTCGGACGTATCGCCGGGCGCTATCTCCCTTTCGGCCCGTACCTCGGAATGGGAATTGGAATCGCGCTGCTCGCTTGGGACCATATCAAAGGTCTCTTGGGTTGATCACGCGGCCCCGTCCGCGGCCCAGGGCTGAACCGATTTTCCAACCGCCCGGCCTACCCCGCTCCGGGCAGTGGGTCGGCCTTCGCACCGGATCCCCCCGAGCGGGTCCCCGGCGCTGGTTTTCCTGCACTGGTGGAACGCACCTCCCCGGGCAGCGGACGCCCGCCGTGCCCCCCATAATTCGTTTTCGCCATGAACCAGAAACTCGTTCGCGTGGCCCTCGCGGCCCTCATCCTGCTTCCCATGACCGCCGGCTGCGCTTCCCGCCGCGACCTCGATGAGGCCCGCGCGGAAGTGGTGAAGCTGCGCGAGCAGCGCACGAAGTTGGGCCGCGAGAACGACGCGCTGAATCGCACGATCAGTTCCTACGAAGCCCAACTGCAACTCGCCAACCAGCGCATCAACGAGCAGCCGCCGCTCAGCGACATGTCTTCGCTGACCGACCTTGGCATGGCGGTCACCCAGCGCGGAAACTCGGTCGTCATCTCGATCCCGAGCGAGATCACCTTCGCTTCCGGCAAGGCCGAGCTCTCGAGCAGCGGCAAAAACGCGCTCAAGGCGGTCGCCGCGAAGCTGGGTAGCGACTTCCCCGACGGCACCTACTGGATCGAGGGCCACACGGACGACGATCCGATCTCCAAGTCGTCCTTCCGCAGCAACCGCGAGCTCTCCATCGCACGCGCGATGGCCGTGCTGCGCGGTCTCGTCGACGACGCGGGTGTGGCCGATGACCAGTGTGTGGTCGCCGGTTTCGGCGAATACTGGCCCGAGGTCGCCAACAGCTCCGCAGCCAACAAGGCGAAAAACCGCCGTGTCGAGCTGGTTGTCCACCAGCCCCGCGCGGATAGCTGAGCTGAACCCAGTGTCACGCGCGCTACCGCGCGCGTGATTCGAGCGCCCCCCGGCCCCCGTTCGCGGGATCCGGGGGGCGCGTCGATTGGCGGGGCCCGAACCCATTTTCCGCCCGCTCCGTAGCGGGCTGGACAGGTCGGCGTAGGCTGGAGGGGACCCTCTCGACCACACCCTGGGGCGGCCCGCGGCCGCCGACGCCGGCGTTTCGCCGCGGGCGCCGGGGGCAAGCGGCGACGCTCCTCACAGACCCAGGAGGAAACGTCGCCATGAGCCGACCTGTACCCGCCTTTCGAAACATCGCTTTCGTGGGCCACACGGGAGCCGGAAAAACCACGTTGGTCGATGCGTTGGCGTGGACCGCGGGCGCAAGCGACCGCAAGGGATCGGTCGCCGACAAAACGAGCATCGTCGACACCGAACCGGAAGCCCAGGAGAAGGGCCACACGCTGCAGCTCGGTGTTGTCCACGCCGAGCACGCGGGCTGCGCGTGGAACTGGATCGACACTCCGGGCAATCCCGATTTCGAGGCCGAAACACGCGCCGGGATGTTTGCGGCCGACTTGGTGGTTGGAGTGATCAGCGCGGCGAGCGCCATCCCGGCCCATACGCTTGGATTGATGCAGCTCGCCGCGCGGATGGACCGACCGCGTGCGCTCGTCGTGACGCACGTCGACAGCGACCAGGCGGACTTCGAAACGCTCGTTCTCGAACTGCGTGATGCGATCGGCGAAGTGTGTGTGCCCGTGCTGCTGCCCGACGGCCCGCGTGGCAGCTTGAGCGGGGTGCACCGCACGTACCTCGACCGCAAGACGGAGTGGCGCAAACGCATGCTCGACCGCATCGTCGACGGGATCGACGACGAAGTGCTGATCGAGCACTACCTTGAGTCCGACGACTTGAGCGAGGACGAACTGCGCTCGTGCTTGCCGGTGTCGATCAGCGCGAACTGCCTGATTCCGGTGCTTGTGTGCAACCCGGCGAGTGGGATCGGCGTTCCCGAGGTGCTCGATTTCCTGCGCCGCGCGGGACCGACTCCGGCCCACCATCCGCACTTCCGCGCGGGTGCGGAGCGGATGCAGCCCGATCCCGACGCGCCCCTCGTCGGGACCGTGTTCGCGGTGCGCGCGGACCCGCATGTCGGGCGTGTGTGTTACGCGCGGATCCTCGCCGGAACCCTGGGAGCCCATGACCCCGTTGGCGCGTCTGGCTCCGCGCAGAGCGAAAAGCTCGGCGGTCTCTTCACGCCCGTGGGTGGACGGCGCCGCGAACCGGCCGAAGCGGTTCTGGCGGGTGGCATCTGCGCGTTCACCAAAGTCGAGGGGCTGCGCATCGGCCAGACGTTCACGCGCGCGGGCGCACCCGGTCCGGCGGTGGACTTCCCCGAGCTCCCCGAACCGATGGTTTGTGTTGCCATGCGGCCCAAGAGCCGCGCGGACGAGCAAAAGATCGCCCAGGCGCTGCACAAGCTCGAGGCCGAGGACCCGGCGCTGCGCATGCACGTGGACAGCCTGACACACGAGCTCGTCGTCACCGGCGCCAGCGAACTGCACCTCACCCTTGTGACGGCGCGACTTGCGCGCCGCTTTGGCGTGGAGGTGGAGACGCAGCCGCCGCGCATCGCGTACTGCGAGACGGTCACCGCTTCCGCGGAAGCCACCTACCGCCACAAAAAACAAAGCGGCGGCCGCGGCCAGTTCGGCGAATGCACTTTGCGCGTGCGTCCCGCGCAGCCGGGCGCGGGGGTCGTGTTCATCGATTCGGTGGTGGGCGGCGCGATCCCGCGCAACCTGATACCCGCCGTCGAAAAGGGTGTGCGCGAGCAGTGCGAACAGGGTGTTTTGACGCACAGCCGCGTGGTCGACGTCGAAGTGGAGCTGATCGACGGGAAGTTCCACGCGGTCGACTCCGACGAAGCGAGCTTCAAGGCCGCGGGGTCACACGCTTTTCGGCGCGCCTTCGAGCAAGCTGCACCCGTCCTGTTGGAGCCCGTCGCGGAACTCGAGGTGCACGTGCCCACGGAACACGCTGGCGCGGTGTTTTCCGACCTGACGAGCCAGCGGCGCGGTCACGTCACCTCCCAGGAGAGCGAGGGATCCGGCGAAACCACCCGCATCCAAGCCCGAGTGCCGCAGGCCAAGCTTATGACGTACGCGCGGGACCTTAAGGCCCAGACGGCCGGGCGGGGTCAGTATCGCGTCCGGCCCCATGGGTACGCGCCCCTGACGGCGGCGGAGCAGAAGCGGGTCGTGGCCGAAGCGGGCCGCACCCACGCCGCCGAGTGAGGGTTACCGGGGCGGGGGCAATGCGCCCGCGCCGCGTCCCGTCCGCGGACGGGATGCCCTTCCATCCTGAACGGGGCTTCAGGCGGCACCCGCCGAAGCCCGATGCACCCCTCGGCTCCCCCCCTGCCCGCTCAAGGACAGGCGGCCCACACGAGGACAGGCATGATCACGATGGAAGATCTCCTTGCGCTCATGGTGCGCAAGGGCGGTTCGGACTTGCATATTTCGGTCAACTCGCCGCCGCGCATCCGCGTGGACGGCCATTTGATCGCCGTGGAATCGGAGCCCCTGAGCCCCGAGGACACCCGGCGGCTCGCGACGAGCGTCCTGAACTCCGAGCAGATCGCGAAGCTCGACCGCGAGTTCGAGCTCGACTGCTCGTTCGAGCTCGAGGGCCAAGGCCGCTTCCGGGCCAACGTGTTCTATCAGCGCGGCGCTGTCGCCTGCGTGCTGCGCCTCGTGCCGCACAAGATCGCCTCGTTCGAGCAACTGGGACTCCCGAAGGCCGTTTGCGAGCGCGTCTGCGGGCTGCGGGCAGGTTTGGTACTCGTCTGCGGGGCCACGGGATCGGGCAAATCGACGTCGCTCGCGTCGATGATCGACTACATCAACCACCAGCGCCAGGGCCACATCATCACGATCGAGGACCCGGTCGAGTTCTCGCACCAATCACACTCCTGCCTGGTCACCCAGCGGGAGATCGGCGGTGACTCGCACTCCTTCGCGAAGGCGTTGCGCAGCGTGCTGCGTCAGGACCCGGACATCGTGCTGGTCGGCGAGTTGCGCGACCTCGAGACGATCGAAGCAGCGCTGACCCTCGCTGAAACGGGCCACCTGACGTTCGGGACCCTGCACACTTCGGACGCGGTGCAGACGATCAACCGCATCGTCGACGTGTTCCCGTCGCACCAGCAACAGCAGGTGATGACGCAGCTTTCCTTCAGCCTCGAGGCCGTCTTCTGTCAGCAGCTCCTGCCGCGCGCTTCGGGCCGCGGCCGCGCGCTCTCCTCGGAAGTCATGGTGGCGACCCCGGCCGTGCGCGCGCTGATCCGCGAGGGCAAAGGGCACCAGATGTACAGCCAGATCCAGACCGGATCGCGGCACGGCATGCGCACGATGGCGACATCGCTCGCGGAACTCGTGCGCAGCGGGACCGTGCGACTCGAAGACGCCGAGCACGCGCTCAGCAACCCGTCCGAACTCCAATCGCTGATCCGAGCTGCCTGATGGTACGCACGTCGGGGAAGATCCGCCGCCTCCTGATCGACGCGGGGTTGGTCACGGCCGAGGGCTGGAACGCCGCGCGCGATTCCGGGCGTCCGATCGTCGACGAGCTGCTGCGCGGCGGCGTGTTGACCGAAGGGCGGCTCTACGCCACGCTTGGCTTGGCGTCGGGCATTGCGCCGATCGATGTCTCCCGGGTTCGTCCCGAGCCGGCGGCCGTCGATTCGCTGCCCAAGGAGACCTGCCTCGAGCACCTCGTGCTGCCGATCGCACGCAACGGCGACCAACTCACGCTGGCCGTCAGCGATCCGTTCGATGTCCTCTTGCTGGACGACCTCAACATGCTGGCGGGCTGCAAAGTCCGCCCAATGCTGAGCCACCCGGCTGCGATCAAGGCCGCGCTCGAGGCGCTGTTCGACAACGGCCGCCAGCAGGTCGAAGACTTGCTGGGTGAGGTCAACACCGCGGACATCGAGGTCAAGGAAGATACCCCGTCCGAGCGCGACATCGACTTGAGCTCGGTGGGTGCCGACGACGAAGTCCCGGCGGTCAAGCTGGTGAATCTGCTGCTCGTTCGCGCCCTGCGCGACAAGGCCAGCGACATCCACATCGAGCCCGGCGACGCTTCGATCCGCGTGCGCTTCCGTGTCGACGGCCGACTGATCGAGATCATGCGACCGCCCAAAAGCATGCTCTCGGCGCTGACTTCGCGGCTCAAGATCATGGCCAACCTGGACATCGCCGAGCGCATGACGCCCCAGGACGGCAAGTTCCAGATCCGCTACGAGAACCGCACCATCGACTTCCGGCTTTCGACGCTGCCGGTCGTTGGCGGTGAGAAGGCGGTCATGCGGATCCTCGACCAGTCGAGTGCCGCCGCCAGCCTCGAGAAGCTCGGATTCGAGCCACGCTGCCTCGACGATATGAAGCGCGCGGTCGATTCCTCCTATGGCATGGTGCTCGTCACCGGCCCGACGGGTTCGGGCAAGTCGACGACGCTGTACGCCGCCGTCAAGGAAGTCGCCACACCCGAAATCAACGTGGTGACGGTCGAAGACCCGGTCGAATACCGGATGGACGGCATCAACCAGGTGCCCGTCAATCCCAAACGCGGACTGACCTTCGCGGGCGCGCTGCGCTCCATCCTGCGCCAGGACCCGGACGTCGTCCTCGTGGGCGAGATCCGGGACACCGAAACCGCCGAGATCGCGGTGAAGGCCGCACTCACGGGCCACTTGGTGCTTTCCACGCTGCACACCAACGATGCGTCGGGCGCAGTGACGCGCCTCGTCGATATGGGCATCGACCGCTTCATGGTGTCGAGTTCGCTCGTCTGCGTCGCGGCACAGCGCCTCGCGCGCATCCTGTGTGTCCACTGCCGCCAGCCCGTGGATGTGCCGCACAATGAGCTGCTCGCGATGGGCGTATTCGAATCCGAGCTCGAAGGGCTGCAGCTCTACCAGGCAAACCAGGCCGGTTGTCCGCGCTGCAAGGGTGGCTACAAGGGCCGCTTCGCGCTGCTCGAAACGCTGTTCCTCGACCACACGCTCAAGCGCATGATCGTCGAGGGCAAGGCCGTGCAAGAAGTCAAGTCGGAGGCCATCCGACAGGGCATGCTCACCCTGCGCCGGGTGGGTTTGCTCAACGCGATCCGCGGCAAGACCTCCCTCGAAGAAGTCTTGCGCGTGACGATGCCCGACTGATCCCGCCCGATTGATCCCCACACGCATTTGATTCCGACGAGGTGACCGTGATCCGCTTCCAATACGCAGCGAAGAACCAGGCCGGCAAGACGGTCGATGGCCAGCTCGAGGCCCCGGACCGCGGTGCGGCGCTTGCAGAACTGCGGCGCATGAACCTGACGCCCGTCAGCATCGAAGAAGGGAAACAGCCCAAGGGGGGCAACAAGCGCCGGCCCCAAACCGGTCCTGCAGGACCCGCGCAGGACAAAAAGACGAAGTTCTCGTTCAACTGGAGCCTCGGCAAGGCAACGGCGAAGACAAGCCGTGAAGACCTCGTCCTTTTCACACGCCAGTTGGCGACGATGATCGGCGCCGGCCTCTCGCTGATGGAGTCCCTCGACGTGCTCGGCGCGCAAGCGGATAGCCCGGGTTTGAAGGCGACCTGCGAGCGGCTCGTGGAAGAGCTGCGCGGCGGTTCGGATCTCTCCGCGGCCATGGAATGCTGTCCCAAAGCGTTCACGCCGCTCTACGTCAGCATGGTCAGGGCCGGTGAAGCGTCGGGCCAGATGGACATCATCCTTGAGCGCCTCGCGGACTACACCGAAGCGGCCGACGAGTTGCGCCGGGAGATCAAATCGGCGATGACCTACCCGGTCATTTCCCTCGTGCTCGTGCTCGGCATCACCGCGTTTTTGATGTTGGGTGTCGTCCCGACGTTCCGGCAGGTGTTCGACTCCCTGGGCACCGAGCTCCCGGCGATCACCCAGTTTGTGCTCGGTGCGTCCGACTGGATGCAAGCCAACTGGCCGATCATGATGGGCGCTGGCGCGGGCCTGATGGCGGCCATCTGGGGTTTCAAGCGCACCGCTACGGGGCGCCTGACGTTCGACATTCTGGCGCTGCGGCTGCCGATCTTCGGGCCCCTCGCGCGCAAAGTTGCGCTCGCGCGTTTCTCGCGCACCTTCGCGACGCTGATTCGCTCGGGTGTGCCGATCATGGCGACCCTCGACATCGTCGCCGACACCGCTGGCAACCTGGTCGTGTCGAACGCCGTCCGCAAGTCGCGCGAAAGTGTGAAGAACGGCAACATGTTGAGCGAGCCGCTGTCCGAGGCGCCGATCTTTCCGCCGATGGTCGTTCGGATGATCGCGATCGGCGAGCGCTCGGGCGCGCTCGAACAACTACTCGAGAAGATCGCCGAGTTCTATGACAGCCAGGTCAAAGCGCAGATCAAGTCGCTGACGAGCCTCATCGAGCCCCTGCTGATCAGCTTCATGGGCGTGATCGTGGGGGGTGTCGTGCTATCGGTGTTCCTGCCCATCCTCGATATCGTCGGACAGCTCGGCAAAGGCGGCTGATCGACCGTGGCACGGCACGCGTTTCCCACGCGCGCCTCACGCGGCCTGCGGCTCGGTGACGGGCCGCGGGTCGCTTGCTTTTCAAGTGCGGCTTGGCGCGGTGTCGGGCACGTCCAAAGGAACTTGCGAAAGCTTTCAAGCCGGGTCGACCCGGGGGTCGATCCATTGCGTGTCCAGGGAGACGCCGCTCGAAGAGCACCGCGCAAGCGGGGCACCACGGTGTGCGCCACCCGGTGATGTGCATCGCTCACCAGCTGTGTCCCGTCAGCGCGGATCCCCGCCGGGCCCAACCCGGGAGGGCCGCTGGGGTGGGGCTCCGCCCGGCGGAGGGACGTGTACGCGTCCGCTCGACACGGTTGGCGAGCAAGGAATTCCTAGAAGGCAAACAAGAGGCAATCCAAGCGTGAAGCTTTCCAATACCAAGAACGCGGGTTTCACTTTGATCGAGTTGATGATCGTCGTGGCGATCATCGCGATCATCGCATCCGTGGCGATCCCGAAACTGCTGTCTGCTCGCCTCGCGGCGAACGAGTCGGCGGCCATCTCGACGCTGCGCTCCATCTCGTCCGCCCAAGCGCAACTGCAGTCCTCGTCGGCGATCGACACGGACTCGGACGGCGGCGGCGAGTACGGTTTCTTCGGCGAGCTCGCGGGTACCGCGGGTCTGCGTGAGGACGACGGCGCTGGCGCCGCGACAGCCGGCACCACCCTGCTCACCCCGTCGATGCTCTCGAGCGCTTTCGGCAACGTGTCCGACAGCGTTGTGACCCGCTCGGGTTATGTCTTCCAGATGTTCCTGCCCGCCGACACCGCGGCCCCCGCGGGTCTCGCCGAAGCGGCCGACGGCGGTGGCGACTCGATCGCGACCGACCCCAACAACAGCGAAGTGTTGTGGGCCTGCTACGCCTGGCCGCTCGCTGTTGGCACGACGGGCAACCGCGTGTTCTTCATCAACCAGGACGGCGACATCCTGCAGTTCAACAACCGCGCGGCGACGCCGTACACCGCCATCGACGGCGGTCCCGCCTTCGACGCCGCGTTCAGCGACACGCACATGGCGGCGCCGATCGCCAACGCCGGTGCGGGCCTCGTCGCCCAGGACGCCAACACCTGGACCGTGCTCCAGTGATGTGAGAGCGCGTCGCCTGGTCCGCGCATGCGGGCCCGCTGGCAGCGCTTGAAAAGGGCCGGGTGCTCCGCAGATGCGGGGCACCCGGCCCTGCCCTTAGATCGGGCGCACGGGCGCGATCGGATCAGGCGGTGGGGGGCAGCGGCGGGAGGCCAAAGAGCCGCGCGGCGTTGGCGCTCGTGTGGTGGGCGAGCTCCACCACGTCCATGTCCCGCACGCGTGCGATGCACTCGAGCACGTCGCGCGCCGAGGACGGCTCGTTCCGGCGGCCACGGCGCCCCTGGGGCGCGAGGAAGGGCGCGTCGGTTTCGACCAACAGGCGGTTGAGGGGCACCTGTGCGGCCGCTTCGCGGTTGTGCGCGTTGGCCGGGTAGGTGACAACGCCGGAAAACGAGATGCAAAAATCCAGTTCCAGATACCCGGGGAGCTCCGCCGCGCCCAGCGTGTAGCAGTGCATCACGCCGCGCACGCCCGGGACCGTGCGCAGGGCAGCGAGCGTGGCCTCGTGCGCGTCGCGCGAGTGCACGACAACGGGTCGATCGATGCGCTGCGCGAGGTCCAGGTGCCACAGGAACGCATCGAGCTGCGCTGCGCGCGGCGCGAACTCCTTGAAGTGGTCGAGGCCCGTTTCGCCGACCCCGTGGCAATCGGGGCGCCGACACAGGGCTTCGATGGCGGCGCGCTCCCCCGCACCGAAGGCTTGCGCGTCGTGGGGGTGGGTGCCCGCGGTGGCCCACATCCCCGTGCGATCCGCGCACATGTCGAGGGCGGCTTGCGACGTCGCGACGTCCGTGCCCACGACGACCATGCGGCCGACGCCACTCGCGTGCGCCCGCGCGAGCACCGCTTCGAGATCGGCATCGAAGTCGCGCCAGAAGAGGTGGCAGTGGGTGTCGGTGACGATCACGGGCAGTGGCGCTCGACCATGTCCGCAAAGAACGCGAGCATCTCGGGGTCGGCCTCGCGCGACATTACGCGCTCGAAGATCGCGCAGGCTTCGCCCCGCGATGCGGCCTGTAGAAGGCTTTGGCCCGCGAGGCGCCGCAGGTACGCGTTGCCCGAAGATTCGACGAGGACCTCCTCGAGCACTCGCACGCTGAGCGTGCTTTGGTGGCTGCCAAGCTCGCGCAGGGCCTGGTGGCGTGTCGCCTGGTCCTGTTGCATGTCGGCTGCAACGACACTCAGCACGGGAACCGGGTCGGCGCCGAGCGCGGCGGCCGCCTCGAGATAACTCGCGAGCATGTTTTCGTAGGGCGGGAGCGTCGAGCGCGGCCGCTCGCGCAGGATCGGTCCCAGCACCTCCAGCGCCCGCGCGGGGTCCGCCTTGGGCAGCGCGCGCACGGCGGCGTCGCGCAGCTCGAGCTGCGGTCCGAACTCTGTGATGAGCGTGCTCAGAAGGTCGCTGGCGAGGGGGCCGGCGGCGATGGCGCCCGCCTCGACCCCGAGGCGGCGCGCGACCACGGGCTTTGTCTCATCACCCACGGCCAGCGCGAGGAGCGCGAGACCCACGGTCGGCGGCTCGCTCGCCATCCCCTCCATGAGCCTGCGTACCCCCTCGATCCAGCGGTCCTGCTCGGCGCTGTTCGCGCCCTCGCCGGGTGTGGCGAGCTGAACGAACAGGTCCGCGGCCCGGCGGGTGTCGTCCGGGGAGTACGTTCCCCCGGTCGCGCCGGTGGTGGCGGTTTCCGCGTTCGCGGGAGCTGGGGCCGGGCCACTTGCGGGCTCTCGATTGCATCCGGCGACCAGCGCAAGCGCGGCGAAGATCAGGGACGCGACGCGCGGTCGACGCGCCGCGCGCGCACGCGGGCCCGCGGTCGACGGCAGAGGCGCAAAGGGGAATTCGGGCATCGTTGGGCGGGGCATGGACCGCGGGTCTGGAGCGGGGGGCGCAGCAACGTACGGTGCGGGGCCGGCGATCACGAGCCTGGCAGAAGGCGCCTGGGGCACGCCGCGGCACGCCCCCGTCACCGGACGGGGCGACCGCGCGTATTATCCCCGGCCCGCGGGGTGTTGCTAAGCCCGCTCCGTGGACTATTTCGATCCGAGCCTTCGAATGCCCGACGCGGCGCCCCGCGCGGCGGATCGATCCGTTGAGGCTCCACTACACCCCACCATGCATCCGAATCTCGCCCGACTGTCCCTCGCCGCACTGCTGGTTTCCTTTGTGTCCTGTGGGTCGAGCGATGACAGCGGGTCGTCCGCGGTCGGCGGCGCTTCGGGCATGGCCCTGGTGTCGTGCACCCTGGGGTGCAGCGGCTCCGGCGGAGGACCGCTCAGCTGCTCGGTGGTTTCGATCTTCGTCAACCAGGACATCTGGCTCGAGTTCTCGCAGCCCGTCGATCCGGCGACCGTCAACAAAAACACCTTTCAAGTGGTCAATTCGACCACCGGTCAGGCGCCGTCGGGGTTCTACCAGATCGACAGTCAAAACCCCCGGCGTGTCGCTTTCCGCCCGCAACTGTCGTTCGACTCGACGGGCAACCCGACGTTCGGGCTCGCCGCTGGCCAGTCCTACCGCCTGACGGTGCCGGCGCAGTCGGGCCCCGGCCTTACGGCGATCCGCAGCACGACCGGCGTCGCGAACTCGACACCCCTTGAGTGCTTCGTGCAAGCCACGTTGGGTGTCAACGACCCGGTTCCCGGCCCGCCGCTCGTGCAGGTCTTCCTAGAACCGCTCGTCCCGGGCGGAGTTGGCCCCGCGCAACTGGCGCAGGGTGCGCAGGATGTGCCGCTGCTGTCGCGCCTGCGCCTTGAGTTCGACGACATCATGAACCCGGCGACGCTGGTGAATCCGGCGACGGGTGAGTCGAACTTCCTGAGCGTCGCGGTCGACCTCGACGGGGACATTTCGACCAGCGCGGACCAGATCGAGCTCATCGGCGACTACACCATCGCCATCGACGACGTCGCGCGCCGCACGACGGTCACCTTCACCCCTGAGGGCGGATTCCCCTCGTCGGGCGCCAACACACCCACACCGCGCAAGATCGTCCTCGACCTGCCTGCAACCGTGCTCGACCTTGGTGGCAACAGCCTCGCCAACGCCGGCCAGACCGCGTTCACGCCGGTCGCAGTAGTGTTCCCGCCGACCCTGCTCCCGGGTGGGACCGGCGAGGACTTCACGACCGCCGCGGCGATCGATTTGACGCGCACGGGAACGCTGCTCAGCGTCGACGAGCCCTCGCCGGGTGTCCTCGTCGGACGTGCGGCCCCCGGTTTCGGCGGCGGCTCCGGGCGGTTTGGCGACTTGATCGTGAACGCGGGCCAGACCTTTACGCTGGTCACCAATGTCGTGGGCTCGTCCTACGGTCCCGGGGTCGCGACCGACCTTGACGTCGGCGACCTGCGCACGTTTGTCATCGACAACTACGACCCCGATCTGGGCGAGCTCCCGGGCGCGGTCGATTACGTCGCCCAGAGCGGCGTGTTCGAGTTCTCCACCCTCGTCGTAGCGCCTGGAGCGGTGCTGCGGGCGCAGGGATCGAATCCGCCTCGCCTCCTTGTGCGCGGTGAAGCGCGCATCAGCGGCCTCGTCGTGCTCGCCGGCAGCGCCGCCGGCAACAACTCTGCCGACGGCGTGGCGCACAACGGCACGTCGGGCACGGGCCAGACGGGCGGAACGGCCGCGGCCGGTGGCGGCCGGGGTGGCGACGGCGGCGACCGCCAAAACGCGACCGGAACCCCGCTGCTCACTGTCGGTGGCTTCAACCACGGCGTCGGTGTTGTCGTCCAAACCAACGGCGCCGACGGGATCGGGCGCGGGGGCAGCACCAACGCCGGCGAAGGCGAGGGCGGCACCAACTGGTCCGCGATCCTGCCGGGTCCGAGCCTCACCGAGCTCGGCGGCTTCCAACCCAACGCGTTTTGCACATCCATGCAGGTGGGCCAGCCGGGTAGCGGCGCCACCTACGGCAGCTTCGGGACCGCAGGGGTCTGGGCTTCACCCTTCGCCTTTATCGGCGTCCCTGTGAGCCCCGGCCCGAACCCGCCGGGCGCCGAGCAGCTTCGGGCGAGCGACACCACCCTCAACCCCGAAGCCGGCCTCCTGGTCGGTGGCGCGGGCGGTGGCGGTGGCGGCCTCGGCATCGCCGGCACGCGCAGCAACGGCTTGGGCCCAGGTTGTCCGCCGCCCGCGGGTCAGAGTCCCGCGCTGCTCATCTACCGCGAATCGAGTGCCGCAGGCGGGGGTGGTGGCGCCGGTGCGATCCAGATCCAAGCGGGTCGTCGGCTCCTTCTGGACGGATCCATCGACCTGCGCGGGGGCAACGGCGGGCGCGCGGTGTTGCCCGTCCCGACGGGCGGCACCGAGCCGGACCAGGCCGCCATGACGGCGCCCGGCGGCGGCGGAACGGGCGGTGCGGCCCTCTTGCAGTCGCTCGAAGTCGCTGTGGCGTCGTTCCCGGGGGTGATCGACCTGCGCGGTGGCACGGGTGGTCTCAACCCCGGTGGACTTGGGGAGCGCAACCCCTCGAGCGGCGGCAGCGGAGGCGCGGGCATCGCACGTTTCGAAACGGCCGCCGCGCAACCGCTGGACGTGGCCGCCGAGGCGGCAAAGCTGCTGCCCGCGACCGGCGGCCCGGGCCAACCGGCGCATTCGGATCTTTTGTCCCTCGCGACCTGGATGCCCGTGCTCGAGGGTTTTGGCGCCCGCAGCGGGCTTCAGTCCTGCTGGATCGTGCCGCCCGGTTCGCCCTTCCAGGTGGACTTCTTGGCCGACGACGCCAGCGATCCGGACAATGTCGTGTACGGCTGGAACATGGATCTTGAGGTCGATGGCGGGATCGTTGCCGCCTTCCGCGGTCCGAGCGTGCTCTCGGCGCTGCTCGGGCAGGACATCGAAACCGTCGTCGGGTCGCGCATTCGCGAAATCTCGGACGAGGACCTGAGCGCGGCACCGATCCTCGTTCGGTTCCAGGGGGCGCGTGTCGTGGGCTCCTTGGAAACACCCTGCTTGATCGAGTTCTCCGACCCCGCAGGGCCGTTCTTGCCGGGTTCGCTCACCCCGTGGGTGCTGCACCCGGCGGAACTCAACGACTACTGGAACCAGGTGTTCCCGGGCGATTCGGGCCTCGCGGCCAAGCTGAAGCCGAACGCGATCCGTTATCAGATCGTGTTCGACCGCCAGGCCGGCGATCCGGCGATCCGCGACGTCATCCAGGCGGTGCGCGCGTTCTTCATCCGCGTTCAGCCCGATTGACGGGCGTATGGTGGATGGCGGGAATGGTGCGGCCGTCGGCGGCGACGGCTGCCTCGGCTCAGGTTACGCTGTGCGGCCCGAGGCGCCCTCTGGGCCTCGGCGCCCACCCACCTATGCACCAGTTCCTCCGCCGCTCCTGGCTCGCCCTCGTTTTCACCCCCCTCATCGCGTGCAGTTCGGGCAGCGACGGCGGCTCGAGCGCGACCTCGGGAAGCGCCGGGATGTCGATCGTCTCGTGCACCCTGGGATGCACCGGGTCAGGCAGCGGCGGGCTGAGCTGCTCGGTCACCTCGATCTTCGTCAACCAAGACATCTGGCTCGAGTTTTCGCTGCCGGTCGACCCGGCTTCCGTCAACAAGTCGTCGTTCCAAGTCGTGAACGCGTCGACGGGCCAGGCGCCCGCGGGCTTCTATCAGGTCGACAGCCAGAACCCGCGGCGCGTGGCGTTCCGGCCGCAGTTGTCCTTCGACTCGACCGGCAACCCGACGTTCGGACTCACCGCGGGACAGTCGTACCGCGTGACAGTGCCGGTCGCCGGCGGAACCACGTCGGTCATCCGTGCGGTGGGTGGCCAGCCGAACACGTCGCCCGTGCAGTGCTTCGTCCAGGCGACGTTGGGTGTCAACGACCCGGTGCCCGGTCCGCCGCTGGTGGAGGTTTTTGTCGAGCTCGTCGCCACCGGACCGGCGAGCGCCGTGCCGGCCCAGGGAGCGGAGGACGTCGCACTGCTCTCGCGCCTGCGCCTTGAGTTCGCCGACATCATGAACCCGGCGACGCTCGTCAACCCGGCGACGTCCGAATCGAACTTCGTGACGGTCAACATCGACGTCGATGGCGACCTCAATACGAGCGCCGACCAGGTCCCCTTGAGCGGCGCGTTCACGATCGCCATCGACGACGTTGCCCGACGCACCACGGTGACCTTCACACCGAACGGCGGTTTCCCTTCCGCGGGCAGCGACCTCGACAATCCGCGGCGCGTGGTCCTCGACCTGCCACCGACGATCCTCGACCTCGGCGGCAACAGCCTCGCGAACGCGGGAAAAACCACGTTCACCACCGCAGTCGTGCTCTTCCCGCCGACCCTGCTGCCCTACGGAACGGGCGAGGACTTCAGCACATCGGGCCTCGTCGACTTCACCCGAACGAGCGCGGCCCTCAACGTCAGCGAACCAACGCCGGGTGTTCCGGTGGGGCGTGTGCTGCCCGGTTTCGGGGGTGGCTCGGGCCGCTTCGGAGACCTCGTGATCAAGTCCGGGCAGACCCTCGTGATCGACACGGGAGCGGTGGGTTCGTCCTTTGGTCCCACCGTCGTCACGGACCTTGCCGCGGGCGACGTGCGCACGTTCGTGATCGACAACTACGACCCGGACCTCGGCGAACTGCCGGGCAGCGAGACGCTCACCGCCGAGAACGGCGTTTTCGAGTTTTCGAGCCTGATCATGGAGCCGGGCTCGATCCTGCGCGCTTCGGGAGCCAATCCGCCGCGGTTGATGGTGCGGGGTGAAGCGCGCCTGGGCGGTCTCGTTGTGCTCTCGGGCAACGCGCCGGGCAATGGCGCAGTGCACCTTGGCCCGTCGGGCATCGGTCAAACGGGTGGCCTCGGGGCTCAGGCGGCGGGCAACGGAGGCAAGGGCGGTGACCGCCAGAACACGAACGGCACTGCGCTCCAAAACATCGGTGGCTTCAGCCACGGCGTCGGCGTGGTCGTCAGCATGAACGGCGCGACGGGCCAGGGCCGGGCCGGTGCCGCGAGCGCCGGCGGGGGTGGGGGCGGAGTGACTTGGCCGTCGCCGACCCCGGGCCCCGCGCTTACCGACGTGGGCGGCTTCAAACCGAACCTCTTGTGCTTCAGCATGCAGGTGGGAGCGCCCGGCGCGGGGGGCAGTTTCGGGAGCATCGGTAACGCCGGAACCTGGGCAACGCCCTTCCCTACCTTCAACACTCCGCCGGCTCCGCCCCCGCCCCTGGCGACGGGTGGTCCGGACCTGCTGCGCGCGAGTGAGACGACCCTCGACCCCGAAGCCGGTCTCCTGATCGGCGGCGCGGGCGGCGGTGGTGGCGGCACGGGCATCGCAGGCTCGCGCACCAACGGGCTGTTCACGCTCCAGTGCAATGTCCCCGTCGGGCAGTCGCAGGTCTTGCAGGTTTACCGCGACGCGAGTGGCGCGGGTGGTGGCGGCGGCGGCGGCACACTGCAGATCCAAGCGGGTCGTCGGTTGCTCGTCGAGGGCACCATCGACGTCACCGGCGGACCGGGTGGCCGCGCGCCGATCCCCGGTCAGGTCGATGGCAACGACGTCGATCAGAACGCCATGCCGACTCCCGGCGGGGGTGGTTCCGGCGGTTCCGTGCTGCTCCAGTCCCTCGAGGTCGTCCCCGCATCTTTCGCCGGTGTTGTCGACCTGCGCGGCGGATTGGGTGGAGAGAACCCGGGCGGAATCTCACAGAACAACCCTTCCCGCGGGGGTTCGGGCGGAGCGGGCATCGTGCGCATCGAGAAATCGCCGCTCTTGTCCCTCACGCTTGCAACAGAGGCGGCCAAGCTGCTTCCCGCGACCGGCGGGACCAACCAGCCGGCGCCGGGCGATTTACTTGCGATCGCGAACTGGTCGCCGGTGACCGTTGGCTTTGGTGCGCGCAGCGCACTGCAATCCTGCTGGCTCATTCCGTCGGGCTCGCCGTTTCAGGTGGACTTCCTCGAGGACGACAACAGCGATCCGCTCAATCCTGTGCTCGGTTGGAACATGGACGTCGAGTTCGTGGGTGGGCTCATCGCGCCCTACCGCGGCCCGAGCCTCGTCCAAGCGCTGCTGGGTCAGGACGTCGAAACGCTGCTTGGGACCACCCTGCGCCAGTCGGCGCCGGAGGACCTATCGGCCGCACCGATCCTCGTGCGATTCCAGGGTGCACGCGTGGTGGCGCCCCTTGAGTTGCCGTGTGAATCCGACCCGTTCGATCCCGCGAGTCCGTTCCTGATCGGCTCGCTGACACCCTGGGTGCTGCACCCCGCGGAGCTCAACGACTACTGGAACCAGGTTTACCCGGGTGACAATGGCCTCGCTGCGGTGCTCAAGCCGAACGCGATCCGCTACCAGATCGTGTTCGACCGCCAAGCGGGCGATCCGCTGTTCCGCAACGCCCTACAGGCCGTGCGCTCGCTCTTCGTGCGTGTGCAGCCCGACTGATCCTCGACCGGGACGCCGCGCGCGCGGTTCCCGGGCAACGGCAGGATTCCCATGGGTGCGGACGCTGGACGGGTGTTCGCGCTCACCGCGCCCTGGTGCTTCGATGGCGAGCAGCGCTGGAGCGCGGGTGGCGGCATTTTGGTGCGCGGCGCGCGCATCCTGCGTGTGTTGGAGAGCCGCAGGGCGGTGCAGCGCCACACCGGTGGCGACGTGCCGCGGGTGGAGGCGCCCGGCGGCCTGTTGATGCCGGGGTTCGTCGTGGCCCACACGCATCTGGAGCTGAGCGCACTTGCGGGCCGTGTGCCGCCGGGACCGGACTTCACCGCGTGGATCGAAGCGCTGATTCGCGCGCGTTCGGGGTGCGACCGCGCGCGACTTTACGCGGCGCGACAGGCCGCGGCGGTGGGTTTGCTCGCAAACGGCGCGACGGCGATCGGCGACGTGGATTCCCTCGACCTGTGGCGTGAGGTCCCCCGCGGCGCTCCCCGAGGTCCGCGCACCGTCGTGCAGCGCGAGGTGCTCGACGCCGGCGATTCGCAACGCACGGCGGCCGCGCTCGCGCGCGTTGCACGCCGGATTCCGGCGACGGACGTGCGCAGTGAAGGCATCGCACCCCACGCACCCTACACGGTGACCGACGGTTTGCTCGCCGGGGTGGGGAAGCTCGCCGCGCGCCGGCAGTTGCCGATTGCGGTGCATTGGGCCGAAACGCGCGAAGAGATCGAGTGGCTTGCGGGCCGCGGTGGACCCTTCGAGCGCCTGCTCGGCCCATCGCGCCCGCAGCGCTCCTCGCTTGAGCGACTTGAAGCCGCGGCGCTCCTCGGTCCGCGCACAGCGCTGATCCACGGGAACCACCCTGGGCCAAGCGAAATGGAGCGCATCCGACGCGCGGGTGCATCTGTCGTCCACTGCCCTGGGGCCCACGCATTTTTTGGGCGCGAGCGGTTTCCGCTTGAGACCTGGCTCGCCGCCGGGGTGTCGCTCGCGTTCGGAACCGACTCCGCGGCCGGCAACCACACGCTCGATCCCCGACGCGAGTTGCGGCTCGCCGCGGCCGCAGCGCCCACCGTGGATCCCGTGCGGCTGGCGGCGATCGCCACGTCGGGCGGCGCGCGCGCGCTCGGGCTTGCGGGGCAAGTGGGACGGTTCGTTGCGGGTGCGTTCGCCGATGCCGTCGTATGGGACCTCGCGGGTGATGACGCGGATTCCGTCGCGGGAGCGCTGGTCCACGGCGCGGGGGGGCCCGCGGAGGTGTGGCTGGGCGGACAACGGATCCCGTGAAGGTGCGCCCCGGGTCCGGAGGGACCGTGGACGGACCGTGGACGGGCCGTGGACGGACCGTGGACGGGCCGTGGACGGACCGTGGACGCGGACTGGTAGACTCGGGCAGCGATGTCCTTTGACGAAGCGCGACTTGCCGATGATCGCCGACGGGCGCTGGCCGCCCTGCGCGACGGGCGGCGCTTCCTGCTTGTCGGGCACGAGCGCCCCGACGGCGATGTCTTGGGGTCACAGGTTGCTCTCGCCCGCGTCCTGCGCTCGTTGGGCAAAACGGTGGTGATCCAGAATCCGGACCCGGCCGAACCGCACTTCGACACTCTCGCGCCCGCGGAGGAGTTTGGCGTTTACGCGGGGGGCCCATTGCCCGAGCACGACGTGGCCGTGCTGCTCGATTTCAGCGAACTCCACCGCACCGGTCCCATGGCCCCGGAAATTGCGCGGGCGCCGTCGCGCAAGCTGGTGATCGACCACCATTTGCACAGCGGTGAGCGCTGGTGGGACGCGGCGTACCGCGACCCTAGCGCGGCGGCAACCGGCGTCCTCGTGGCGCAGATCGCAGCGGAGCTCGGCGTCGAACTCGATCGCGAGGCCGCCGCGGGGGTGTTCACGGCGCTCGTTTCGGACACCGGGTGGTTTCGGCACTCGAACACGGGCGCGGAGGTGTTTCGGCTCGCGGCGCAGCTCGTCGACGCGGGGGTCGAACCGTCGACGCTGCACGCGGGCCTCTACCAGCGCCGGAATCCCGAGTCGCCCGCGGTGCTCGGCCAACTCCTCTCCCGCGCCCGCTACCTGCACGGGGGCCGCGTCGCCCTGATCGATCTGCCGCTCGACGCGGGGGTGCCCGAGCACCTTGCCGAAGGCGACGGGGCGCTCGACGTGCTGCGCAGTGTCGAGGGCCTAGAGATGGCGCTGTACGTGTGGGAGCGCAGGCCTTCCCACTGGCGTTTGTCCGCGCGCGCTAAGGGCGATGCCCAGGTCCATGGCCTCGCGCTGCGCTTTGGCGGCGGAGGCCACCGCAAGGCCGCGGGCGCGACGATCCTCGGCGAGCGCGACGACGTCCTGCGCCGGCTTGAGCTCGCCGTGGCACAGGAACTTGAGTCCGCGCACGCCGGGATGCGCGCGGGAGGTCCGGCGTGAAGCTCGCGCTGATCAGCGACCTGCACTCAAACCGCGAGGCGCTCGAAGCGGTGTGGACCCACGCCCGCGCCCAGGGTGTCGACGAACTCGCTTGCCTGGGGGACGTCGTCGGTTACGGCCCCGACCCCGAGTTTTGCATCGACCTCGTGCGTGAGAACGCGAGTTGGTGCCTCATGGGGAACCACGACGAGGCCGTGTTCCGCGACGCGTCGGACTTCAACTCCTACGCGCGCACAGCAATCGAATTCACACGCAAACGCCTCGAGCCGCGCTGGTTCGGCTCCACCGTCCGGCGCGCGCGTTGGCGTTGGCTCCAAAGCCTGCCGCTCACGCACAGAGTCGGGCGATTCCACTTTTACCACGGCTCGCCGCGCGACCCGGTCCGCGAGTACGTGCTCTCAACGGACGGCATCCTCAATCCTGCGAAGCTGCAGGCGATCTACGAGTGCTTCGATGGGGTCGGATTTGCGGGCCACACCCACCAGCCCGGAATGCACGATTCGGACTTCCGCTGGCACGGATTGCAGGGCGCCGACTCGCTGACGCTGCCGCTGCCCGAGCGCACGAAGTGCTTTGTCAACGTCGGTTCGACGGGCCAGCCGCGCGACGGCGATCCGCGCGCCTGCTACGCCATCCTCGAGGACCACCAGGTGACCTGGCACCGCGTTGTGTACGACCTGCGCCGCACCCAAGAGAAGATCCTCGCCGCGCGTGTGTTGCCGGAGCTGCTTGCGCGCCGGCTCGAAGTGGGACGCTGAGCGCGCCGCGCGCCTTGCACCGCTTGGGCAACCTCAGCGCTTCCAAAACATCAGCGTGTCGCGCATGACGTGGCGGAACACCTGGGGGTTCTTGCGCAGCCGGCGTGTGCTGTAGGGCCGCCATTCGGGGCCGTAGGGCACGTAAACCCGCACCCTGTGGCCGGCGGCTTGCCACGTCGCCCACAGGGGTTCGCGCACACCCAAGAGCACCTGGAACTCGTAGTCCTTGGCGCTGTACCCCGCCGCTTTGAGGACCGCGAGGGCCTTGGGTGCCATGCTGTCGTCGTGGGTCGCGAGCGCAAGGAACGCGCGGCGACGGGCGAGGAGTTTTGCACACTCGACGAACGCGTCGCGGATGGGCTCTGGTGCGGTGTGCGCGATCGACGCGGGCTCAAGGTAGATGCCCTTCACGAGGCGCACGTTGAGCGGACCCGGCGCCAGCGCTTCGATGTCGGCCAGCGTGCGGAAAAGTCGCGCTTGCAGCACGATGCCGACGTGCGCGTGGTGTTTGCGCAAACGCTCGAACACTTCGAGCGTCGCATCCGTCGTCGGGTGGTCCTCCATCTCAACGCGCAGCCCGAGTCCGAGGACCGCGGTTGTGTGCGCGAGCTGGTCGTAGATCTCGAACGCCAGCGCGGAGGACAACTTGAGCCCGACGTGTGTCGGCTTGACCGATACGTACGCGTCGAGCTTGTGGTCAGCGATCGCACGCGCAGTCTCGGCGTACTGCGCAACGACACGGCGCGCCTGCGCTTCGTCGTGCAC